>DATHWJ010000254.1:0-14281 GCA_035460745.1 Ideonella sp. | reverse complement strand
GGGCACGACGCGGTTGATCGGGATCCGGCGCCGGCTCCGCGCGACGAGGACCTCGCGGCCGCGCTCGTCGATCCGCGCGATCGGCCGGCGCAACCTGGAGACCCTGGTCGCCGCCACGCTGGAGGCCACGCTGCTGCACCCCACCAAGGCAGCGCCCAAGGCCTTTCTCGACGCGGCCGAGACCCTCAGCCAGGCCAGCATGCAGGCCTACCGCACGCTGGTCTACGAGACCCCGGGCTTCACCGACTACTTCTTCTCGGCCACGCCCATCCGCGAGATCGCCGAGATGAACATCGGCTCGCGCCCGGCCTCGCGCAAGTCCACCCGCGCGATCGAGGACCTGCGCGCCATCCCCTGGAGCTTCTCATGGGGCCAGTCGCGTGTCGGCCTGCCGGGCTGGGCCGGCTTCGGCTCGGCGGTGAGCAGCTTCCTCGGCAAGGGAAAGGCCAACGAGGCCGAGCAGGCCGCCAAGCTCGAGCTGCTGCAGCGCATGTACAAGCAGTGGCCGTTTTTCCGCACGCTGCTGTCCAACCTCGACATGGTGCTGGCCAAGAGCGACCTGCGCATCGCCGCGCGCTATGTCGACCTGGTCGAGGACAAGCGCCTGGGCAAGAAGATCTTCACCGCCATCCGCAACGAGTGGGAGAAGACCAACGAGGCGCTGACGCTGATCACCGGCGAAACCGACCGCCTGCACTCCAACCCGGCGCTGGCGCGCTCCATCGAGCACCGCTTCCCCTACCTCGACCCGCTCAACCACCTGCAGGTGGAGCTGATGCGGCGCTACCGCAGCCGCCGCGAGGGCGACCCGGTGAACGAGCGGCTGCAGCGCGGCATCCACCTGTCGATCAACGGGGTGGCGGCGGGGCTGCGCAATACCGGGTGAATGGGGCCCCCACGCTCCCTGGCGGTCGCTGCCCCCCCGAGGCGGCTGAGCCCGGACACAAAGGGTCCAGCGGACCCTTTGTGCCTGGCGAAGGGCCTGGCCACTGGCCCGGCGGAGCCGGTTCCGCGCACGCCCCTTGGCGTGGGCGAGACGTTTTTACAGGCCTTCGGCAGTGATCACCTGGCGCACCGTCGCGAGCTGCCGGCGTGATACCGCCAGCCACTCGTCCAGCGGCGCCAGCCGCACCGCCCAGCTCTCTCCCCCCTCCTCCGCCTCCTGGCCCGGCAGCACGCGCCGCTCCAGCGCGCGCACCGCGGCCTTGGCCACCACCGCGTTGCGGTGGATGCGCACGGCCGCGTCGCCCAGGCGCTGTTCCAGGTCGGCCAGCGCGTCGTCCAGCACATAGGCGTGGCGCGTGGTGCGCAGGGTCACGTACTTCATCTCGGCGCGCAGGTAGACCACGTCGGCCACCGGGATGCGCAGCATGCGGCCGCGGTCGCTGACGACCAGCATGGGCGCCTCGGCGGCGGTCGCCGGCGCGGGGGCGGCGACCGTGCGGCCCAGACGCTGCGCGACCCGGCCCAGCGCCTCCTGCAGCCGGGCCCGCCGCACCGGCTTGGTCAGGTAGTCGACCGCGGCGATCTCGAAGGCGTCCAGCGCATGGTCGGCATGGGCCGTCACGAAGACCACCGCCGGCGGCGCGGGCTGGCTGCGCAAGCGCTCGGCCAGCGCCAGCCCGTCGATGCCGGGCATGCGGATGTCGAGCAGCAAGGCGTCGACCGGCATCGCCAGGCTTTGCAGCGCGTGCAGCGCCTCGGCCCCGCTGCCGGCCTCGCCGACCACCTCGGCACCGGGGTTGGCGCAGTCGGCCAGCAGGCTGCGCAGGCGCAGCCGGGCCAGCGGTTCGTCGTCGACGATCAGGACACGGAGGCGGGGGCTGTGGTCCACGTGCGAGTGCGGTTCAACAAAGGCTCATGCCGGCACGCTGAGGCTGACGCGGTAGCGGCCGTCTTCGATCAGGCCGACCCGGAAATCGGCCTCCAGATCATGCATCAGCCGCAGCCGCTCGCGAACGCTGGCCAGGCCGATGCCGTGGCCCGGCCGCGAAGGGGCATTGGCGACGGTGTTGGTGACCGAGATCAGCACCCGGTCGCGCCGGCGCCGCGTGCGTATCTCTATCGTGCCGCCACGGTCGCTGGGCTCTATGCCGTGGCGCACCGCGTTTTCGATCAGCGGCTGCAGCGCCAGCGGCGGCAGGCGGGCGTGGATGGCCGCCGGGTCCAGATCCCACTCGACGTCGAGCCGGCTGCCGAAACGCAGTTGCTCGATGGCCAGGTAGCGGCGCGAGAGCTCCACCTCGGCGCCCAGTGTGGTGGCCTGGTCCAGCGCGCCGAGCGCGGCGCGGAACAGGTCGGCCAGGTCCTCCAGCACCTCTTCGGCGCGGCGCGGGTCGATCTGCACCAGCGTGATCGCGGTGTTCAGCGTGTTGAAGAGAAAGTGCGGGCGGATGCGCGTCTGCAGGTCGGCCAGCCGCGCCGCGGCCGCCGCCGGCAGCCGGGCGCGCTCGCGCCAGCGCTCGGACTGGAACAGCATCGCGGCGAGCATCGCGCCGGTGAGCGCCGGCGCCAGCGCGGCCATCCAGGGCAGCGGCACGGCGGCCGTGTCGAAGTCCAGCGCACGCATCGGCCACCAAAGCATCAGCGTGGCGACGGCGCCGGCCGCGCTGGCGCAGGCCAGTTGCACCACCGGCGACTGGCGTGCCAGCCAGTGCCGGGCGGCGCAGATGGCCAGCAGCCAGGCCAGCGTGGCGGGCACGGCCACCGTGGCGGCCACCGCCAGCGAGGCGATCCACGCCGCCGGCGTGCGTGCGGCGAAGAGCAGCCCCACGCCCAGCACCGCGTGCACCAGCAGCAGTGCGCGCAGCATGGTGCCGCTGCGGCAGAGCGGCAGCGCGGCCTGCCCTGCCGGATCGTGGGTGGTGACGGCGTCGCGCAGGTCGTCGAACAGCGTGCTGGCGCCGGTATCGGGGCGGGGTTTCACGGCGCTCATTGTCACGCGCGGCGGGCCCTGCCCGCGCCCTAAAATGGCGGCCCCTCCCAGCGATGCCCTCGCCGCCGCCGGCCCGCCGCCCGGCGGCCGGCAACGCCCTCTTCCTCCTGCTGCCCCACCCCGATGAGCTCCAACCCCCTCGACAACAAGTCCCAGGCCTGGTCCGCGCTGTTCTCCGAGCCCATGAGCGAGCTGGTCAAGCGCTACACCGCCAGCGTCGATTTCGACAAGCGCCTCTGGCAGGCCGACATCGAGGGCAGCCTGGCCCATGCGCGCATGCTGGCCGCGCAGGGCATCATCGGCGCGCAAGACCTGGCCGAGATCGAGCGCGGCATGGCGCAGATCGCCGAAGACATCGCCACCGGCCGCTTCGAGTGGAAGCTGGAGCTGGAAGACGTGCACCTCAACATCGAGGCCCGCCTGACCCAGCTGGTCGGCGACGCCGGCAAGCGCCTGCACACCGGCCGCTCGCGCAACGACCAGGTGGCCACCGACGTGCGCCTGTGGCTGCGCGGCGAGATCGACCAGATCGCGCTGCTGCTGGCGGACATGCAGCGCGCGCTGGTCGCCGCCGCGTCAGAGCACAGCGAGACCGTGATGCCCGGCTTCACCCACATGCAGGTGGCGCAGCCGGTGAGCTTTGCCCACCACCTGCTGGCCTACGTGGAAATGTTCGCGCGCGACGCCGAGCGCCTGGCCGATGTGCGCAAGCGCGTCAACCGCCTGCCGCTGGGCGCCGCCGCGCTGGCCGGCACCAGCTACCCGCTGGACCGCGAGCGCGTCGCCAGCAGCCTGGGCTTCGACGGCGTCTGCCAGAACAGCCTCGATGCGGTCAGCGACCGCGACTTCGCGATCGAGTTCAGCGCCTTCGCCACGCTGGTGATGATCCACGTCTCGCGCATGGCCGAGGAGATCGTGCTCTGGATGAGCCAGAACTTCGGCTTCATCGACCTCTCGGACCGCTACTGCACCGGCTCGTCCATCATGCCGCAGAAGCGCAACCCCGACGTCGCCGAGCTGGCGCGCGGCAAGAGCGGCCGCGTGGTCGGCCACCTGATGGCGCTGATCACCTTGATGAAGGGCCAGCCGCTGACCTACAACAAGGACAACCAGGAGGACAAGGAGCCGCTGTTCGACACGGTGGACACCGTGAAGGACACGCTGCGCATCATGGCCGAGATGATAGGCGGCGAGGTCGACGCGGCCAGCGGCGCGCGCTCGGGCGGGCTGAAGGTCAAGGCCGAGGCGATGGAGCGCGCCGCGCTGCGCGGCTACGCCACCGCGACCGACCTGGCCGACTACCTGGTGAAGAAGGGCCTGCCCTTCCGCGATGCCCACGAGGTGGTCGCGCACGCCGTCAAGGAGGGCCTGCGCCAGGGGCTGGACCTGGCCCAGTTGCCGCTCGCCACGCTGCAGGGCTTCAACCCGACGATCGCCGAAGACGTCTTCGAGGTGCTGACCCTCACCGGCTCGCTGAACGCGCGCAACGTGCTGGGCGGCACGGCGCCGGCCCAGGTGCGCTCGCAGATCGAGCGGCACCGGGCACGGCTGGCGGGCTGAACCACGGCGGCGCGGACCGCGCGCTGCATCCAGGCCCGCCCCGGCTGCGTATGCCCGCCAATGCAGCCGCCCTCCCCCATCCCCGTCTCGCGCCGCGGCGCGCTCGCCACGCTGGCGGCCGCCTGCAGCGGCCTGGCCGCCTGCTCCCCGCTGCGGGTGCTGAATGCCGTCTCCGGCGGCGACGCCGTGGTGCAAACCGGCCTGCCCTACGGCCCCGGCCCGCGCCGCCAGCTCGACCTCTACCTGCCGCCGCCCGAGCTGGCACGCCCCGCCGCCGGCTGGCCCGCCGTGCTGTTCTTCTACGGCGGCTCGTGGAACAACGGCGACCGCGCCGACTACCGCTTCGTCGGCGAGGCGCTGGCGCAGCGCGGCATCGCGGCCGCGGTGGCCGACTACCGGCTCTACCCCGAGGTCAGCTACCCCGCCTTCCTGCAGGACAGCGCTGCCGCGATGGCCTGGCTGCTGGCGCATGCCGGCGAACACGGCGCCGACCCCGCCCGCATCCACCTGATGGGCCACAGCGCCGGCGCCTACAACGCCGCGATGCTGGCGCTGGACCAGCGCTGGCTCGCGGCCGACGGCCACTCGCCGCGCGAGCTCGCCGGCTGGGTCGGCCTGGCCGGCCCCTACGACTTCTTGCCGACCGGCAACAAGGACGTGCAGCCGGTCTTCCACCATCCCGACTACCCGCGCGACAGCCAGCCGGTGGACTGGGCCAGCGCCGCATCGCCGCGCTGTTTCCTCGGTGCCGCGGCGACCGACACGCTGGTCGACCCGCAGCGCAGCACCGTGGCCCTGGCGACGCGGCTGCGTGCGCAAGGCGTGGCGGTGGAGCTCATGCTCTACGACAAGCCCAGCCACGCGACGCTGATCGCCGCCTTTGCCCCACCGCTGAGATGGCTGGCGCCGGTGCTGGATGACGTGACGACCTTCATCGCGGCTTAGGCCCCTCCGAAATGGGGTCAGAGTCAATTTCTCCGCGTGCTTGGAGAGGAGCGAGCTCAGCCGGCCCTGCGGTGGCATGCGAAGAAAAGGCGCGGGCCACGAACGCTTCGCTGGTCTGGAGCCTTGGTATGCCACCTCTCGCCGCAGGGCTCGGTGGTGCCTGCCGCTGCCTCCGGGCCGCACGGAGGGCACCCGGCAGCGGCTCGCTCACCCCTCGCAAAGGGATCACACAAAAAAGCGCGAACCCCGCCAGAAAGCACAATCGACATCCATGCCCACCCCCCGCCGCCTGATCGCCCACCTCGACATGGACGCCTTCTACGCCTCCGTCGAGCTGTTGCGCTACACCGACCTGCGCGGCAAGCCGGTCGTGATCGGCGGCGGCAGGCGGCACCAGCCGCGGGAGCGGGAGGACGGCACGCGCGAGTACGCGCTGCTGGGGGACTACGCCGGCCGCGGCGTCGTCACCACCGCCACCTACGAGGCGCGCCACTTCGGCGTGCGCTCCGGCATGGGGCTGATGAAGGCGGCGCAGCTCGCGCCGCAGGCCATCCTGCTGCCGACCGACTTCGAGGCCTACCGTTACCGTTCGAGGCAATTCAAGGCCGCCGTCGCCGAGATCGCGCCGGTGATCGAAGACCGCGGTATCGACGAGATCTACATCGACCTGAGCGAGGTGCCCGGCGCGCAGGACGCCGTCGGCCACGACCCGCTGGGTGGCGTGCGGGCGATCGCGCTGGAGATCAAGAACAACGTCAAGCGAAGCACCGGCCTGAGCTGCTCGATCGGCGTGACGCCCAACAAGCTGCTCTCCAAGATCGCCTCCGAGCTCGACAAGCCCGACGGCCTGACCGTGCTCACCGAGGCCGACCTGCAGCCGCGCATCTGGCCGCTCTCGGTGCGCGCGATCAACGGCATCGGGCCGAAGGCCGCCGCCAAGCTGAACGGCCTGGGCGTGACGACGATAGGCGAGCTGGCCGCCTGCGCCCCCGCCTGGCTGGTGGAGCACTTCGGCCGCAGCCATGGCGAGTGGATGGCGCGCGCGGCCAACGGCATCGACGAGCGGCCGGTGAGCACGCGCAGCGAGCCGGTCTCGATGAGCCGCGAGACCACCTTCGAGCGCAACCTGCACGCGGTGCGCGACAAGGCCGAGCTGGGCCGCATCTTCACCGAGCTGTGCGAGCAGGTGGCCGAGGACCTGCGCCGCAAGAACTACCTGGGCCGCACCATCGGCATCAAGCTGCGCTTCGACGACTTTCGCACCGTGACGCGCGACCAGAGCCTGGCCGCGCCCACCCACGACCCGGCGCTGATACGCCACACCGCCGGCCAGTGCCTGAAGCGGGTCGACCTCTCCAAGCGACTGCGCCTGCTGGGCGTGCGGGTGGCCAACCTCAGCAAGCTCAATGCGGCAAGGCCGGAGCCCAAGCCGGCCGGGGCCCGCAAGCCGGCCCGCAGCGGCCCGGCACAGCCGCCGGCGGTGCGCGAGCCCGACCTCTTCGATGGCCTGGACGACCCGGTGCCGGCGCTGCCGGCCCCCGGCCCCGACGACACGCCGCCGCCCGGCCCGCTGTCGCCGTGAGAGCTATAGGAAGCCGAGCGTGCGCTTGCTGCCGAAGTTGACCAGGTTGGGCAGCACGCTGTCGAGTTGCGACTCGCTGCTGCCGAACCAGCGCAGCAGCGTGGCGGCGTACTGGTCCACCGAGCTGGTCGGGATCCAGCGGCCCTGCAGCTCCCAGGACTCCTGGCCGACGTCGTCCGACCCGCCCAGCGCCAGCTCGGGGTAGACGCCGTAGGTCTTGCGGCCCAGCAAGGCACCGCCCATCACCAGGTGGTGATTGCCCCAGGCGTGGTCGGTGCCGCCGCTGAGGTTGGGCGCAAAGGTGCGGCCGAAGTCGCTCTGCGTGAAGGTCGTGACGGCCGAGGCCAGCCCGAGGTTGGTCAAGGCCGTCTGGAACGCCGCCATCGAGTCGCCGAGCTCCTTCATCAGCTCGGCATGGCGCGTCAGCTGGCCCAGGTGGGTGTCGAAGCCGCCCAGCGACGCGAAGAACATCTGCCGGTTGCCCTGCACCACCGAGTTCGACCAGATCATCTTGGCCGCCTGGTAGAGCTGCGGCGCCAGCGGACCGACGAAGACGCCATTGCGCATCAGCGGTGCAAAGGCGGCGTCGATCACCGGCGACGAGAGCGCGTCGCCCGGCACCGAGGCCACCAGCGGGCCCAGCCGCTCCGAGGTGGTGAAGGCGCCGTTCTGCAGGTCGATGTGGGCGTCGCGCAGCTCCATGCCGGTGTGGTTGGCGTACATCGCGTCGACGGCCTGGCGGCGCAGCAGGTCGGGTGTCCAGCCGGTGCCGGCGGGCGGCAGGCCGGTGGCGCCGAAGAGCGCGCCCGGGCCGGGCAGCACCAGCGGCATGCGCAGGCTCTCGGCCCCGAAGCGAGCGTTGCCGCCGAACGAGATCACCGGGTTCACGGTGGCCATCGCTTCGCAGGCGCGGCCGCCCCAGCCGGTGCGCGAGAGCCCGTCGGTATTGCCGCTCTCCCACAGCACCTGCTGGTCGGCGTGCGAAAACAGGCTGTCGGGGATCATCGGCGAGCCGGCCGGCTGGCCGAGGTACTCGGTCTTGCTGAGCGGCGCGTACAGCGGGCCGACGTTGAAGACCGGCACCAGCTGGCGCTTGTCCCACAGCGGCTGCAGGCTGGCGAGCGACGGGTGCAGGCCGTAGCTGCTGCCGGACAGCGGCCGCAGGCTGGACTGGGGCAAGGCCAGCGCGGCGCGCACGGCGGCGTACTGGCCGTAGCGCTTGTCGTCGGTCGGCAGCACCATGTTCATGCCGTCGTTGCCGCCGTTCAGGAAGATGCAGACCAGCGCCTTGTAGTCGGCCGCATGGGCCACCCGGGTGCCGAGCAGCAAGTTGGCCAGCGAGCCGGCGCCCAGCGATGCCGCGAGCGCGGTGGAGGAGCGTCGCAGCCAGCGGCGGCGTGCCGCGTCGATGGGCGCCGCAGCGGCGCCGTGAAGAGAGCATTTCATCGTGGGGTTTCCTGTCAGCGCTGGACCTGGTAGTCCGGCGAGGCCATCACAAGGTAGGCGGCGGCGGCGACGCGGCGGGTGCGCCAGTCGTCGGGCGCGCGGGCGCTGGTCCACCACTCCACGGCCGCGACCACCTTGGCCCGGGGTTCGCCGGCCAGCGGCCGGCCCAGCACGATGGCCGCCATGCGGTCGACCAGGGCGCCCGCGTCGGCAGCGCTGCTGCTGAAGGCCGTGAGCTTCACCTGCGTGCCTATGGCCTTGGGCACCGTCGGGTCGGGTGCCACGTCGCCGCCGTCGATCAGGTACTTCAGGTAGTTGAGCCGGTTCAGCGCGGTGCTGGCGTTGTGGACGCCGAACTCCGGCCCGGAGCGCGCCGTGCCCGCCACCGGGTAGTCCGGCGGGTAGTAGCTGAAAACGGACGGCGAGTGGAAGACATGCTGCTGCAGCCCGTCGCCCCACCAGGCGCCGAGCGCGTCGCCGTCGGTGCGGCCGTTGAGTGCCCGCACCGCACCGGTGAACAGCAGGATGGGCGAGCGCAGGTGGCCCGCGGCGGCCACCACCTCGGCGGCGTTGCGCGCTTCGCTGTCCAGCAGCACCGCCGCGACGGTCGCGGCCAGGTCGCCCTTGCTGCCGCCGCCGAAGCTGTAGCTGCGGCCCGCGCTGGTGGTGCTGAAGCGCCCGCTGCTGAAGGCCTTGCCGACGCGCTGCACATAGGCCGTCGAGGGATCGCTGCGCACCAGGCTCTGGATCAGGCGGCGGGCCATGAAGGGCGCGATGTTGGGATGCTGCATCACGCTGTCGAGCACCCGCTCCAGCGCCTGTACGGCATCGGCCCCGGCCGGCACCGAGACGCCGGACAGCAGGCTGCGCTGCGCCGGGTCGCGCAGCGACGCTGCCGGCACCATGTCGCCGCCGTAGTAGACGCAGTTCACGTCGCTCGCCGTGCCGCACTTCCAGGCCGCGCTGCCGCCCCGCGGGTAGGTCCAGCCGGTCAAGGCGAAGGCGTAGTTGCGCACCCGCTGGTTGTCGTAGGTCGGCAGGCAGCGGCCGCCCTGCAGCGTACCGTCGGCGTTCAACAGGCAGGTACCCAGCGAAAACAGCTGCAGCGTCTCGCGCGCCAGGTTCTCGTTGGGGGCGGCCGGGTTGTTGTTGACACCATCCAGGTAGTCGCCCATCACCGGAGACACCAGCACCTTGCGCAGCACGTCGCGGTAGTTGCCGAAAGCGAGGTCGAGCAGGTTGTTCTGGTACAGCCTCAGGCCGTAAGTGCCCGAGACCTCGACCGCGCTGACCACCAGGATCTGGTGCAGCGCGAGCGCCACGCGCTGGCGCAGCTGGTCGGTGCGCGTGGTGGCGTTGCGGTAGAAGTCCCACAACAAGGGCTCCGACGAGTAGTAGTCGCGCCAGCAAGTCGGGCTGGACTGCTGCGCCGGCTGGTTGCAGTAGGAGACACCGCTCATGTTCTGGTGGATGCGGTTGTCGCCCCCACTGGTGAAGCGCGAGCCGCTGGCCGACAGCTGCGTCGTGATCCAGCCGGCGATGCCCGCCTGCTGGATCTGGGCGATCAAGGCCTCCGACGGGCCGAACGACGCCTGCTGGGCCAGCCGCACTGCATCGGTGCTGGTGACGCCGGTTGCCGCGAGCTCGCTCACCGCCGCCGCCTGCTGGCGTTCGGCCATGGGTGCCGTGGCACTGGCAGTTGCAGCGCCGGGCGGGTCGCCAAAAGCGCCTCCACCACGCGCCGCCAAGCCCGCCAACGCGACGAGGCCGAAGACAGAAAAAGTTAAGCCTATGAACCATTGGCGCGCATTGCGCCTGGCCTGCGGCAAAGCCACAAGCCGAATTTTTGCGTAGAAATTCACAAAATCCACCACTCCGCCTACTTAGGCTCGGCGGATTCTGATAGGACTTTTCCTACAGGCAGTAAGCAGTTGCTAATTCTGTGTTCAGATCCTCAGGTGCTCCACACCCGCGGCGGCACCGCCGCCAGCTGCCAAGCGGCCTTCCGCCACGCCGCCCGCACGGCCCGCCACAGCGCAAACGCCGGCTCCACCCGGGGCGCCAGCACGCGGCAGACCACCACCCGCGGGTCGGGCGAGGTGGCGCCGGCGGTGGCGCTCAGCGCACACAGCCCGAACTGCTCGCGTGCCAGCTCCAGCAGGGCGTCGCGCCGCGCCGGGGCCAGCGGCGAGCCGCTGGCAAACCACAGCGTGGCCATCACGCGGTGGCCGGCCAGGCCCAGCGGCGAGGCCAGCAGCGCCGCATCCTCCGCAGCGATGCGGCCACGCTCCAGCCAGACGCCCGGCAGCTCCAGGTGCTGCAGCACGCTGCCGCGCTCGAAGGCGGCGCCGGCCGCCGGCAGGCCCAGCGCCAGCAGGTCCCAGCCCATCATCTCGGCGCCGGGTGCCAGCTCGAAGCTGAAGTGGTTCTGCGCGATGCAACCGCTGTAGGCGATGGTTTCAAGTGGCAACCATTCGAGACGCGCGCTTTCCTCCAGCGTGGCCTTGAGGGTCTGCACGGCCGGCGCACCGTCGCTGCGGTAGAAACGCGTCGCGCCGGGTGTCGTGAGCAGCGCGTGGCTGCCTGCCGCCAGCCGCAGAGCTATGGCCAGTGTGTCGCCGCCGACGATGCCGCCGGGCGGGTGCACCAGCACATGCTGGCAAATGCCGGGGCCTTCGGGGTAGAGCCGCTGCAGCACCCGCAGCGGGCCGTGGTGCAGGTCCAGTGCGGTGGTGCGCTCGCCGTCGCGCCGGTAGGCGATCTGCAGTTGCCCTTGCCAAGCCATGCGGGTGCCGCCTCAAACCGAGGCCGTGGGCAGCACGCGCGGGCTCACCGCGTGCGCCAGAACGCGCGGTGCAGCGCGCCGATCTCTTCTTCGACCTCGGCCACCGGGCCTATGACCTGCATCGCCTTCTGGCCGCGCTGGAAGACCTCCAGGCACGGCAGGTCCAGCGTCGGGTTCTCGGGGTGGCTGCCGGTGTACTGCAGCAGGGCCCGCTCGCTGAGGCCGTAGACCAGCCGGCCGATGTTGGCCCAGTACTGTGTGCCCGAGCACATCGCGCAGGGCTCGACCGTGGTCACCAGCGTGCAGTCCCAGAGGTAGGCCGGCGCATGCAGCCGCGAGGCCTCGCGCGCCAGCACGGCCTCGGCGTGGTTGACGCTGTCGATGTTGCGCTGCTCCAGCAGCACGGTTTCGCCGTCGGGCGCGATCAGCAGCGCGCCGAAGGGGTGGTGGCCGGCCTCCATCGCCGCGCGGGCCACCTCGTTGGCGCGGCGCAGGTGCTTGAGGACTTGTTCCAGGGTCATGTTTGCCAGTGTAAGTCGGGGGTGCGCAGCTCAGCGCCACGCAGCCGGCGCCGGGCCGCCCGCCCCAGGGCGAGTGCTCCATCAGCCTTGCGTGCCGCGATGCGCCCAGCCGGTGGTGCGCTTCTCGAGCACCGAGAAGAACTCGTACA
This sequence comes from Ideonella sp., assembly GCA_035460745.1. Taxonomy (GTDB): domain Bacteria; phylum Pseudomonadota; class Gammaproteobacteria; order Burkholderiales; family Burkholderiaceae_C; genus Ideonella. The sequence goes on along the minus strand of DATHWJ010000254.1, from coordinate 2,358 downwards.
TCGCCATCGCCATTGCGCCCACCACCACCAGGCCGGCAAACGCCAGCCCCATCTGCATCGCCGAGCCGGCCGAGACCAGCAGGTAGCCTATGCCCTCGTTGCTGGCCGTCATCTCGGACACCGTGGTGCCGACGAATGCCAGCGTGATCGCCACCTTCAGCGAGCCGAAGAAGTAGGGCATGGAGCGCGGCAGGCCCACCTTCACCAGCACGTCCCAGCGCTTGGCGCCCAGCACGCGCAGCACGTCCTCCAGCTCGGGCTCCAGCGTCGCCAGGCCGGTGGCGATGTTGACCGTGATCGGGAAGAACGAGATCAGGAAGGCCGTCAGCACCGCCGGCCCGACGCCGATACCGAACCAGACCACCAGCACCGGCACGAAGGCCGCCTTGGGCAGCGCGTTGAAGCCCGTCATCAGCGGGTAGATGGCCGCATAGGCCAGCCGCGAGCTGCCGATCAGGAAGCCCAGCAGCACGCCGACCACGATGGCGATGCCGAAGCCCACCATCGTGACCCAGTAGGTGCGCCAGGCGTGCTTCAGGATCTCGCCGCGGAACTCGACGATCTGCTCCCAGATGCGCGCCGGGCTGGGGAAGATGAACTCGCTGATGTTGAAGCCGCTGCAGACGGCCTGCCAGACCAGCAGGCTCAGCACCAGCAGCAGCCACGGCGACCAGGCCTCGAGGCGCTTTGCGCGGGCGGCCGTCATGGCGCCGCCTCCACCGGGGCCGGCGCGCACATCGCGCCGATGTGCCCGCGCAGCTCGTGCACGATGGCGGTGAACTCCGGCGTGTAGGTCACTTCCAGGTCGCGCGGCCGGGGCAACTCGATCTCACGCTTGACGACGAAGCGGCCCGGGCTCTTGCTCATCACGTACACCATGTCGGCCAGGAAGACGCTCTCGCGCAGGTCGTGCGTCACCAGGATGACGTTGAACTTCTGCGCCGCCTGCAGGTCGCGCAGCGCGCACCACAGCTCCTCGCGGGTGAAGGCGTCGAGCGCGCCGAAGGGCTCGTCCAGCAGCAGCAGCTTGGGCTCGTGGACCAGCGCGCGGCAGATGCTGGCGCGCTGCTGCATGCCACCCGAGAGCTGCCACGGGAACTTGTCTTCATAACCGCCCAGCCCCACGCTTTGCAGCAGCGTGCGCGCCTTGGCCTCGTACTCCGCCCTTTTCTGCTTGAAGCTGGAGCGGTAGGGCTCGACGATCTCCAGCGGCAGCATCACGTTTTGCACCGTCGTGCGCCACGGCAAGAGGCTGGGCGCCTGGAAGGCCATGCCGGTGATCTTGAGCGGCCCCGTCACCTCCTTGCCGGCGATCTCCACCGTGCCCTTGCTGGGCCGGCGCAGGCCGGTGGCCAGCTTCATGAAGGTGGACTTGCCGCAGCCCGAGGGCCCGACGATGGCGATGAACTCGCCCTCGCGGACCTGCAGGTCGATGGCCTCGACGGCAAACTTGCCCGAAGCCAGCAGCTCGTCGTTGTAGGCCAGCCAGACGTCGCGAAAGTCGACGAACGCGGACATGGCTTACTTCTTCGCGAAGATGTTGCGCTCGGCCGCGGCCGGCAGGAAGCTGCCGTTCCAGATGGTGTCCGGGTTGATGCGGCCCTTGGTCGCGAAGGCGTCGGCCACTTGGCTGGCCATCAGCGCGAGGCGCGGCTTGTTGACATCGCCGAAGCCTTCGGCCTTGGCGTCGGCCGTGGCCACCGAGGAATCGATCGCGAGCCTGAGGCGGCGCTCCTCCAGCGCCGCGTTGATGATGCCGTCGCGCTCCTTGACGATCGCGGTCGCGGCCTTGGGGTCGGCGATCACCTCCTTGGCGCCCTTGGTGAAGGCGCGCAAGAAGGCCTTGACGGCCTCGGGATTCTTCTTCAGGAACTCCTCGCCGACGATGATCGCGTTGCCATAGAGCTTCACGCCGTACTGCGGGTAGGGCATCACCACCACCTCGTCGGCCTTCACGCCGCGGGCCTCGAGATTGAGCAGCGAGGTGAACGAGAAGCCGGTGATGGCGTCCACGTCGCCCTTGGCGAGCATGGTCTCGCGCAGCGGCGGGTCCATGCTGACCCACTCCACCTTGGGCACGGCATTGGCCTTCTGGAAGATAGGGAAGGCGCGGCGGCCGGCGTCGAACACCGGCGCCCCCAGCTTCTTGCCGGCCAGGTCGGCGGGCGTCTTGATGCCGCTCTTCTTCAGCGCCATCACGGCCGCCGGCGTGTTGTTGTAGACCATCATCACCGCCACCGGCTTGTTGGGCGCGGTCGGGTTGTTGGCCTGGAACTCCATCAGCGCCGCCAGGTCGGCAAAGCCCATGTCGTAGGTGCCCGAGGCCACCCGGTTGACCGCATTGCCCGAGCCGTTGCC
>DATHWJ010000253.1:0-6575 GCA_035460745.1 Ideonella sp. | reverse complement strand
TGTCACAGCAAGCGCGAGTGTGTGTCTCCCACTTTTCCACCCCATCCGGCGGCTTTCGAGCCGCTTTTTCGTGTCTGGCGCACCAGAACTGCACTGGGCCGATCACCCGGCCAGACGTGCATGCACCACACAAGCGCAATCTGTCAATTGAGACTTAACTTCCAGTCCCACTCGCAAGTCCTTGTTTTAACAGTGAATCACTTGCAAATGTTTCGCTAAGTTATTGATACGCTTGATTTTTTTGAACGGCCGACATTGACCGTCCCTGCTGGCTTGGGTACAGTGCAGATTCGTGGGGCGGAGTGGGGTATCGTGGAATCAACTGGCTTTTTCGGCGCTTCGTCGCTGACGCTTGATAGCAAGGGGCGCTTGACTGTGCCTGCTCGCCATCGGGAGTCACTCGACAAGATTGCCAAAGGCCGTCTCGCGATCACCAAACATCCGCATGGGTGCCTGATGGTATTCCCGCAGCCCGTGTGGGAGCCCTTCCGCGACAAGATTTCCGCTTTGCCGATGGAGGCATTGGCCTGGAAGCGCGTCTTCCTCGGCTTCGTCAGCGAGCTCGAGATCGACGGCGCCTCGCGCGTGCTGATCGACCCGGTGCTGCGCAGCTTTGCCGGCCTGGAGCCGGGCAACAAGGCCTTGCTGATGGGCATAGGCCCGCACTTCGAGCTGTGGAACGAAGCCCACTACAACGCCCGCGAAGCGGCGGTGGTGAGCCAGGAGATGCCGGACACCATCAAGGGGTTCACCTACTGATGGCCAAGCCGCAACTCCCCCAAACCGCGCTGCCGGCCGACCCCGCCGACTTCCAGCACACCACCGTGCTGCTGCAGGAAACGGTCGATGCGGTGCTGGTGCGCCCCGACGGCATCTATGTGGACGGCACCTTCGGCCGCGGCGGCCACGCCCGCGCGCTGCTCGCCCGCCTCGCCCCCGCCGGCCGGCTGGTCGCCTTCGACAAGGACCCCGACGCGGTCGCCGCCGCCCGCTCGGGCGACACGGCGATCACCGACCCGCGCTTCGCGATCTGCCACGCCAGCTTCGCCAGTGCCGTCGGCGAGCTGGCGGCCCTGGGCATCACCCAGGTGGACGGCGTGCTGCTGGATCTCGGCGTCTCCTCACCCCAGATCGACAACCCCGCACGTGGCTTCAGCTTCCGTTTCGACGGCCCGCTGGACATGCGCATGGACACCACCCGCGGCGAAACCGCCGCGGACTTTCTGGCCCGCGCCGACGAGCGCCTCATCACACAGGTGATTCGCGATCATGGGGAAGAACGGTTTGCTGCATCGATTTCAAAGGCGATTGTTGCTCGCCGCGAGAGCGGGCGACCCTTGCGCACAACGGCCGAGCTGGCCGAGCTCGTGGCTGGTTCGGTCCGGACCCGCGAGCCGGGCCAAAACCCTGCAACGCGCACATTTCAAGCTCTTCGGATTTTCGTCAATGCCGAGCTTGAAGAGCTCGAACAAGGGCTGAGCGCGGCGCTGGCGCTGCTGGCCCCCGGCGGCCACCTGGCCGTGATCAGCTTCCACTCGCTGGAAGACCGCATCGTCAAGACCTTCATCGCCCGCGAGAGCCGCGCCGAGGTCGATCGCCGCGCGCCCTTCGCCGAGCCCAAGCACCCGCTCAAGCTGCGTGCGCTGGGCCGCATCCGCGCTTCGGAGGGCGAAGTGCGCGCCAATCCGCGCTCGCGCTCCGCCGTGCTGCGGGTCGCCGAGCGCCTGGCCGAAAGGCGGGCTGCATGACCCGCCTGAGCCTGCTGCTGCTGGCCGCTCTGGTCTTGAGCGGCCTGTTCCTCGTGAAGACCAGCTACGAGGCGCGCCACCTCTTCGTCGAGATCGATCGTGCGCGCAACGAAGAGCAGCAACTGCAGGCCGATGAAAAGCGCATCGAGGCCGAGCGCCGCACCGAGGCCACGCACCTGCGGGTCGAGAAGGTGGCGCGCGAGAAGCTGGCGATGAAGCTGGCCACGCCGGACGTGACCATCTACGTGCAGGACGGCCGGGCTTCGGAGGGCGCGCGATGAGCGAAAAACCAAGCCGGCGCAAATCGTCCTCGACGGCGAACTCGGTGCGCGGCGTCAACTACTCGACCAGCCCGCTGCTGGCCTCCAAGACCCCGCCGTGGCGCAGCCGCCTGCTGGTGGTGCTGGTGGGCCTGGGCTTTTGCGCGCTGGTGGTCCGGGCCTGGTACGTGCAGGTGCTGGAGGCCGACTTCTTCCAGAAGAAGGGCGAGGAGCGCTATGCCTCCACCGTGGTGCTGCCGGCCAGCCGTGGCCGCATCGTCGATCGCAACGGGCAGATCCTGGCGATCAGCGTCAACGCGCCGACGGTGACCGTCAACCCGCGCCAGTTCAAGGCCAGCGACGAGCAGAAGCGCGCGCTGGTGGGGCTGCTGCAGATCAAGCCCAGGGAGCTCGAAGCGCGGCTGGCCGAGGACAACAGCTACGGCGTGCTGCGCCGCCAGCTCGACGACGGCGCGGCGCAGCAGATCCGCGCGCTGGGCATCAAGGGCATCCAGTTCGAACCCGGCTACCTGCGCCGCTACCCAGAGAACGAAGCGGCCGCCCACGTGGTCGGCTTCACCGACATCCAGGACCACGGGCAGGAGGGCGTCGAGCTCAGCTTCCAGCGCGAGCTGCAGGGCCATGGCGGCTCGCGCGGCGTGGTCAAGGACCGCCTGGGCCGCGTCGTCGAGGACATGGGCGAGCCGGTCGACCCGCGCGACGGCCGCGACGTGCAGCTGACCATCGACTCCAAGGTGCAGGCGCTGGCCTACCAGCGCATCCGCGACGCCGTGCAGGGCCACAAGGCCAAGGCCGGCAGCGTGGTGGTGCTGGACGCCCAGACCGGCGAGATCCTGGCGCTGGCCAACTACCCCAGCTACCTGCCCGGCGAGCGCGGCAAGCTGAGCGGCGAGCAGCTGCGCAACCGAGCCATCACCGACGTCTTCGAGCCGGGCTCCACCGTCAAGCCCTTCATCGTCTCCAAGGCGCTGGAAAAAGGCCTGGTGACGCCCGACACGGTGATAGACACCAGCCCCTTCCGCGTCGGCCCGCTGCTGGTCAACGACGGCTCGCACAGCCACCCCAGCCTGACGGTGGCGCAGGTGATACAGAAGTCCAGCAACCCCGGCACGGTGCACATGGCGCAGAAGCTGGGCGACCGCGAGATGGGCGAGATGCTCTCCGAGCTGGGTTTCGGCCAGAAGCCGCAGATCGGCTTCCCCGGCGCCGCCACCGGCCGCCTGCGCTCGTGGAAGACCTGGAAGCCGGTCGAAAAAGCCACCATGGCCTACGGCTACGGCCTCTCGGCCTCGCTGCTGCAGATCGCGCGCGCCTACACCGCGATCGCCCGCGACGGCGAGATGGCGCCGCTGACCCTGATCAAGGGCAGCACCACCCAGGCGCCGGTGCGCGTCTTCGAGCCCGAGACGGCCCGCACGATGCGCGCGATGCTGCGCGGCACGGTGCAGCCGGGCGGCACGGCGCCACTGGCGCAGCCGGTGGGCTACTCGGCGGGCGGCAAGACCGGCACGGCCGAGAAGCAGGAGGGCAAGGGCTACAACAGCAGCAAGCACCGCGCCTGGTTCACCGGCATCGCGCCCATCGACAACCCGCGCGTGGTGGTGGCCGTGATGATCGACGAGCCGACCGGTGTCTACTTCGGCGGCCTGGTTGCCGCCCCGGTCTTCAAGGTGGTGGTCGAGCAGGCCCTGCGCTCGCTGGCCGTGCCGCCGGACCTCGAGATGAAGGCGCCGCAATTGGTCGCCCAAGGCGCCGCCAAGCCCCCCGCAGTCACGATGGCGCGCGAGCAACGCTAGATATGCCACTGACCCGCCTCAAAAGCCCCGAAGCCGCCGCGCGCTGGCTGAGCTCGTGGGTGACCGGTGCGCTGCGCACCGACAGCCGCCTGGTCCAGCCCGGCGACGCCTTCATCGCGTGGCCCGGCTACGCCACCGACGGTCGCGACTACGTGGCCGCTGCGCTGGCGGCCGGCGCCTCGACCTGCCTGGTCGAAAACGAGGGCATCGAGGCCTTCGGCTTCGAGGACGCGCGGGTCGCCGCGCTGCCCTCGCTGAAGGCCGCCACCGGCTTGATCGCCGATGCCTACTACGGCCAGCCCAGCCGCGCGCTGCGCGTGGTGGCCGTCACCGGCACCAACGGCAAGACCTCCACCGCCTGGTGGACCGCGCAGACGCTGACAGCGCTGGGCCGGCGCTGCGGCGTGGTCGGCACGCTGGGCGTGGGCGAGCCGCCGCAGCCGGGCGTGGTCGACGACGGCAGCCGCGGCATCGCCTTCACCGGCCTGACCACGCCGGATCCGGTGGTGCTGCAGGCCGGTTTCCGAGGCATGGCCGACAGCGGCTTCAGCGCCTGCGCCATCGAGGCCTCGTCGATCGGCATCGTCGAGCACCGGCTGGCCGGCACCGCGGTGGAGGTGGCGCTGTTCACCAACTTCACCCGCGACCACCTCGACTACCACGGCGACATGGACGCCTACTGGGCCGCCAAGCGGGTGCTGTTCAACTGGCCCGGCCTGCGCGCCGCGGTGATCAATGTCGATGACCCGCACGGTGCCGCGCTGGTGGCCGAGTTGGCCGGCCATGGGCTGGACCTGTGGACCTGCTCGGTCGGCGGCGAAGGCCGCCTGCGCGCCGAGGGCGTGCACTACGAGGATGGCGGGCTGGCCTTCACGCTGGTCGAGGGCGAGCAGCACATCGAGCTGGCCAGCGGCCTGATCGGCGACTACAACGCGAGCAACCTGCTGGTGGTGATCGCGGGCCTGCGCGCGCTCGGCGTGGCGCTGGTGGATGCCGCGCGCGTCGCCGCGACGGTGACCCCAGTGCCCGGCCGCATGCAGCGCGTGCCCGGCCGCGCCACGGCGCCCGAAGTGGTGGTGGACTACGCCCACACGCCCGACGCGCTGGAGAAGGCGCTCGGCGCGCTGAAGCCGCTGGCGGCCGCGCGCGGCGGCCGGCTGTGGTGCGTGTTCGGCTGCGGCGGCAACCGCGACGCCAGCAAGCGCCCGCTGATGGGCGCCATCGCCGCCCGCCTGGCCGACCGCGTCGTCGTCACCAGCGACAACCCGCGCCGCGAAGACGCACAAAGCATCGTCGACCAGATCGTCGCCGGCGTGCCGGGCGGCAACTCCTCGCTCAACCTGAAGGTGGTGGTCGACCGCCGCCGCGCGATCTTCGAAGCCGTCTGGGCCGTGACCAGCAAGGACGTGGTGCTGATCGCCGGCAAGGGCCACGAGGACTACCAGGAGATCGACGGCGTGAAGCAGCCGTTCTCCGACGCCGCCGAAGCGGCGACGGCGCTGGCGCAGAGGCCGCGGGCATGAACATGATGACGCTCGCCCAAGCGCAGGCACTGGTGCCCGGCAGCGTGCTGGTCGGCGACGGCGCGGCCGCGATCGCCCGCGTGCACACCGATACGCGCACGCTGGCGTCGGGCGACCTCTTCGTCGCGCTGAAGGGCGAGTTTTTCGATGCGCACGACTTTCTCCCGCAGGCCCGCGCGGCCGGCGCGGTGGCGGCCATCGCGTCGCACGGCCTGGCCGAAGCCGGGCTGCCGGGCCTGCAGGCACCCGACACGCTGGCCGCGCTGCAGGCCCTGGCGCGCGGCTGGCGCGCGCAGCACCGCCTGCCGCTGATCGCAGTGACCGGCAGCAATGGCAAGACCACCGTCACCCAGATGATCGCCAGCATCCTGCGCGCCGCCCATGGCGACGCCGCGCTGGCGACGGCCGGCAACTTCAACAACCACATCGGCGTGCCGCTGACGGTGCTGCGCCTGGCGGCGCACCAGGCCGCCGTGGTCGAGCTGGGCATGAACCACCCGGGCGAGATCGCCGAGCTGGCCGCCATCGCGCAGCCCACCGTCGCGCTGATCAACAACGCGCAGCGCGAGCACCTGGAGTTCATGCACAGCGTGGAGGCCGTGGCGCGCGAAAACGGCAGCGTGATCGCCGCGCTGCCCAGCGACGGCACGGCGGTGTTCCCGGCCGACGATGCCTTCACGCCGCTCTGGCGCGAGCTGGCCGGCGAGCGCCGCGTGATGAGCTTTGCGCTCGACACCGCGGCCGACGTCACCGCGCAGGCGCAGTGGCAGGTCGACCACTGGGCGGTGCAGTTGCACACGCCCGCCGGCGACGCCGCATCGAGCCTGCGCGTGGCCGGCCGGCACAACGTCAAGAACGCGCTGGCCGCCACCGCCTCGGCGCTCGCCGCCGGCGTGGCGCTGGCCGACGTGGTGCGGGGCCTGGCCGCCTTCGAGCCCGTCAAGGGCCGCTCGCAGGTGCGCCCGCTGGCGCGTGGCGGCACCGCGCTGACGCTGATCGACGACACCTACAACGCCAACCCCGACTCGGTGCGCGCCGCGATCGACGTGCTGGCCGCGCTGCCGGCACCGCGCTGGATCGTGCTGGGCGACATGGGCGAGGTGGGCGACCAGGGCCCGGCCTTTCACACCGAGGTCGGCCAGCATGCGCGCGCCAGCGGCATCGAGCATCTCTGGTGCGCCGGCGACATGGCCAGCCACATCGCCGCAGCCTATGGTCCCGCTGCTC
>DATHWJ010000252.1:0-5380 GCA_035460745.1 Ideonella sp. | reverse complement strand
GCGCCGCGCAGCAGCTTGCCCTTGTTGAAGCGGCCCTCGGGATCGACCTTGGCCTTGTAGGTGGTGAAGTTGGCCAGCTCGTCGTCGGTCAGGAACTCCAGCTTGGTGATGCCTATGCCGTGCTCACCCGAGATCACGCCGTCCAGGCTGCGGGCCAGCACCATGATGCGGGCGACCGCCTCGTGGGCCGTCTGCAGCATCTCGTAGTTGTCGGAGTTGACGGGAATGTTGGTGTGCACGTTGCCGTCGCCGGCGTGCATGTGCAGCGCGATCCACACCCTCCCCTTCAGCACCTCCTGGTGCAGGCTCTGGCAGGCGGCCAGGATGGCGCCGAAGGCGCCGCCGCCGAAGATGGCCTGCAGCGGCCCCCGTACCTGCGTCTTCCACGAGGCGCGCAGGCTGTGGTCTTGCAGCTGGTCGAAGAAGCTGCGGTTCGGATCCTCCTGGACGCGATCGAGGCCCTCCATCCACTGCCGCCACAGCGCCCGCACCTCGCGCAGCACGGCCAGCGCCTGCTGCACGCGGTCTTCCATCAGCTCGGCGCTCGGGATCTCGCTCGCGTCGTCGGTCTTGCCCAGCGGCAGGTTGCCCTCGCTGAAGAAGCCCTCCAGCCGGTCGAGCAGCGCGAGCTTGTTGCGCAGGCTGAGCTCGATGTTGAGCCGCTCTATGCCCAGCGTGTACTCGCCCATGCGCTCCAGCGGGATCACGACGTCTTCGTTGACCTTGAAAGCGTTGGTGTGCTTGGAGATGGCCGCGGTGCGCTTGCGGTCCAGCCAGAACTTCTTGCGCGCGTCGGCGCTGATCGCGACGAAGCCCTCGCCCGAGCGGCCGTTGGCCAAGCGGATGACTTCGCTGGTGGCGCGGGCCACGGCGTCGGCGTCGTCGCCGACGATGTCGCCCACCAGCACCATCTTGGGCAGGCCGGCGCGCTTGCTCTTGGTCGCGTAGCCCACCGCCTTCAGGTAACGGTCGTCCAGGTGCTCCAGGCCCGCGAGGATGGCGCCGCCCGGGCGCTTCATCTCGTCGAACATGAAGTTCTTGATCTCGACGATGGAAGGCACGCAGTCCTTGGGGTTGCCGAAGAACTCCAGGCAGACCGTGCGCACGTGGCTGGGCATGCGGTGCACGACCCAGCGGGCGGAGGTGATCAGGCCGTCGCAGCCCTCCTTCTGGATGCCGGGCAGGCCGGCCAGGAACTTGTCGGTGACGTCCTTGCCCAGCCCCTCCTTGCGGAAGATGCGGCCCGGGATGTCCAGCCGCTCGGTGCGCTCCAGCGTCTTGCCCGAGGCGTCGAAGTAGCGCAGCTCGAAGCTGGCCACGTCCACGTCGTGGATCTTGCCCAGGTTGTGGCCCAGCCTCACCACCTCCAGCCACTTGGCCTCGGGGGTCACCATGCGCCACGATGCCAGGTTGTCGAGCGCGGTGCCCCACAGCACGGCCTTCTTGCCGCCAGCGTTCATCGCGATGTTGCCGCCTATGCAGCTGGCCTCGGCCGAGGTCGGGTCGACCGCGAAGACGAAGCCGGCCCGCTCGGCCGCATCGGCCACGCGCTGGGTGACCACGCCGGCTTCGGTCCAGATCGTCGCGACCGGCTGGTCCAGCCCCGGCAGCGCGACCTTCTCGACCTCGGTCATGGCCTCGAGCTTCTCGGTGTTGATCACCGCGCTCTTCCAGGTCAGCGGCACCGCGCCGCCGGTGTAGCCGGTGCCGCCGCCGCGCGGGATGATGGTCAGGCCCAGCTCGATGCAGGACTTGACCATCTGGGCCATCTCGGCCTCGGTGTCCGGCGTCAGCACGACGAACGGAACCTCGACCCGCCAGTCGGTGGCGTCGGTCACGTGCGAGACGCGCGAGAGGCCGTCGAACTTGACGTTGTCCTTGGCGGTGTGGCGGCCCAGCGTGCGGCGGGTCTGCTGGCGCAGCTCGGCGACCTCGGCGAAGCGGCGGTCGAAGTTGCGCACCGCGATGCGCGCGGCGGCCAGCAGCTCGCCCACCATCGTGTCGCGGCCCGCATCGTCGGCCGGCCGGCGGCGCTTCTCCACCTCTTGCAGCCGGTGGTCCAGCGCGGCGATCAGCAGGCCGCGCCGCTTCGGGTTGTCCAGCAGGTCGTCTTCGAGATAGGGGTTGCGCTGCACCACCCAGATGTCGCCCAGCACCTCGTAGAGCATGCGGGCGGAGCGGCCGGTGCGGCGCTCCTCGCGCAGGCGGTTCAGCACCTCCCAGGCGCGGGCGCCGAGCAGCCGCAGCACGATCTCGCGATCGGACAGGGAGGTGTAGTTGTACGGGATCTCGCGCAGCCGGGGCGCGGCGGCGTCGGGGTGCGCAGTGGCGCGTTCGGCGCCGGGCAGGGCGCTGACACTGGTCAGGGGGAGCGGTGCGTTCATGTCGGGCAGGCTTGGGCAGGCGGGCTACGACGGCCGCCCATGCCTGTCATTGCACTTGGGGGTGAATCGTACCGCAGTGCAGCACTCTTCGCCGCCGCGAGGCCGGCCGGCCTCGTCGGCGGACCGGCTTGCAGCAAGGCGCCAGAGGGGTATTCCCGCTTGCCCCGGTGGGGCCGCCATGACAGAAACGCGACTGTCATAAAGGCTGGCCAGACTGCCAGCTTTCAAAACGATCATCCGCAACGGAGTTGTCATGCAAATGAAGCACATCGCCCACGCCGCCGCCCTGCTGGCCGGCCTGGCGGCCTTGCCGGCCCAGGCGCAGACGGAGATCCAGTGGTGGCACTCGATGACCGGCGGCCTGAACGACTGGGTGGTGGACCTTGCCAACGGCTTCAACGCCAGCCAGAAGGACTTCAAGATCGTGCCGACCTACAAGGGCACCTACGACGAAACCATGCCGGCCGCAGTGGCCGCCTACCGCGCCGGCAACGCGCCGCACATCCTGCAGGTGTTCGAGGTGGGCACGGCGACGATGATGGCGGCCAAGGGCGCCGTGGTGCCGGTGGGCAAGGTGCTGAGCGACGCGGGCTACAAGTTCAATGCCAGCGCCTACATCCCGGCCGTGGTGGGCTACTACACGGCCCCCAGCGGCCAGATGATCAGCTTCCCGCTGAACAGCTCGACCACCATCTTCAACTACAACAAGGACGCCTTCCGCAAGGCCGGCCTCGATCCCAACAAGCCGCCCACCACCTGGCCGGAGGTGGCGCTGGCCGCCGCCAAGCTGAAGGCCTCCGGCATAGCCTGCCCCTTCACCACCAGCTGGCAGGGCTGGACCCAGCTCGAGAGCTTCTCGACCTGGCACAACACGCTCTTCGCATCGCAGAACAACGGCTTCGGCGGCACCGGCGCCCGGCTGGTCTTCAACAGCCCGCTGCACGTGCGCCACATCGAGAACCTCGCCAACATGGCCAAGCAGGGCCTGTTCGTCTACCGCGGCCGGGGCAACGCGGCCGACGCACCCTTCTACTCGGGCGAGTGCGCAATGGCCACCGCCTCCTCGTCCAGCTACGCCAGCATCAAGAAAAACGCCAAGTTCGATTTCGGCATCGCGCCGCTGCCCTACTACCCCGACGTGACCGGCGCGCCGCAGAACACCGTGATCGGCGGCGCCTCGCTGTGGGTGATGGCGGGCAAGAAGGCGCCGGAATACAAGGGTGTCGCGGCCTTCTTCAGCTACCTGATGAACACCGACATCCAGGCCAAGAGCCACCAGCGCACCGGCTACCTGCCGATCACGCTCGCGGCCTTCGAGGCCACCGAGAAGAGCGGCTTCTACGCGCAAAACCCCGGCACCGACGTCGCGGTGAACCAGATGATACGCAAGACCACCGACAAGTCGCGCGGCATCCGGCTGGGCAACTTCGTGCAGATCCGCGCGGTCGAGGACGAGGAGTTGGAGCAGGTCTGGGCCGGCAAGAAGACCGCCAAGGAGGCGCTGGACAGCGCAGTCAAGCGCGGCAACGAGCTGCTGGAGCGCTTCCAGAAGGCCAACCCGAACTGAGCCGCGGCAAACCACCTGATGACCCTCCACCGTGGCTTCTGAAAAACGCGTCGTCTTCCGCTCGCGCTGGCTGCCCTGGCTGCTGCTGGCGCCGCAGGTGGTGGTCATCTCGGTCTTCTTCTTCTGGCCGGCGGCGCAAGCGCTGCTGCAGTCGCTGCAGCAGTCCGACGCCTTCGGCAGCTCGACCGAATGGGTCGGCTTCGAGAACTTCCGCAACCTGGTCAACGATGCGACCTACCTCGCGTCGTTCAAGACCACCGCCGTGTTCTCGGTGCTGGTGGCCGGGTTGGGCATAGGCATCTCGCTGCTGCTGGCGGTGTTCGCCGACCGGGTGGTGAAGGGCACGGCGGTCTACCGCACGCTGCTGATCTGGCCGTATGCGGTAGCGCCGGCGGTGGCCGGGGTGTTGTGGCTGTTCATGTTCGCGCCGTCGATAGGCATCGTCTCGTATGCGCTGCGCGCGCTGGGCATCGAGTGGAACCACCTGCTGAACAGCGACCACGCGATGACGCTGATCGTGATGGCGGCGGTGTGGAAGCAGATCTCCTACAACTTCCTGTTCTTCGTCGCCGGGCTGCAGAGCATCCCCAAGTCGCTGATCGAAGCAGCCGCGATCGACGGCGCCCGGCCCTGGCGGCGCTTCTGGACCATCCAGTTCCCGCTGCTGTCGCCGACCACGTTCTTCCTCTTCGTGATCAACGTGGTCTACGCGTTTTTCGACACCTTCGCGATCGTCGATGCGGCCACGCAAGGCGGGCCGGGCAAGGACACCGCGATCCTGGTCTACAAGGTGTACTACGACGGCTTCAAGGCGCTGGACCTGGGCGGCTCGGCCGCGCAGTCGGTGGTGTTGATGGTGATCGTCATCGCGCTGACGATCGTGCAGTTCCGCTTCGTAGAGAAGAAGGTCCAATACTGATGCTGCGCCCCCACGCTCACTTCGTTCGCTGCCCCCCGAGGGGGCGCTCAGTGGCCTTCGGGCGGCCGGGCGGCCACTGACATGGTCGAGCGCCGCACCACCCTCGGCATCTTCGCCCACGTCGTGCTGATACTCGGCGTGCTGGTCGTCGCCTTCCCGCTCTACGTCACCTTCGTCGCCTCGACCCAGACGGCGGCCGAGATCGTCAAGGCGCCGATGTCGCTGCTGCCCGGCTCGCACCTGGTGGAGAACTACACCGCCGCGCTGCAGGGCTCGGGCATGGGCGCGGCCTCGAACGCGCCTGTGGGCCGCATGATGTTCGTCAGCCTGGTCACCGCGCTGGTGATCGCGCTCGGCAAGATCGCGATCTCGTTGCTGTCGGCGTTCGCGATCGTCTACTTCCGCTTCCCGTTCCGGATGTTCTTCTTCTGGGCCATCTTCGTGACGCTGATGCTGCCGGTGGAGGTGCGCATCGGGCCCACCTACCAGGTGGTGGCCGACCTGCACATG
>DATHWJ010000251.1:0-3100 GCA_035460745.1 Ideonella sp. | reverse complement strand
CGCACGCGACCTGCCGTTCCCGCGTCTGACCGCCCACGCCTTCTGGGCCTATGCGGTCGGGGGCGGGGCCTTCTTCTGCACGATCTTCTTCGGCGTCTCGCCGGATGGCGGCTGGTTCATGTACCCGCCGCTCACCAGCGCCGAGCATTCGCCCGGCATCGGCGCGGACTGGTGGCTGCTGGGCATCGGCTTCATCGAGATCTCGGCGATTGCCGGCGCCATCGAGCTGATCGTCGGCATCCTGTTCACCCGAGCCCCGGGCATGACGCTCGGCCGGATGCCGGTCTTCGCCTGGGCGATGCTCGTCGTGGCGCTGATGATCGTGTTCGCCTTCCCCGCGGTGATCGCCGGCACGCTGTTGCTGGAGCTGGAGCGGGCCTTCGACTGGCCCTTCTTCATCGCCGAGCGGGGTGGTGACCCGCTGCTCTGGCAGCACCTGTTCTGGTTCTTCGGCCACCCGGAGGTCTACATCATCTTCCTGCCCGCCGCCGGGCTGGTCTCGATGATGCTGCCGGTGCTGGCCGGCACGCCGCTGGTCGGCCAGCGCGCGGTCGTGGCTGCGCTGATCGCGGTCGGCGTCTTGAGCTTTGCGCTGTGGGCGCACCACATGTTCACCGCCGGCCTGGGCCGCTTCTCCAGCCTGCTGGTCTCGGCCGCCAGCCTGGCGATCGCCCTCCCGACCTCGGTGCAGGTCTTCGCCTGGCTGGCCACGCTGTGGCGCGGCCGGCTGCAGCGCAATGCCGCCGGCCTGTTCCTGCTCGGCTTCTTCTTCATCTTCGTGCTCGGCGGCCTGACCGGCGTGATGGTGGCGGTGCTGCCCTTCGACACGCAGGTGCACGACACGCACTTCGTCGTCGCCCACCTGCACTACGTGCTGATCGGCGGCATGGTGTTCCCGGTCTTTGCCGCGCTCTACCACTGGACCCCGCTGGTCAATGGCCACCGGCTGTCGGAGCGCGCCGCCCGCTGGGTCTTCGGCTTGATGTTCGGCGGCTTCAACCTGGCCTTTTTCCCCATGCACGTCGCCGGGCTGATGGGCATGCCGCGGCGCGTCTACACCTACGCCGCGGGGCTGGGGCTGGATGGCGTCAACCTGGCCTCTTCGGCAGGCGCATTCGTGTTCGCGGCAGGGGTGCTGCTGTTTTTCGTCGATGCGGTGCGCACCTGGCTGCGTCCGGCGCGCCCGCATGGCGACCCCTGGGGGGCCGCAACGCTGGAGTGGCTGCCCGGAGGCGACCACGGCAGCCGCAGCATCCCGCAGATCGACGCGCTGGACCCGCTGTGGGCACGGCCCATGCTGGCCGCGGAGGTGCAGGCCGGGCAGCACTGGCTGCCCGGCAGCGTCACCGGCGGGCGAGAGACGCTCGTTACCAGCGTGCGCGACGCCGTGCCGCAGCACCTGCTGCGCTTGCCGGGCGACAGCTGGCTGCCCCTGCTGGCGGGCCTGGGCACGGCCGGCTTCTTCCTGCTGCTCACGGTCAAGCTCAATTTGCTGGCGGGCGCCTGCGGCGTGGGCGCCGTCATCGCGTTGCTGGTGTGGCTGTGGCAAACCGACAAGGCTCCGCCGCTGGCCTACGCGACCGTGGCCGACCATGCAGCGCTGCCCACCACCGCGCAAGGGCGAGCCTCGCATTCGTGGTGGGCGGTGATCGTGCTGGTCACGGTCGATGCGACCATCATGGCCTCGCTGCTGTTTGCCCACCTGCATGTCTCGATGGCCGCCGCAGTCTGCCCGCCGGCCGGCTCGGCGCTGCCCGCGCCGGGCACTGCGATGACCGGCGTGATGCTGCTGGTGCTCGCCTCGGCCGCCACGGCGCTCGCGCAGCGAAGCCGCCTGGGCGGCTGCTGGCGCTCGAACTTGTGGCCCGCGACGGGCTTGATCGCGGCCCTGCTCGCTGCGCTCGCCAGCAGCGCAGTGGTGCTCGCATCACATGCGCAAGCCGGCCTGCAGCCCAGTGCCAATGCCTGGAGCGCCACGGTGGCCGCGCTGCTGGCCTGGCAGGTCTTTCACCTTGCCGTGCTGGCCCTGATGGTGGCCTTCACGCTGGCGCGCATCGCCGCCGGATGCCTGTCGCCGCAGGCCCGGGCAAGCCTGGACAACACGGCGCTGATGGTGCACTGCGCGTGCGTCCAAGGCGCCGTCGGCGTGCTGGTGGTGCAGTGGCTGCCGATGTGGATGGGTTGACCCGGTTGCGTCCGGCTTGGACGCAGACGATCGACGGCCTCTTCGACGCCGCAAGAAGTTACCCACGTGCCGCTGAGTGTCGGTGGGTGTCGCCGGGTGTCGCCGGGTGTCGCGTTACTTCGCCGGACTGAAGCGCAAAGAATAGTTGTCTCCCGGCGCATTCTCCAAGCCGCGCCCGAGGTGCACGATGCCCGGGCCACCCCACGAAGCGGCCCAGGAGCAGCCTCCCGCGACAGGTTCGTTCTCCATGGTCGTGACGATGTAGCTCCTGGGCGGCGCGCCGGCGGTGCTGATCACGAGATCCTTCCAGAGGTCGTTGAAGCCGCCGGTGCTGTCGTACTCGGCCTGGCAGGTGCTGGCGAACGAGATCGCCGCGTAGATGTCCGGTTCGCTGTCACCGTCCAGGTCGCCGATGGCAAAGCTGTTGGCCACCGCGCTGACCACCATCCTCAGCGCCGGCTCCTTTGGCAACTGATTCCTGGCGTTCTGGAGGTAGACCTCGATGCGGGCCTCGGTACCTTCGCTGACGGAGACCAGCAGGTCGTTGCGCCCGTCGCCGTTCAGGTCGCCGATCTCGGCCGCGCGGAACTTCTTGAAGTCCATCGGCAACTCAGCTTCGCTGAAGCTGCCGTCAGGTCGCTGCAGGTACAGGATGCTGTCGGCCGGCTCGGAGGCGGCCACCGCGATCCGGCACAGCAGCAAGTCGTCAAGTCCGTCTCCGTTCAGATCACCGGTACGGCTGCAGGTGTACAGGGTCGTCACGTTGATTGCCGCGCTCGGCACCTCGGTGAACTTGAAGCTGCCCGAGCCGTTGTAACGGTACAGGCGATTCATGTTCGGCTGGCCGTCGTCGCGAGGAACGCCATAGACGACGCTCCAGAGCCCCTGGCTGCCGTCCGCGAACCGGAACGGCTC
>DATHWJ010000250.1:0-3096 GCA_035460745.1 Ideonella sp. | reverse complement strand
GGCCGCTGCGGTGACAGGCACTTGCGCCAGCGCCGGCAGGCTGGCGACGGCACTGTTCACGACAAGGAGTGCGAGGATGAACGTCTTCATGGTCAGTACGCTCCGGTTCCGAATGCCGCCGCGGCGGACTTGTCTGCGGGCTTCTTGTAGGCCGCCGCGAGATCGCGGCAGGCGCGGGTGAGCAAGGTGGTGTCGACGCCGACCGCGACGAACAAGGCGCCGGCGTCGAGATACAGACGCGCGAGCTTGGGGTCGGGTGCCAGCACGCCGGGCGCCTTGCCGGCAGCACGAACCGCTGCGATGCCGTCGAGGATGGTCTGTTGCACCTGCGGGTGCGCCGGCTGGCCCAGCAGGCCCATCGACGCCGACAGGTCCGCCGGGCCGAAGAAGACACCGTCCACCCCTTCCGTGGCGGCGATGACCGCCAGGTTGGCTACGCCCTCTTTCGTCTCGACCTGTACCAGCACGCACATCTGCTCGTCGGCTGTGTGCAGGTAGTCGCCGATCTGGTTCCAGCGCGACGAGCGTGCCAGCGCCGAGCCCACGCCGCGCATGCCGCGCGGCGGGTAGCGCGTGGCCGCCACCAGCGTGGCCGCCTGCTCGGCGGTCTCGACCACCGGGATCAGCAGCGTCTGCGCGCCCACGTCGAGCAGTTGCTTGATCAGCGGCACGTCGCCGATCACGGGCCGCACGATGGCATGGGTGGGATACGGCGCCACGGCCTGCAACTGGCTCAGCACGGTGCGCAGGTCATTCGGCGCGTGCTCGCCGTCGATCAGCAGCCAGTCGAAGCCGGCACCGGCCATGGCCTCGATCGCATAGGCATCGGCCAGGCCGACCCACAGGCCGATCTGCGCCCGGCCCTGCCGGAGCGCTTGCTTGAAGGCGTTGACGGGAGTTTGCATGGTGGGCCTTTTCAGACGAAGCAGACTTAGACAAAGCGAAAGGCGACCGAGCCGAGCGGCCCGTAGTCGACGTGGAAGTTGTCACCGGCCTTGGCCGTGGTCGGGCGCGTGAACGAGCCGGCCAGCACCACGTCGCCGGCGTTGAGCTGCTCGTCGTAGGGCGCGATCTTGTTGGCCAGCCAGGCCACGCCGGTGGCCGGGTGGTTCAGCACGCCGGCCGCCAGACCGGTCTCCTCGATCACGCTGTTCTTGTAGAGCAGCGCGCCGACCCAGCGCAGGTCGACTTCGGTGGGCTTGATGGGACGGCCACCAAGCACGATGCCGGCGTTGGCCGCGAAGTCGCTGATGGTGTCGTAGACCTTGCGCATCACCTTGGTCTCGCGGTCGAACTGCTCGATGCGCGAGTCGATGATCTCGATCGCCGGCGTGACGTACTCGGTGGCCGAGAGCACGTCGAACAGCGTCGCGCCCGGCCCCTTCAGAGGCTTGCCGAGGATGAAGGCGAGCTCGACCTCGATGCGCGGCGCGATGAAGCGGCTGGCTTCGATGTCGCTGCCTTGGGCGAAGAACATGTCGTCCATCAGCGGCGCGAAGTCGGGCTCGGTGATCTGGCTGGCTTGCTGCATCGCACGCGAGGTCAGGCCGATCTTGCGGCCCTTGATGCTGCGGCCATCGGCGACTTCGAGCGCAACCCAGGCGCGCTGGATGGCGTAGCCGTCGTCGATGGTCATCTCGGGGAAGCGCATCGAGAAGTGGCGCACCTGGGTGCGGCTCTTGCGCGCGTCGTAGAGCTCGCGGGCGAGTTGCGCGATGGTGGTCTGGGGCAGCATGGGTCAGCCTGGTTTGTTGAAGAGGGGATGCAGCGTGCTGTGCTTGGCGTCGAAGACTTCGGCGCCGACATCGACCTGCAGCGTCACGCCCAGGTGCATCGTCGCCATCAGCGGCTCGAAGTGCGAGGTCGCCACGGCCATCAGGGCCTGGCCGACGCCTTGCTGCACGGCCTCGCTGCGGCCGCGGCCCATGCGCAGGTTGAGGTAGGCGAAACCGTAGTGGCCATCGCCCCCGGCCGCGCAGCCGGCCGTGCCGCCATCGCTGATGGCGAAGTGCGGCGCCGGGTAGGCGAACACGCGCGTGCCGCCGGGCGGGAAGACCGGCTTGCCGGCCTCGTCGCGCTGCGCGAGCATGGTGTCGGCCAGGCTGCGGCAGAGCGCCGTCATGTCGCTGCGGGCATCGAGGTTGCCGCTGTAGAGGATCACGAGGTGGGGCATGGCAGTGCAGCGCCTGGTATCGGTTCTGGACCTGGACCTAGAGCCGGGTCGCGACCGAGGCGTAACCCTCGGCGCTGGAGGCCACGGGCTTGGGCACTGCACGGCCGTCCTGCGGCGTGACCGGGAAGATGGCGTTGATCTGCCCGGTGCCCGACGAGCCGAAATACGGTGTCACGATGTCGGCCTTGCCGTCGTAGGCCGACCAACCGAGCACGCCGAGCAGCATCGCGGTGTCGTGCATGAAGCCTTCGCCGTGGCCCTTGCTCGCGTACTCGGGCAGCATGCCGCAGAAGGTCTTCCAGTCGCCTCGCTTCCAGAGTTCCACGACTTCGTGGTCCAGCGTTTCGAGGAAGGGGCTCCAGATCTTGAACGCATATTCATCCGCCAGGCCGTTCTGCGCAAAGCGGTGGCTCAGGGATCCGCTGGCGAGGAAGGCCACCGTGCCGTCGTAGTGGTCCTCCACCGCCTTGCGCATGGCCCAGCCCAGGCGGGCGCTGTCGTTCAGGTAGTGCACCTGGCACAGCGCCGACACCGACACCACCTTGAAGTGCTGGTCGGCGTTCATGTAACGCATCGGCACCAGCGTGCCGTACTCGGGGCCGAGCGTGGTGGCAGGGTGTGCGAGCGTGTCCACGCCATGCTCGTTGCACGTCCGGGCCAGCAGCTGGCCTAGCGCCGGGTTGCCCGGGAACGCGTACGCCAAGTTGCTGATGAAGTGCGGCAGCTCGTTGCTGGTGTAGGTGCCGGCAAACTGCTGTGCGCAGTTGACGTGATAGCTCGCGTTGACGAGCCAATGGGTGTCGAAGACGACGATCGTGTCGACGCCGAGCTCGCGGCAGCGGCGGCCGATCTCGAGGTGGCCGTCGATCGCCGCCTGGCGGCTGCCCTTGCGCGGGCCGTCGAGCTCGCTGAGGTACATCGAC
>DATHWJ010000249.1:0-1574 GCA_035460745.1 Ideonella sp. | reverse complement strand
CGTGTGGCGCGAGCGGGTGAGCTGCTTGCGGGCTTGCAGGCGGGTGTGCAGCGGCAGCAGCGCGAGGCCGGGGGCCTGGCCGGGCAGGCCGCCTTCGAGGCCGAGCGGGTCATCGACGAGCTCGCCCAGCATCTGCAGGCCGCCGCAGATGCCCAGCAGCGGGCGGCCGGCGGCGGCGTGCTGGCGGATGGCGGCGTCCAGGCCTTGCGCGCGCAGCCACGCGAGGTCGGCACGGGTGTGCTTGCTGCCGGGCAGGATGAGCCAGTCGGCGGCGGCGATGGCCTGCGCGTCGCGCGCGAAGAGCAGCCGCAGGCCGGCGCTGCGCAGCGGCTCGAACTCGTCGAGGTTGCTGGCGTGCGGCGCGGCCAGCACCACCACGCTGGGCGCGGCGGCAGCGGCCGCCGGCTGGTGGGGCTGGGGCACGGCATCTTCCTCGGGCAGGCCGTGCTCGCGCCACATCGGCAGCACGGCCAGCGTGGGCACGCCGGTCAGCCGCTGCAGTTGCTGCGGCGCGGGGCTCAGCAGCGCCGGGTCGCCGCGGAACTTGTTCAGCACGAAGCCGCGCAGCTGGCGGCGCACGCCGGCGTCCATCAGCGCGTGGGTGCCGTAGAGGTGGGCGAAGGCGCCGCCGCGGTCGATGTCGGCGACCAGCAGGCAGGCGGCCTGGGCGGCGACGGCGGTGGCGGTGTTGACGTAGTCGTTGGCGGCCAGGTTGATCTCGGCCGGCGAGCCGGCGCCCTCGATCACCAGCAGGTCGAAGCGCGCGCGCAGGTCGTGCAGCGCGGCTTCGGCCAGCGGCCACAGCAGCGCGCTGCGCTCGCGCCAGGGCGCGGCGCCGAGCTCGGGCCGCACCCGGCCCATCACCACGACCTGGCTGCGGGTGTCGGTCTCGGGCTTGAGCAGCACCGGGTTCATCGCCACCTCGGGCACGCAGCCGGCGGCCAGCGCCTGGAAGTACTGGGCGCTGCCGATCTCGCCGGCCGGGGCCCCTTCGCCCGGACCGCCCCCGCCGACGACGCGGGCGTGGTTGCTCATGTTCTGCGCCTTGAAGGGCGCCACCCGCAGGCCCTGGCGGGCATACCAGCGGCACAGCGCGGTCGCCAGCCAGCTCTTGCCGGCGTCGCTGGTGCAGCCCAGCACCATCACTGCGCGGGCGGCCATGCTCACAGCGCCGGTACGGCGACCCAGCGCGGGCCGCCGGGCGAGGCGATCTGCTCCAGCGTGAAGGCGTTGTCGAACACCTCCACCAGGCGGGCCCGCAAGGTGGCGTCGCTGGCCGGGCCATCGGCGCGCAGCCGGCCGGCCTGCATCACCAGCACGCGGTCGGCGGCCAGCGCCAGCGTCAGGTCGTGCAGCACGGTGGCGACGGCCACGCCGGCCGCGGTGCGCAGGCGCACGCTGCGTGCGAGCGCGCGCTGGTGCGGCGCGTCGAGGTGGGTGGTGGGCTCGTCCAGCAGCAGCACGCGCGGCTGCACCGCCAGCGCCCGCGCCAGCAGCACCCGCTGGCGCTCGCCGCCCGAGAGTTCGCCCAGCCGCCGGCAAGCGAATGCGGCGCACTCGGTTTCATCCATCGC
>DATHWJ010000248.1:0-23680 GCA_035460745.1 Ideonella sp. | reverse complement strand
CCGACACCGGCGACGCCAGCCTGGCCGGCATCCCGCCCGGACGCCTGCTCGATGCGCTGGTCTTCTCCAGCCCGGGCCGGCCCTGGCGCGACGTGATGGTGGCCGGCCGCTGGGTGGTGCAAGACCACCGCCAGGCGGCCGCCCACGCCATCTCGGAGCGCTTTGCCGGCGTGATGCAAACCCTCTGGGCAGACGACGAGCCGGCGGCACCGGCGGCGTGAAATACTGGCAGCCATGTCGCCGCACCCCGCCGCCCTCACCCCGCCTCCGGCGCCCTCGGCCCCTGCAGCGCTGGAGCCGCTGGTGGTCGAGCAGATGCTGCCGTGGCAGATCTTCCTGAGCCCGCACGGCCGCATCTCGCGCCGCAGCTTCTGGCTCTACGGCGTGCTGGCGCTGCTGGCGCTGGCGGTCGTCGGCATCGCGCTGCTCAACATCGCCGGCGTGCGCAGCGACCAGGCGGAGAACTTCGTCAACCTGCTGCTGGCCTGGCCCTTCATCGCGATCTCGGCCAAGCGCTGGCACGACCGCGACAAGTCGGCCTGGTGGGTGCTGGTCAACCTGATCCCCGCCATCGGCTCGCTCTGGGCGCTGATAGACAACGGCTTCCTGCGCGGCACGGCCGGCCCCAACCGCTTCGGCGAAGACCCGCTGCGGGTGCGCGAAGCCGGCCTGCTCTGAGATCAGTCCGCGACGCCAACCAAGGGGCGTGCGCGGATCCGGCTCTGCCGGTCCGCAGCGCGAGCCACTCGGGGGGCAGGGAGCGGCAGCGACCGTGGGGGTCAATATTTCCCGCTCGTCCCCGCCATGCGCAAATACCAATGCGCCAGCCACGCCACGAAGCCGCGGCCCAGCACGGCCGCGGCGCCCTTCTGGAACGGGGCCACGGTGATCTGCTTCGAAACGTGCACGGCGCGCTCGAATTCGTGGGCCAGTTCGCCGGCGAAGCTCAGGTCGCGCACGACCAGGTTGGCCTCCAGGTTGAGCAGCAGCGAGAGCGGGTCGATGTTGGAGCTGCCGACCGTCGCCCAGTCGTCATCGACGATGGCCATCTTGGCGTGCAGGAAGGCGGGGATGTATTCGTGGATCTCGACGCCCTCGGCGAGCAGCTCGTCGTAGAGCACGCGCGCGGCCAGGCCGGCCAGGCGGTAGTCGATCTTGCCCTGCAGCAGCAGCCGCACCTTGACACCGCGCCGCGCGGCCTTGACGAGGGCGCGGCGGAACGAGCGGCCGGGGTAGAAGTAGGGCGAGATCAGGTCGACGCGGCGGGTCGCGAAGCGGATCGCGTCGATGTAGCCGCGCTCTATGGCGCGGCGCTGGCGCAGGTTGTCGCGCACCAGGAAGGCGGCCAGCACGGGGGTCAGGTCCAGCGGCTGGTCGTTCTCGGGCGGCAGCATGCGGACCTGGCGCATCAGCCGGCGCGCGTCCTGCAGCGGCTCGGCGCTGCGCATCATGGCCAGCACCTCGCGTCGCCAGTCGTGGCCGAAGGCGGCCCGCGACCAGACGGCCCGCGTGGTCTGCTCGATGGGCACCACCACCGGGCCGGTCAGCTCGACCGCGAAGTCCAGCCGCGGCGCGTCGCCGAAGCCGTGGTGCAGGTCGTTGCGGTCGTCGATGACGTTGATGCCGCCGACGAAGGCGCGCACCCCGTCGACCACGCAGAGCTTGTGGTGCAGGCGGCGCATCTGGCCGGGCTGCAGGTAGTTCCACCAGCGCTCCAGCGGCCGGAAGACGACCAGCGCGACGCCGTGCGGCAGCAACCACTGCTGCAGCTTGGGCAGCGCACGGTGCGAGCCGAAGCCGTCCACCACCACATGCACCCGCACGCCGCGCCGCGCCGCCGCTGCCAGCGCCTGCGCCACCCGCTCGGCGGCCGCGTCGTCGTGGAAGATGTAGGTCGCGAACCAGATCTCGAACTGGGCCCGCTCGACCGCCCGTATCAGCGCCGGGAAATACTCGTCACCGCCGCGCAGCAGGTAGAGCTCGTTGCCGCCCAGCCAGTGGGCCTCCTGCATTGCATACCACGCGCCGGGCGGCAGGGGCGGCCGCTCGGCCTTGGGGCTCGGCGGGCTCGCGGGTGTGTCGGGCTGCACGGGCGGGCTCAAGCAGGCTCGAGCTCGACCACCAGCGGCAGGTGGTCCGACATGCGGGCCCAGGCCGCCCCGCGCGGCACCATGGTGCTGACGCAGCGGAAGCCGCGCATGTAGACGCGGTCCAGCGCAAACACCGGCACCCGCGACGGAAAGGTCACGCGCTGGGCGCTCGCACCGTCCGGCGCCACCGCGCGGGCCAGGCCCAGCGCTTTCATCGCCGGGTCCAGCCGCTCGCCCCAGTCGTTGAAGTCGCCCGCCACCAGCAGCGGCTCGCCGGCCGGCACCGCCGCCTGGATGAACTCGGCCAGGCGCTGCACCTGGCGCACGCGGCTGGCGTGGATCAGGCCGAAGTGGGCTACCACGGCGTGCAGCGTCATGCCGTGCCAGGTGACGGGCACGTGCAGCAGGCCGCGCTGCTCGAAGCGGTGGTCGGAGACGTCATGGTGGCCGATGTCGCCTATGGGCCAGCGCGACAGCAGCGCGTTGCCGTGCTCGCCGTGGCGGGTGATGGCGTTGGTGCGGTAGGCCGAGTGGTAGCCGTCGGGTGCCAGGAACTCGGCCTGCCCGGCCTCCGGCCAGCCGAACCAGGTGCGGTCGAAGTGCCGCGCCTCGCGGGCGTGGAACAGCAGCACCTCCTGCAGGAACACCAGGTCGGCGTCCAGCGCCTCGACGCCCAGCCCCAGGTTGTGGATCTCCAGCCGCTTGCGCACGCCGACGCCGCGCACGCCCTTGTGGATGTTGTAGGTGGCGACACGCAGCACTTGGGTGCTCTGTTGGCTGGCCGGAGCGGGAGTCGAAGGGCCGTGGACGCGCATCGGGGCTCAGCCTCGCTGAACGGCCGGCAGCCCGGCCCGGGGCCGCTGCGATCCCTCCGGGGCGAAGCGCGGCAGTTGCAGGATGGCCTCGGCGTTGGAGGGCGAGAAGCAGCGGTCGGCCGCTTCGCGCCACGGCAGCCAGACCCAGCGCAGGTGCTCGCGCGGCGCCAGCACCACTGGCGTGCCAGCCGGCACCGTCAGACCGAAGACATGCTCGGTGTTGTGCGTCACGCCGGCAGCGTAGCGGTGCCGCCAGCACGGGTAGATCTCGTAGACGTTGGCCAGCGCCCAGTCCTGCAGCGCGCGCCATGGCACGGCGTCGCTGCCGATCACGATGCCGGTCTCCTCGGCCACCTCGCGCCGGCAGGTTTCGCTCAGCGCTTCGTCCAGCGCGTCCTTGGAGCCGGTCACGCTCTGCCAGAAGTCGCTGGCGTCGGCCCGCTCGATCAGCAGCACGTCGAGCGCCGGCGTGTGGATCACGACCAGCACCGACTCCGGGATCTTGGGCGGGCGCTCGCCGGGTGTCGGCGTCGTCGTGGCGGGGGGCGCGGTGGGGTTGACGGGCATGGCGAAGATGCTAGCGCCAAAGCATGGCCGGGTTTGTAGGCGGGCATCCTGATCCAGCGCGCGGCGGCGCCAGGCGGCGATGTAACTTGCAGTTACCGCGGCCGGCGGGCCGTGCCGCAGCGCCGACAGCTGGCTAGACTGCGGCACGTTGACGGCAGATAGGCCAAAAAAGACAGCCGGAGTAAGCATGGCCCTGAACGAAGCCGATGCGCGAACGGAGTTGCTGTACCGCTACCGCTTCGCCGAGGCCGAATACAACGAGGCCGATGCCAGCCTGCGCGTGGACGGCCGCGCCGTGCCGCTGGAGCGGCGGCCGCTCGACGTGCTGGCCGAGCTGCTGCGCCAGCCGGGCGTGGTGCTGACCAAGACCGAGCTGGTGGCCGGCCTGTGGGGCCGCGAGCAGGGCAACCTCTCGGACAACGCGCTGGCGAACGCGATCTCCAAGCTGCGCGAGGCCTTGGGCCCGGCAGGCGCCTGCGTCAAGAACGTGCGTGGCGTCGGCTACCGGCTGGAGGCCCATGTCGAGCGCACCGTGCTGGGCCGGCAGGTCGAGAGCCCGCTGGCGCTGGCCGCCGGCGGCCCGGTGCCGCACCGCGAGAGCTATCTTCTGGAGCGCACGCTGGGCCGCCCGGGGCACCACAGCGAGGTCTGGCTGGCGCGCCAGCCGCGCACGCAGGACGCCAGGGTCTTCAAGTTCTGCGCCGGCGGCGAGCGGCTGAGCGCACTCAAGCGCGAATTCACGCTGCACCGGCTGCTGCACCAGAGCCTGGGCGAGCGGCCCGACTTCGCCCGCGTGATCGACGCCAACTTCGCCGACGCGCCCTACTGGCTGGAGTGCGAATACGGCGGCATCGACCTCGCGGAGTGGGCCGAACAGCCGCCGCCCTTCGGCGGGCTGGCACCGGCGCAGCGGCTGGCCCTGTTTCTCGGCGTGGCGCGCAGCGTGGCGCTGGCCCACGCGGTAGGCGTGCTGCACAAGGACTTGAAGCCCGGCAACGTGCTGGTCTACCGGGACGCCGAAGGCCGCTGGGCGACCCGGCTGACCGACTTCGGCAGCGGCCGCGTGCTGGACCCGGCGGCGCTGGCCGGCCTGGGCGTGACCGCGATGGGCCTGACGGTGACCGGCGGCGTCGATGCCGACTCCGGCAGCGCCACGCTCTTCTACCTGGCGCCCGAGGTGCTGGCCGGCCAGCCGCCCACGGTGCAGAGCGACCTCTACGCGCTGGGGCTGATGCTGTTCCAGCTGCTGGTGGGCGACTTCCGCCGGCCGATGGCGCCGGGCTGGGAAGATGAGATCGCCGACCCGTTGCTGCGCGAGGACTTGGCCGCCGCCACCCACAGCCAGCCGGCGGCGCGGCTGCAGACGGTCTCGCAGTGGACGGACAGGCTGGAGCGTCTGCCGGCACGCCGTGCCGAGCGCGAGCGGCAGGCCTCGGCTGCGGCGCAAGCCGCGCAGACGGCGGCCCGCTGGGAGCGCAGCCGGGCCCGCAGGCCTTACGTGCTCGCGGCGTTCGCCAGCCTGGCCCTGGGGCTGGCCGGCAGCTTGTGGTTCTATGGCCAGACTCGCTCGGCGCTGGCGCAGGCCCGCAGCGAGAGCCAGCGCGCGCTGGCGATCAACGACTTCCTGAACAAGGACGTGCTGCAGTCGGCCGACGTGAGCCGTGCCGGCAGCACCAGGCAGATCTCGATGGCGGAGGTGCTGGGACGCGCCTCGGAGCGGGCCAGCGAGCGCTTTCGCGGCCAGCCGCAGACGGAGGCCGGCGTGCGGCAGCAGCTCGCGCAGATCTACCAGAACATGGGCTCGTTCGGTCCGGCCGAGCAGGAGCTCTCGCGCGCGCAAGCCCTGCTGGAACCGCTGCTACCGGCCGACGACGACCAATTGCGCGCGATGCGGCTGCGCAAGGCCGGGCTGCTCGCCAACCGCTCGGAGTTCAAGCAGGCCGAGGCCATGCTCGCCGCGGTGGAGCAAGGCCTGGGGCCGCAGCGCCTGGCCGGCCACGACGAGATCGCCTACCTCGCGGCGCGCGCCCGCTTCGCGGTACTGATCTTGCAGCAGCACGCCCAGCAGGCCGCCCCCTTCGGCGAACGGGCCCTGGCGCTCGCGCAGGCGCTCTACCCGCAGGAGCTCTCGCTGCAGGCGACCCTGCGCCGTGAGCTCTCGGAGACCTACAACCGGCTGGGCCAGTACGGGCGCGCGACCGCGCTGCTGGAGGTGGCGCTGAAGCCGCCCTTCAGCGCCGCGAGCATCGGCGAGGCCAGCCTGGAGCGCCTGCGCCTCTCGCTCGCCCGCATCCAGGTGGCCGCGGGCGACAACCCGCAGGCCGAGGCGTCGCTGATACAGGCGCGCGACACGCTGACCCGCGCCTTCGGCCCGCTCGACTACACGGTGGCCGCGGCCAGCATGGAGCTGGCCAACCTCTACTCGACCGAGGGCCGGTTTGCCGAGGCGCGCACCGAGACCGAACGCGCCTACCTGGCCCTGAAAGCCGCCAACGGCGCCGAGCACCAGGCCACCCGCATCGCCGCGATGAACCTGGCGCTGACCTCGCTGCACGCCGGCCGCGACGCCGAGGCGCTGCGCCTGCTGGAGGATGGGCGGCCGTGGTTCGTAGAGAAGTTCGGCAGCGAGCGCTCGCCGCTCGTGCAGGGCATCGACTACTACCGGGCCCAGATCCTCGTCAACCTCGGCCGGCCCGCACAAGCACTGGCGCTGCTGAAACCGCTGGCGGCCGAGGCCCTGGCGCAATCGTCGCCCTCGCCCGATTGGGCCCACCGCCTGGCCGGCCAGCGCGGCCGCGCGCTGATGGCGCTGGGCCGCAGCGGCGAAGGCCGGCCTATGCTGGAGCAGGCGGTCGCCGGCATGGAGCAGGCCGGCACCGCAGCCTGGATCGTGGCGCCGATGAAGGCCTCGCTGCGGCCGGGGCGCTGAGGCCGGGGCACTGAAGCCGGCGCCCCGTGGCCGGCCGGCCGTTCAAGGCGTCTTGTTGAAGCCGATCTGGCACTCGACCACCTTGTCGGAGCCGTAGTTGACCAGCGTCAGCGTGTCGCCGACCTGGCGGGCCGACAGCAGCTCGGGGTCGTTGAAGCAACTGAACCAGGTGGTGTTGGCGTCGAACACCGTCTTGCCCCAAGCGAATTCGTCGTGGCCCACGATCGTGTCCAGCTGGGCGACCACCAGCTCGGTCTCCCAGGGGTGGCCGGCGATCGCGCCGGTGTACCACGTGGCGGTGAAGCCGCCGCCGCAATTCAGATCGAACTGGGTGCGCCCGTTGAACGCGGAGTTCGCCAAGGTGCACAGCGTGCCGCCGGAAGTCTGGTAGCTCCCAGGCACGAACTCCGTCGATCGGGGCTTGGCCTGCAGCACGGAAGAAGTGGCCGAGGTGACCGTGGGCTTTCCATTGGCATCGATCTCCAGCGTGATGGTCGTATCCCAGTACTTGATGGCGCCGGCCGTGCTTTTGCCCGGCAGGCCGAACAACTGGATCTTGTTGCCGGCGCCGACGATCTTGGACTTTTCGACATAGGCCGGATTGGCCTGCGCACAAGCCAGGGCAGGCAGGACCGCGACGGCAGCAGCAGCGATTTTGAGCAGGGTGTTCATGCAGGGCACTCCTCGAAGTTGGATGGAAGCAGTTCGACCGGCGTTCGCTGACAGCGACGAAACCGGCCGTGCCCATGCTCCGTGGCGCCCGGTGCAAGGGCCAGTCACCGATGGCTCGGATGGCTCACGGATGGCTCACGGGCAAAAGAAAAGGGGCCAGGGGCCCCTTTTCTCGATGGGTTGCCGACCGGGTGGGCCGCAACCTGGCTTCATCAGCTCGTCGTCGTCGCCTGCGCGCTGCGCAGCCGGATGTGCAGCTCGCGCAGCTGCTTTTCGTCCACCGCCGAAGGCGCGCCGGTCAACAGGTCTTGCGCCCGCTGCGTCTTCGGGAAGGCGATCACGTCGCGGATGGACTCGGCGCGGGTCATCATCGCGATCAGCCGGTCCAGGCCGAAGGCCAGGCCGCCGTGCGGCGGCGCGCCGTACTGCAGCGCGTCGAGCAGGAAGCCGAACTTGACCTTGGCGTCCTCGGGCGAAATCTTCAGCGCGCTGAAGACCTTGCTCTGCACCTCGGCGCGGTGGATACGGACCGAGCCGCCGCCCATTTCCCAGCCGTTGAGCACCATGTCGTAGGCCTTGGCGATGCAGGCGCCGGGGTCCGTGTCCA
Source organism: Ideonella sp. (assembly GCA_035460745.1). Classification (GTDB taxonomy): domain Bacteria; phylum Pseudomonadota; class Gammaproteobacteria; order Burkholderiales; family Burkholderiaceae_C; genus Ideonella. The sequence continues at coordinate 16,000 of DATHWJ010000248.1, read as the reverse complement.
TCAGGTCTTCATGGCCGTCCTTGGGGGCGGTGAAGGGGTGGTGCACCGCGTTCCAGCGGTCTTCGGCCTCGTCGTGCTCGAACATCGGGAAGTCGACCACCCAGAGCGGCGCCCACTTGTCCTCGAACAAGCCCTTGGCACGGCCGAAGTCGCTGTGGCCTATCTTGATGCGCAGCGCGCCGATGGCGTCGTTGACGACCTTGGCCTTGTCGGCGCCGAAGAAGATCAGGTCGCCGTTGCGGGCGCCGGTCTTGGCGATGATGGCGTTGAGCGCGCCGTCGTGCAGGTTCTTGACGATGGGGCTTTGCAGGCCCTCGCGGCCCTTGGCCACGTCGTTGACCTTGATCCAGGCAAGCCCCTTGGCGCCGTAGATCTTGACGACCTCGGTGTAGCCGTCGATGTCGCCGCGGCTCATTTCGCCGCCACCCGGCACGCGCAGCGCGACGACGCGGCCGCCCGGCGTGGTGGCGGGGCCGGAGAAGACCTTGAAGTCCACGTCCTTCATCAGCGCGGTGACCTCGGTGAACTCCAGCTTGACGCGCAGGTCGGGCTTGTCGGAGCCGTACTTGAACATCGCGTCGGCATAGGTCATCACCGGGTAGACCGGCAGCTCGACGCCGATGGCCTTGCGGAAGACGGTGCGAATCATGCCCTCGAACATCGCGCGGATCTCCTCTTCGGTCAGGAAGGAGGTCTCGATGTCGATCTGGGTGAACTCGGGCTGGCGGTCGGCGCGCAGGTCCTCGTCGCGGAAGCACTTGGTGATCTGGTAGTAGCGGTCGAAGCCGGCCACCATCAGCAGCTGCTTGAAGAGCTGCGGGCTCTGCGGCAGCGCGAAGAACATGCCGTCGTGCACGCGGCTGGGCACCAGGTAGTCGCGCGCGCCCTCGGGCGTGCTCTTGGTCAGCATCGGGGTCTCGATGTCGACGAAACCCTGGTCGTCGAGGAACTTGCGCACCTCCATCGCGACGCGGTAGCGCAGCATCAGGTTCTTCTGCATCGCCGGGCGGCGCAGGTCGAGCACGCGGTGCGTCAGCCGCACGGTCTCGCTGAGGTTGTCGTCGTCGAGCTGGAACGGCGGCGTCACGCTGGGGTTGAGCACTTCCAGCTCATGGCACAGCACCTCGATCTTGCCGCTCACCAGGTTGGTGTTCTCGGTGCCGGTGGGGCGGGCGCGCACCAGGCCGATGACCTTGATGCAGAACTCGTTGCGCACGCCCTCGGCGGTGGCAAAGGTGGCGGCGCGGTCCGGGTCGCAGACGATCTGCACCAGGCCTTCGCGGTCGCGCATGTCGATGAAGATCACGCCGCCATGGTCGCGGCGGCGATGGGCCCAGCCCATCAGGGTCACGGTCTGGCCCATCAGCGCTTCGCTGACCTGGCCGCAATAGGTGGTTCTCATGGAGTGTTCTCCAGTTGGGATTGTTGTTGCGGAGCCGCCGCGCCAGGGTCTGTCGGACGGCGCGGCAGGCATTGTTCCGCAGGGGAAAAACCGGGATGGCGGGTGGGCGGTCAACCCTCAGGACTGGACGCTTGCCGGGCGCGTTCAGCCCACCCGATTGGGGTCGGCCTCCACCGGCCGCGCGGGCGGGCTCGCCTGCGCGGCCGGGGACGGAGTGTGTGGCGGCTGCGGCGCAGGGGCCGGGGCCATCACGGGCTGCGGGACCGGGGGTGGCACGAAGGCACCGGCGGGCGGTGCCACCACGCCCATCGAGATGATGTACTTGAGCGCCTCGTCGACGCTCATGCCCAGCGGGTGCACGGCCGAGCGCGGCATCATCAGGAAAAAGCCCGAAGTGGGGTTGGGCGTGGTGGGCACGTAGAGGCTGACATGCTCCCCCGGCAGGCGCGCCGCCACCTCGCCGCTGGGCCGGCCGGTGACGAAGGCGATGGTCCACGAGCCCTGGTGCGGGTACTGCACCAGCACGGCCTCGCGGAAGGCGTTGCCGGTGCTGGAGAAGAGGGTGTCGGAGACCTGCTTGACCGAGTTGTAGATCGACTTGACGATGGGGATGCGGCCCATCACCGAGTCCCACTGGCGCACGAACCACTGGCCGAAGATGTTGGTGACGAAGACGCCCGTGCCCAGCAGCAGGCCCAGCATCACCAGCACGCCCAGGCCCGGCAGCTCGCGCAGCTTCTCGATGCCTTCGCGGGCGCTCTCGGGCAGCACGGCTTGCGTGGCCGACAGCAGCGCCTCGAACATGCCGTCCATCAGGCCCATGACCCACAGCAGCACCCAGACCGTGATCGCCAGGGGCAACCAGGTCAGCAGGCCGGCGAGCAGGTACTTCTTCACGGGGCTGCTGGTGCTGGGGGGCGGGCGAGGGCTGGGAGCGCTCATTGACTGCCGGCGGCACTGCCGCCGGTCTTGCTGCCCTGCCCCGAGGCGGCCGGCGGGCTGCTGCTGGGTGCCGGCGAGGCGGCGGGCTTGTCGGCAGCAGTGGCCGGTGGCGGCGCTGCCGCGGGGGACGCCGCCGCGGGTGCTGCCGCGCCATTGCCGTCGGCGGCCGGGGCCGGAGCGCCGTCGGCCGCCGGCTTGGCGGCCTCGCCGCCCTTGCCGTCGCCGCGAAAGTCGGTGACGTACCAGCCCGAGCCCTTGAGCTGGAAGCCCGCGGCGGTGACCTGCTTCTTGAACGTGGCCTGCCCGCACGCCGGGCACTCCGTCAGCAGCGGATCGGACATTTTCTGCAGCACGTCTTTCGCGTGGCCGCAGGATTCGCAGCGGTAGGCGTAGATCGGCATGAGTTAAGCTCTTGATTCAAAAAGGAAAAACCGCGAATTGTACAGTGCCGGCGCAGCCACCTGCGCGGCCTGGGGTTGCGCGGGGCCCACGGATGCTGCACTGCACGATCGTGGCATGCTATCGGCCTCGTTTCCACCCCACCTGCTGCACGGGCCGCCCGCGACCCGAGAAAGAGATCGCCACGATGGCCCGCCCTGGTGCTTTCCGCCGTTTGACCCTGACCTTGCTGGCCGCCGCGCTCTCGGCGGCCGCCTGCCTACCGGCCGCCGCCGCCGATGAACCCAAGGTGCTGAACATCTACAACTGGTCGGACTACATCGCCGACGACACGTTGAAGAACTTCGAGAAAGAGACCGGCATCAAGGTCAACTACGACAACTACGACAACAACGAGATCCTGCACGCCAAGCTGGTGGCCGGCAAGACCGGCTACGACATCGTGGTGCCCGGCGCCCACTTCGCCAAGCAGCAGATCGCCGCCAACCTGTTCCAGAAGCTGGACCGCGGCCAGCTCCCCAACTGGGGCAACCAGGATCCCGCGCTGCTCGCGCAGATGGCCAAGGTGGACCCGGGCAACCTGTACCTGGTCGACTGGCTCTGGGGCTACGTGACCGTGGGCATCAACGTCGGCAAGGTCAAGGCCGCGCTGGGCGAGCTGCCCATGCCCGACAACGCCTGGTCGCTGCTGTTCGACCCCAAGTACGCGGCCAAGCTGAAGGGCTGCGGCGTCAGCATGCTGGACTCGCCCTCCGAGGTGCTGCCGGTGGCGCTGATGTACGTCGGCAAGAGCGGCTACAGCACCAGCCCGGACGACTACCGCGCCGCCGGCGACATGCTGAAGAAGATCCGGCCCTACGTGACGCGCTTTTCGTCGTCGGGCTACATCGACGAGATGGCGCAGGGCTCGCTGTGCCTGGTGATGGGCTACTCGGGTGACATCAACATCGCCCGCGCCCGCGCCCTGGCCGCCGGCAAGGGCGTGAACCTCGAGGCGCTGATCCCCAAGAGCGGTGCGACGCTGTTCTTCGACTCGATGGCCATCCCCGCCGACGCCAAGCACCCGCGCAACGCCCACCTCTTCATCAACTACATCCTGCGCCCCGAGGTGCATGCGTCGCTGACCAACAAGGTCTTCTACGCCAACCCCAACAAGGCCTCGATGAAGTTCGTCAAGAAGGACGTGGCGGAGAACAAGACCATCTTCCTCTCGGCCGACGACCTCGCCAAGATGACGCCGCCTGACAGCGTGCCGCAGGACGGCCGCCGGCTGCAGACGCGCACCTTCACCTCGTTCAAGGTGGCGAAGTAGGCCCGAAGCGGTCGTGCAGGAACTCCGAGTGCGCCAGGAAGGCCGCGGCGTCCTGGCTGGCCAGGTCGTCGGCGAGCTGGTGGACCTGCGCATCGAGCTCCTGCAGCGTCGCGCGGAAGCTCTCGACCGCCGTCTTGCCGTTGGGCAACACCTTGGCTCCGGCGTAGGCGGCCGGGATCGCCAGGAAGGTGTTCAGCGCATTGGGCAGGTAGGAGATCGCGATGTGGCGCGCATGGAAGCCCTCGTGCAGCGAGAGCGCGCCCTTGCTGCGCTCCCACTGCGCGAGCAGCGCCTCGAGCGAGCCGCAGAGCGCCAGTGCCTGGGCCTGCAGGCTGGCCGGCAGGCGGTTGTCCGGGTTGTGCTGCACCAGCGCGCGCACGCCGCGCAGGGCCCGGCCCATGGCCTCGCGGGCGTCGCCGTCGTCGTTGAAGGCCAGCGTGTCCCAGGCCGGCTCGGCGAGCCTGGGAAAGCCCAGCCACAGGCCGCCGATGCCCAACCCGGCCGCATAGGCCAGCAGCGCCAGCGGCAGCCCCGCGAAGCCGACCAGGCCCAGGCCCTTCAGCACCAGCACGGCGATGGCCAAGCCCAGCCCGCACCAGTTGGCGGGGTGGGTCAGCAGGCGGGCGAGCTTGGCGAACATGGCGGTGCGCTCCCCGCTCACTGGTAGGCGCGGATGTCCTTGAACACCGCGTAGAGCGGCGTCTTGCGCGCGTCGAAGACCCGCCCGCCGGTGATCTCGACGACGGCCTTCAGGTCGGCCTCGTTGCCCTCGCCGAACAGCACCAGGAACACCGGGATGCCGCGCACGTTCTCCGGCAGCTTGGCGTAGGCCCGCTGGAAGGCCGCCAGGTCGCGGCCCTTGGTGTTTTCGCCGTCGGTGAAGGCGACCACCGAGTACTGGTAGCCGGGGCGCTTCTTCTTCTCGACCAGCATGTGCTGCAGCGCGGCGAGCACGCTGTCATAGAGCGCCGTGCCGCCGTCCATCTGCAAGGCGTCCGCATAGGCGCGCACCTCGGCCAGCACGGCCTGCTTGGCCTGCGAGTCCTCCTGCACCTGCACGCCGCGGGCCTGCGGGCTGCCGGCCGGCAGCTCGAACTCGGTCATCGCATGCGGCTCGTCGGAGAAGGGCAGCATCCAGATGCGCTCTCGGTTGGTCAGCTTGGCGAGCCGGCCGGTCAGCGAGTTGTCGGCCCCGGCGATGTAGCGCAGCGCCTGCACCAGTTGCTGGCGCCGCCCTTCGCGCTCCATGCTGCCGCTGGTGTCGAGCACGAAGGTGGAGGCGATGGGCCGGCGGAACTCGTTCAGGTAGGCGTCGATCAGCCCGTCGGAGAGCTGCCGGTCGGGCGAAAAGGGCAGCTCGACACGCAGGCCCTCTTTCGGGAACAGCTCGGCCACGCCGGCCGCCACCTCGGGCACCACCGGGCGGCGCAGGGTCTGGCGCGCGAGCCAGCTCTGCGCCTCCTTGCCCTTCAGGTAGGCGACCACCTTCTGGTAGTCGTCGCGGCTGTTTTCCTGCAGCAGCATGAAGGGGTAGTCGGCCGTGGCGACGCCCTCGTGCGGGTAGATCAGCGTGAGCTTCTCGCGCAGCTTGCCGCCGTTGTTCAGCGAGAGCAGCCAGCTCTCGTAGTTGATGAAGCTGTTGACCTCCATGCCCTGCTGCTCGATGAACTTCTGCGCCAGGTAGGTGGAGTTGTCGCCGGGCAGCTTGTAGCCCTTGAGGAAACCGGCGATCGCGCCGCGGTCGACGTCGTCGGCCGTCAGCGCCTCGGACTTGTTGCTGGCCGCGGCCACCACGCCCATCAGCGCCATGAAGCCCTGGTTGGAGGTGGCCGGGTTGGACAGCGCATAGCTCAGCTTGCCTTCGGCCGAGGCCAGCGTGATCTCTTTCCAGCCGACCTTGGCGGCCACCGCGGGGTCGTCCCAGCCCAGCTTCTTCGCGGTGGAGAGGCTGACGCCGACGGTGATCGGCGACAGCATGATCTTCTCCTGCAGCTTCACCCTGCCCTGGCCCTGCGGGTCGCTGAGCAGGTACTTGGCGTTGGCGAACCACGCGGCCTGCGCGTCGGTCTTGCCGGAGAGCACGGCCTCGGTGCTCTCCATCGTGCCGCCGAAGCTGAACTTCAGGTTGACGCCGGTGGCCTGGCGCACCATCTCCTCCAGCGGCTGGGCGTCGCGCAGGTCGCTGGTGGCGAGCACCGAGAAGACCGGCGCGGCGGCCGGCGCTTGGGGCCCGGCGGTGCCGGGAGCATCGCTCTTGCCGCAGGCGGCCAGCATCAGCACTGCCGCCAGCGCTGTCGCGAGCCCTGCGAGCCGCCGTGCGGCGACCGCCGGAGTGCTGGTGGTTCTCATTTCGCCATCTCCTGGGTCACCACGTCGATCATCTCGGCCATCAGCCCGAACGACGGCGGGTCTATCACCTGCGTGAGGCGCTCCTCCACCGCCAGGCCGGTGGGCTTGACCGCCTGCATGAACAAGCCCGTGTCGGCGATGCGGAAGCCGTACTCCACGCCGATGCGCTGCAGCTCGGCGTCGCTGCCCAGCAGATCGGCCAGTTGCTGCGCACGCGGGCTGGCGGCGATGAAGACCTGCTTGCTGACGATGGTGGGCTGCGGGTACATCAGCACCATGTCGGCGCCCACGCCCTTCTTGCTCAGCGCATGGTGGACGAGCTGGTATTCGTAGATGAAGGCCAGCGGGGTCTTGCCGATGCCGATCGCGACGTAGTCGTCGAAGTTGCCATTGACGTAGTTCTCCTGGTAGCCCTGGCGCTTGAAGAGCTCGGCCAGCTGTTTCGCGAGCGGCAGCGCGGTGGCGCGGTCGGTCACCAGCTCGCCGTGGGCGGCGTAGCTGGTCAGCGCGAGGTACATCGCGGCGGAGTTGCTGCGCCGCACGTCGGTGGTGGCGACGAGCAGGCTGCGGCTCACGTCGTAGGCCGCCGAGCCCTTCAAGTCCTTCCAGCGTTTTTTGGCCAGCATCGCGGCGGTCAGCTGGGCCATGTCGATGCCGTAGATGCGCTCGCCGGCCGGCTTGGCCATGCCGTTGGCGACCAGGATCTCGGCGATCGGCTTCCAGCTCGCGATCACCAGCGGCGAGAAGAACGGCGACGAGGGTGCCACCGGGATGTTGGCCTGGCGCGCCGCCTCGGCGATCTGGTTGGCGGCCACCACGCCGGAGGGGAACATGAAGTCCGGCATCGCGCCGGGCGCCACCTGCGCGGCCATGTCGCGGCTGCCGACGCGCGTGACCTTGACCGGGAGCTTGTGGCGCAGCAGGCTGCGGCGCACCCGCTCATCCTTGAAAAACGGCTCGACGTCCACCGAGATCAGCCCGCTGAGCTCGGTCACCGAGGCCAGCGCTTCAGCCTCGGCCTGCTCGGCCTTCACCGCCTGCTGGCCGTGCAAGGCGAAGTACAAGGCCACGCCCAGCGCGGCGAGCAGCAGCAAGGTCATCAGGACTTTGCCGGTCTTGGTCATGGGGTCCAGCGACTCAGCGCGACAGCGCGACGCCGCCGTGCGGCGCCAGCCACCACAGCGCGACGCAGGCCGAGGCCACCAGCCCCAGCCAGAAGAAGGCCCGCAGCCAGCGGTTGGTGCGGCGCTGCTCGCGCAGCAACTCGGCCAGCAGCTGGCTCTCGTCCTGCCGGCGGGCCGACAGGCTCTGGTGCAGCAGGCGCGGCAGTTGCGGCAGCAGCTGGGCATAGCGCGGCGCTTCGTCCTTCAGCTCGCGCACCAGCGCACGCCAGCCGATCTGCTCGTTCATCCAGCGTTCGAGGAAGGGCTTGGCGGTGCTCCAGAGGTCGAGGTCGGGGTCGAGCTGGCGGCCCAGGCCTTCGACGTTGAGCAGGGTCTTCTGCAGCAGCACCAGTTGCGGCTGGATCTCGACGTTGAAGCGGCGCGAGGTCTGGAACAGCCGCATCAGCACCTGGCCCAGCGAGATCTCGCGCAGCGGGCGGTCGAACTGCGGCTCGCAGACGGCGCGTATGGCCTGCTCCAGCGAGTCGATGCGGGTGTTAGGCGGCACCCAGCCGCTCTCGACGTGCAGCTCGGCGACACGCTTGTAGTCGCGCCGGAAGAAGGCGATGAAGTTCTGCGCCAGGTAGTCCTTGTCGACCTGCGTCAGCGTGCCGATGATGCCGAAGTCGAGGGCGATGTAGTGGCCGAAGCTGCGGGGATCGACGCTGACCTGGATGTTGCCCGGGTGCATGTCGGCGTGGAAGAAGCCGTCGCGGAAGACCTGGGTGAAGAAGATGGTCACGCCGTCGCGCGCCAGCTTCTTGATGTCCACGCCGGCCTCGCGCAGGCGGTCGACCTGGCTCACCGGCAGGCCCTTCATGCGCTCCATCACCAGCACCGTGCGGGTGCAGTAGTCCCAGTGCATCTCGGGCACCAGGATCAGGTTCAGCCCGGTCATGTTGCGGCGCAGTTGCGCGGCGTTGGCGGCCTCGCGCACCAGGTCGAGCTCGTCGTGCAGGTAGCCGTCGAACTCGGCCACCACCTCGCGGGGGCGCAGCCGCTTGCCGTCGGTGCTCAGGCGCTCGACCCAGCGCGCCAGCATGTGCAGCAGCGCGAGGTCGTCGTCGATCACCGCCAGCATGCCTGGGCGCAGCACCTTGACCGCGACCTCGCGGCCGTCGAGCAGCACGCCGAAGTGCACTTGGGCCACCGAGGCGCTGGCCACCGGCTCGGCCTCGAACTGGCTGAAGATCTCCTCGATCGGCTTGCCCAGCGCCTTTTCTATCATCACCCGCGCCTGCGCGGCGGGGAACGGCGGCACCTGGTCCTGCAGGCGCGCCAGCTCGTCGGCCACGTCGGGCGGCAGCAGGTCGCGCCGGGTCGACATCACCTGGCCGAACTTGATGAAGATGGGGCCCAGGTGCTCCAGCGCCTGGCGCAGCCGGGCGCCGCGCGGCTCGTCGAACTTGCGGCCCAGCGTCACCAGCCGCGTCAGCGCGCGTATCCAGCGGTGCTTGAAGCCGGACAGCACCAGCTCATCCACGCCGAAGCGCAGGATGGTGAAGACGATGCGGATCAGCCGGGTGACAAACCTCATGGGAAAACGCCGGGCCGTCCCAGGTGCTCTCGCGCCCCCTCGCGAGGGCCGGCGCTGGTCGCCGGCGTGGCCGCCGTCATCATGCGCCCGGCCGCTGCCGGCGCAGCAGCTCGGCGGCGCCCTGCGTCACCGCGCGGGCGGTGGCGAGCGCCTTCTCGCCGGCACGCGCCAGGCCATCGGCCACGGCCGGCGGCACCACGCGCTCGAGGTCGGCAGCGATGTCCCAGCGCACGTTGGCGACGATCCAGTTGATGTCGTTGGCCAGCGCCGCATCGCCGTCGATGGCCATGGCCGGCAGCTCGCCGGTGGCGACGCGGCGCGCGGCCTCCAGCGGCTGCGACGCATCGACGCGCATGTGCAGGTCAGCCAGCGGCTCGGCCCCTTCGGTGACCGGCTCCGGAATCTCCAGCAGGCCGGCCGGCGTGATGCGCAGCACCAGCGGCGGCGGCACCGGCAGCGGGCCGCGCCAGCCCTCGATCTCGATGCGCAGCAGCCGCCCGCTGTGGGCCTTGAGCCGGGCGGTGGCCACCGGGGCCGAGCTCAGTACATGGTTGGCCAGCAGGATGAAGCGAGCGGTGGCCGCGGGCAGCAGCAGGTCGGTGAAGGGATTGGCCATGCCCGGATTGTAGAAGTGAGCTTCTGGGGCAGCCGCAGTGCCCTCATGCGGCCGCCGCGGATCCGGCTCCGCCGGTCCGCCAGCGGCGCCCCCTTGAGGGGGAGGCGCGCCAGCGCCTAGGGGGTGGGGAGCATCAGCACTTGATGCCGACGTGCAGCGCGACCAGCCCGCCGGTCAGGTTGTGCACATCGACATGGCCGAAGCCGGCGGCCTTCATCATGCCTTTCAGCGCCGCCTGGTCGGGGTGCATGCGGATGGACTCGGCCAGGTAGCGGTAGCTCTCGCCGTCGCCGGCGATCCACTGGCCCAGCTTGGGCAGCACCTTGAACGAGTACCAGTCATAGGGTTTTTGCAACGGCGCGGCGACCTTGGAGAACTCCAGCACCAGCAGCCGCCCGCCGTCCTTCAGCACCCGGCCCATCTCGGCCAGCGCGAGCTCCTTGTGCGTCATGTTGCGCAGGCCGAAGGCCACGCTGACGAGGTCGAAGCTGCCGGTCTTGAAGGGCAGCTTCTCGGCGTCGCACAGCAGGGTCGGCAGCGCGAGGCCCTCGTCGAGCAGGCGGTCGCGGCCCTGGCGCAGCATGGCTTCGTTGATGTCGGTGTGCACCACCTGGCCACTCGCGCCGACCCGGCGCGCGAAGGCACGGGCGAGGTCGCCGGTGCCGCCGGCGAGATCCAGCACCTGGTCGCCCTCGTGCAGGTTGGCGACGGCAACGGTGTAGGCCTTCCAGGCGCGGTGCAGGCCGAGCGACATCACGTCGTTCATCACGTCGTACTTGGAGGCGACCGAGTCGAAGACACCGCGCACGCGGCCGGCCTTTTCGCCTTCGTCGACGTTCTGGAAACCGAAATGGGTCTGGGACATGGTCTGGGCCTCCTCAGTGGCTGTCGCAGTGCGAGCCGGCCTTGGCAGGCATGGGCGCGTCGCGATCGGCGTGCGCGGCCTTCAGCTGGTCTTCGTAGCGGCGCCAGTAAGCCTCCTGCTGGGCACCGAGCTCGTACAGGTAGACCCAGGTGTACAGCCCCGAGTCGTGGCCGTCTGAAAACGTGGGCTTGACGGCGTAGTGGCCGACCGGCTCGATGCCGACGATCCCGACCTGGCGCTTGCCGGTCTGCAAGGTCTCCTGGCCGGGGCCATGGCCCTGCACCTCCGCCGACGGCGAAAACACGCGCAGCAACTCGAAAGGGATGCGGAAGGTCTGCCCGTCGCTGAAACCCACTTCAAGCACGCGCGAGGCCTGATGAACGGTCAGCGCGGTGGGGGTGGGAGCGGGGGTGGGGGCGGGCATGGTGCGGCGCGAAAAATGCGGACTTCAGTGTAGCCCCTGGGCCCCCGACCTGCTGGTGCAGGCGATATCATGTGCACGATTCACTTTGATAGCAGGGCTTGCATCATGTCCAACTTGAGCTTGCGCGGGCTGGAGCCCGAGGTCCTGGCGGAACTCAAGGCCTACGCGCTGAAGGAGAACGCCAGCGTCAACTCGATCGTGCTGCGGCTGATCAACAAGGGCCTGGGTCGCCAAGCCTCCAAACCCGCCCGAAAGCGCCATCACGACCTGGATGCGTTGGCGGGGTCGTGGAGCCAGGCCGATGCGGTCGACTTCCAGCAAGCCACGCGCGCCTTCGACGAAATCGATCCAAGCATTTGGAAGTGACGCCGTGCGGCCTCTGTTGATAGACACCAACGCATACACGGCGTTCATGCGTGGTGAACCCGCCATCGTGGAAACCATCGCCCACGCGGAACGCCTGTGTTTCAACAGCGTGGTGCTTGGCGAACTGCTGGCCGGTTTCGCAGCTGGCAGCCGCGAAGCGAAGAACCGCTCGGAACTGGCCGAGTTCCTGAACTCGCCACGCCTCGAGGTGCTGGACGTCACGTCGGAAACGGCAGACAGCTATGCGCTCATCTACGCCGCGCTGCGCCGCAAAGGCCAACCCATTCCCAGCAACGACCTGTGGATCGCGGCAAGCACGCTTCAGCACGGCATGGCACTGCTCACCCTCGATGCGCATTTCGCCCACGTCGAGGGTCTGCGCACGGGCCGCTGCCTCGACGACCTCCTGCCTTGACCGGCGCGGTCAACTGCCGAAGCGCGAAGCCGCTGGCGAGCTCGTCAGTGGCCCGATCTGGTCGCGCCCTATGCCGATGTCAGCCAGCGCATGGTCGTTCATATCGGCCAGCAAGCGGCGGTCGCGCGCGTAACGACGCCGCGTTTTTAGCGCATCGGTACAGGCTTTGAGCCAATCGGCAGCCAGCTCCAACAGCTTGAATATTTGCAGCGGGCGACGCAGCGACAAAGTCTTGGCAATCATCATGGAGCTCCGTTGAGGTGGACAGGGCCTCATGCTGCGGCGCGCGCTATGATTTGAAAAGTTGAAATGAATAACCAGCTCGTTCAGAAAAGCTGATGCGAAGCCTGAACCTCGACCAACTGCGTACCCTCGTCACCATCGACGAGCTGGGCACCTTCGCCGCCGCGTCGCAGGCGCTGCACCTGGCGGCGCCGACCGTCAGCCTGCATGTGAGCGAGCTCGAGGCGCGGCTGGGCGCGGCGCTGCTGGAGCGCGGCAACAAGCGGGTGCGGGCGACGGCCGCAGGCGCCGCGCTGATCGAGCGAGGCCGCCGCCTGCTGAAAGAAGCCGACGACGCGGTCGACCAGGTGCGGCGCTTTGCCGAGGGCCGCGAGGGCAAGGTGAGGCTGGGCACCTCGACCGGCGTGCTGGTGCATTTGCTGCCGCAGGTGCTGGCGGTGCTGGGCGAACGCCACCCGGGCATCGACGTGGAGGTGGGCATCCTGGGCTCGGTCGAGACGGTGGAGCGGCTGGCCGCGCGCACGCTGGACATCGGCATCGTCGCGCTGCCGCAGCCAGCGAACCCGGAGCTGGCGCTGACGCCCTGGCGCAGCGACCCGATGATGGCCTTCCTGCCGCCGCGCTGGGCCGCGCCGGACGTGGTGACGCCCGAGTGGCTGGCCGAGCAGCCGCTGATCGCCAACGACAAGAGCACGCTGATGCACCGCCTGGTGACCGGCTGGTTCGCCCAGGCCGGCCTCAACCCGCGGGCGCGCATCGAGCTGAACTACACCGAGGCGATGAAAAGCCTCGTGTTCGCAGGCTACGGTGCGGCGCTGTTGCCTATGGAGCAGCCGCTCAGCAACGACGAACCCAAGGGCTGCCAGATCCGGCCGTTGTCACCACCGCTGGTTCGCCACTTGGGGGTGGCGCATCGCGCCGGTGACGCTGCACTCGATGCGGCGACGCGGCAGGTGCTGGCGGTGTTGACGGGGTTCAGCCAGATCACGCTCGACTGAGCCACCCGCTCACGCTCAGTGCACCGTCACGACGATGGGCGCACCCCGCGTGATGATCATCGTGTGCTCGTACTGCGCAGAGAGATTGCCCGCCACGCCCTTCAGCGTCCACCCATCGTCGGCCTCTTCGACGATGCGGCTCTTGGTGGAGAGGAAGGGCTCGATGGTGATCACCATGCCTTCGCTCAGCACACGCCGGTCGGCCGCGTCGAAGTAGCCGGGGATCTGCTCCGGCGCTTCGTGCAGCGCGCGGCCAACGCCGTGGCTGCCGAGGTTTTCGATGACCTTGAACTGGTAGGCCTTGGCGGTGCGCTCGATCGCGGCGCCGATGCTGCTGATGCGGGCGCCGGCGCGGGCGTGTTTCATCGCCTCGTTCAGCGCCGTGCGGGTGGCGTGGCACAGGCGGGTCTTCAGCGGGTTGCCGGGCGGCACGACGCAGGTGCCTCCGGTGTCGGCGAAGTAGCCGCCGAGCTCGGCCGAGACATCGACGTTGACGACGTCGCCGGCCTTGATCACGCGGTCGCCGGGGATGCCGTGGGCGGCTTCCTCGTTGATGCTGATGCAGGTGGCGCCGGGGAAGTTGTAGGTCAGCTGCGGCGCGGAGCGGGCGCCGTGCTCGGTGAGCCATTGCGCGCCGAGTGCGTCGAGCTCGCGCGTCGTCATGCCGGGCTCCAGCGCATCCAGCATGCGCTGCAAGACCAGCGAGACGATGCGGCCTATACGCTGCAGGGCTTCGACGTCGGCTTGGCTTTCGATGGTCATGGCGGGTTGCTGCGGGGGGTGGAGATCAGGGGGAGCAGGGCGGCGCGGACCTGGGCGTCCAGGTCTTCGAGCGGCACCGCCAGGCGGCTCGCCGCGGGCGCATCCAGCGTGCGCTGGCGCGGGCCCCAGATGGGCTGCGGGAACTGCGCGTCCCACTCGAAGCGGGCGATCACGTGCCAGTGCAGGTGCGGCACCATGTTGCCCAGCGCGGCGAGGTTGATCTTGGTGGGCTGCAGGGCATGGCGCAGCACCCGCTCGACCGCGACCACAGCGCACAGGCAGTGGTCGCGGTCGGCGATGGAGAGATCGCTGAGCTCGGCGACGTGGGCGTTCCAGATCACGCGGTAGAAGGCGGGGAAGTCGGGCGCGTCGAGCACCCGCACCACGCGCAGGCGCTCGTCCTCGGCGATGGGCAGCACCGAGTCGGCGACTGTGGCCTCGCACAGCGCGCAGCCGGCCTGCTTCGCGGCGCTCACACCAGCACCCGCTCAATCCCGCCCGCGTTGGCGCGCGCCACGTAGCGCTCCATCCAGTCGGCCCCGAGGATCTTGCGCGCCATCTCGACCACGATGTAGTCGGCTTCGAGCAGGCCGCTCTTCAGGTCGTCCTGGTAGCGCGAGAGGCCTTGCAGGCAGCTTGGGCAGGAAGTGAGTATCTTCAGGTTGGCGGGGGCCGCAGTTGCGGTTGAACCGCCCTCCTGCAGGTTCACCACCTGCATCGCGCGCAGCTTGCTCTCGTCCTTGCGCAGCTCTTCTTCCTTGCGGAAGCGCACCTGGGTGGAGATGTCCGGCCGGGTCACGCCCAGGGTACCCGACTCGCCGCAGCAGCGCTCGCTCTTGACCACCGCGTCGCCGACCAGGGCCTTGACCGTCTTCATCGGCTCCTGCAGCTTCATCGGCGTGTGGCAGGGGTCGTGGTAGAGGTAGCCGGTACCGGCGCCGGTGGCCGCATCGAGCACGATGCCCTTCTCGAGCAGGTATTCGTGGATGTCGATGATGCGGCAGCCGGGGAAGATCTTGTCGAACTGGTAGCCCTGCAACTGGTCGTAGCAGGTGCCGCAGGAGACCACCACGGTCTTGATGTCCAGGTAGTTCAGCGTATTGGCCACGCGGTGGAACAGCACCCGGTTGTCGGTGATGATCTTTTCGGCCTTGTCGAACTGGCCCGAGCCGCGCTGCGGGTAGCCGCAGCACAGGTAGCCGGGCGGCAGCACCGTCTGCACGCCGGCATGCCACAGCATGGCCTGCGTCGCCAGGCCCACCTGCGAGAACAGCCGCTCCGAGCCGCAGCCCGGGAAGTAGAAGACGGCCTCGGTCTCGGCCGTGGTGGCGGCCGGGTCGCGGATGATGGGGACGTAGTCCTTGTCCTCGATGTCCAGCAGCGCGCGCGCGGTCTTCTTGGGCAGGCCGCCGGGCATCTTCTTGTTGATGAAGTGGATCACCTGCTCCTTGATCGGCGCGCTGCCGACCGTGGCGGGCGGTGCGCCGGTCTGCTTGCGGGCGGCGAGCTTCAGCACGTCGTGCGCCAGGCGCTGGGCCTTCATGCCGACGCCGACCATCGCGCCGCGCACCAGCTTGATGGTCTGCGGGTTGGTCGCGTTGAGCATCAGCATCGCGGCGGCGTTGCCGGGGCGGAAGCTCTTCTGGCCCATCTTGCGCAGCAGGTTGCGCATGTTCATCGAGACGTCGCCGAAGTCGATGTTGACCGGGCAGGGGCTCAGGCACTTGTGGCAGACCGTGCAGTGGTCGGCCACGTCCTCGAACTCCTCCCAGTGCTTGAGCGAGACGCCGCGCCGGGTCTGCTCCTCATAGAGAAAGGCCTCGACCAGCAGAGAGGTCGCGAGGATCTTGTTGCGCGGGCTGTAGAGCAGGTTGGCACGCGGCACGTGGGTGGCGCAGACCGGCTTGCACTTGCCGCAGCGCAGGCAGTCCTTGACCGAGTTGGCGATCTCGCCGATGTCGCTCTGCTGCATGATCAGCGACTCATGGCCCATCAGCCCGAAGCTGGGCGTGTAGGCGTGGCTCAGGTCGGCCTGGTGCACGTCGGCGCCCAGCGCCTTCAGCGCGGCGCCGCGCAGCAGCTTGCCCTTGTTGAAGCGGCCCTCGGGATCGACCTTGGCCTTGTAGGTGGTGAAGTTGGCCAGCTCGTCGTCGGTCAGGAACTCCAGCTTGGTGATGCCTATGCCGTGCTCACCCGAGATCACGCCG
>DATHWJ010000247.1:0-3083 GCA_035460745.1 Ideonella sp. | reverse complement strand
CTGGCCGAGGTGGCGGAGGCGCGGGCTGCGCTCGATCGGCCCGCCGCTCGGCGCCTCTGCGCCGGCAGCGAGCAGGCGCTGCGCCTCGGCGAGGTCGCTGCGCTGCTGGACTCGGGTGCACTGGTGCTCGACGCCTGCCGGCGCGGGCTGCGGGCCGGGCCCGAGTGGCGGCCGCTGGCGCGCCGGCCGGTGCTGTTCGTGCTGGCGCGCGCGCTCGCCGAGGCGTGGCCCGGCGATGTCGACAGGGAGGCCTTGATCGCGTGCGCGTTCCGCACCCATCGCCCCGACGAGACGCATCGGGCGCGCCTGCGGGTCGAGATCGGCCGCCTGCGCACGCTCGTCGCCGCGCTGGCGCAGGTCGAGGCCACCGCGCGCGGCTTCGTCCTCAGGCCGCACGGCGAACGCGCCGTCGCCGTGCTGGCGCCGCCCATCGAGGGCGACCAGGCCTCGCTGGTGGCGCTGCTCGCCGATGGCGAGGCCTGGTCCACCTCGGCCCTGGCGCTGGCCCTGGGGGCCAGCCAGCGCACCGTGCAGCGCGCGCTGGTGGAGCTCGAGGCCGCAGGGCGGGTGCGGGCCATCGGGCGGGCGCGGGCGCAGCGCTGGCTGGCACCGCCGCTGGCGGGATTCACGACGATCTTGTTACTCCCCGCTGCGCTGCCGCTCGCGTAGATTGGCTCCACCGCGCCGATCCGAGGCGCGATGGCAAGGAGCCACACCATGACCCAAGAGACCCTCCAGGACACCCCTCAGGCAGCGCCGCATGCGGCCGAGATCGTGCGCGAGTACGGCCCCTTCGCGGGCGCCGACCGCATCCACGGCGTCACCCACGACGGCCGCCAGGTCTGGGCAGCCACCGGGGCTCGGCTGCTCGCCTTCGACCCCGAGAGCGGCGAGCCCACGCGTACGCTGGCCCTTGCCTGCGACGCCGGCACCGCCTTCGACGGCACGTATCTCTACCAGATCGCCGAGGCGCGCATCGACAAGATCGATCCCGCCAGCGGCGAGGTGCTGGCGTCGATACCGGCGCCCGGCCAAGGCGGCGACTCGGGGCTCACCTGGGCCGAGGGCAGTCTGTGGGTGGGGCAGTACCGCGACCGCAAGATCCACCGCATCGATCCCGCGACCGGCGCGATCATGCGCACCATCGAGTCCAACCGTTTCGTCACCGGCGTGACCTGGGTCGATGGCGAGCTCTGGCACGGCACCTGGGAAGGAGACGAGAGCGAGCTGCGCCGCATCAGCCCGCAGAGCGGCGCCGTGCTCGAGCGGCTGGAGATGCCGCCCGGCACCGGCATCAGCGGGCTCGAGACCGACGGGGCCGACCTCTTCTATTGCGGCGGCGGCGGGAGCGGCAAGGTCCGCGCCGTGCGGCGGCCGAAGGCAGCCGCATCGTGATCGCACAGCGCGGCGTGTCGGGGCTCATTCGAAAGCCGGATGAGCCTCAAGTCTCGATACGCATGGCCGGCCTGGCCTGCACCTTCTCCAGCCACGCCTGCACATGGGCGTGCGCTGCCACCGGCGCGCCGATGTAGGCGCTGTAGCCCATCACCGAGCCGACCAGCAGGTCGGCCAGCGAGTAGCTGGCGCCCAGGATCCACGGCTGTTCCGCCAGCCGGGCGTCGAGCAGGGCCAGCAACTGATCGAGGCCCTCGCGGGCGGCCGCTGCGTGGTCGGCGCTGCGCAGCCGTTCTTCGCCTTGCGTGGCCACCTGCAGGCGCACCAGCAGGGCGCCATAGCTCACGTAGGCCCAGGCACACCATGACATCGCCTGCAGGCGCTCCGCCGTGCCGGCCGCGGGCCAGAGGCCGCGTGCGACGCCGTATTGCTCGCCCAGCCACAGCTGGATGGCAAGCGCCTCGAACATGGGGGCGCCGTCCACGGTGATCGTGGGCACCTTGCCGTTCGGGTTCAGCGCCAGGAACTCGGGCCGGTGTTGCTCGCCGGCCTTGATGTCGACCTGGATGCGTTCGTGCGGCACGTCCAGCTCGGCCAGTGCGGCGGCAACGGGCGAAGCACTGGACATCGGGTACCCATAAAAGACGATGGACATGAATCTCTCCTGCGTAGGTGTTGAAGACCCCTCCACGGTAGGCCCCATTGCGGACAGATTCGGTCCTCGATGGCGGCTACAGTGCTGGCATGCTGTCGGCTTCATCCCGCTTGCTGCGCCTGCTGGCGCTGCTGCAAACCCGGCGCCACTGGGCGGGCCAGGAGCTGGCCGAACGGCTGGCGATCCACCCGCGCACGCTGCGGCGCGACATCGACCGGCTGCGAGAGCTCGGCTACCCGATACAGGCCAGCAGCGGTGTGGCCGGCGGCTATGCGTTCCGGCCCGGCCAGGCGCTGCCGCCACTGCTGCTGGACGACGACGAGGCCCTGGCCGTGGCGATTGCGCTGCGCACGGCGGCCTCGGGCATGGTGGGGGGCATCGAGGAAACGGCGCTGCGGGCTGTCATCAAGCTCGAGCAGGTCATGCCGGCGCGGCTGCGCCGGCGCGTCGATGCGCTGCGCTCGGCCATCCTGCCGATGGGCCGTGCCGGCCCGCTGGTCGATGCCACGATGCTGGCCACGCTGACCGGCGCCTGCCGCGACCAGTTGCGCCTGAGCTTTGCCTATACCGACATTCGCGGCGCTGCCAGCGCCCGCACCGTCGAGCCGCAAGGCGTGGTGCACACGGGCAGCCGCTGGTATCTCGTCGCCTGGGACCCGTCGCGCGGGGACTGGCGCACCTTTCGCATCGACCGCATCGCCGCGCCGGTGGAGGTCGGGCGCCACTTCGCGCCGCGTGTCTCGCCGGACGGCGGCGACTTGCAGGCCTTCGTGTCGCGCTCATTGGCCGTGGCGCCGTACCCCGAGCAGGCCCGCATCGTCCTGCATGCGCCGCGCGAGGCGATGGCCCAGCGCATCCCGCCCTCGGCCGGGGTGCTGGAAGTGCTGGATGCGGACCGCTGCGTGTTGCAGTGCGGCGCCCATACGCTCGACTTGCTCGTCTACTGGCTGTTGGCGCTGGATGTCGACTTCGAGGTGCTGGCGCCATCGGCCCTGAAGGACAGGCTGCGCCTGGCCGGCGAGCGGGTGGCGCG
>DATHWJ010000246.1:0-11943 GCA_035460745.1 Ideonella sp. | reverse complement strand
TCCCCGGCTGCCGCGCCGGCGGCGCCGGCCGCCGCAGGCGCGCCGCCCTCCAGTGCCGAAAGATCCAGCTCTCCACCCGGCGCATGGCTGAAGGCCTGCTGCCAGCTCAGCGTGCCATGGGCGCCGCCGCCGGTGTCCTGCGCCACCGGCGCAAGCGCTTCGCCGAGTGGGCCCAGATCGATCAGGCCATGCCCGGCAATGATGGGCGCTTCCCCGGCGGGTGGAGACACGGCCTGCACGAAGTTGTCGGGCGTCAGGCTGCTCACCGCCACCCCCTTCAGTATCAGCACCGTCACCCATTGGGCGCTGCCGCCGCCGTCCGCGGTGTTGACGGTCAGCAGCGCGCCCTGCGAACCCTGCTCCATGCGGGCGCGCCCGTCGGCAAACGGGTCGCTGCCGGCCGACAGGCCCAGCAAGGCGTTGACGCCGTCCAGATCCAGGCGATCGCCGCCGTCGCCGGCAGTGAAGTCCTTGACGGTGCTGGCCCGTACCGTGTCGGCGCCATGCGAGCTGCTGGCGAAGACGGTGTCGCGGCCGGCGCCGGTGGTGACCGTCGCCTGCGTGGCGTCGAGAAAGATCCGGTCGTTGCCCGAGCCGGCGTTCACCGCCACGCCGACCGAGTTGCCGACCTGGACCTGGTCGGCCCCGGCTCCGGCGGTGACGGCGATGTCGTTGGTGAAGTAGAGATCCAGGCTGTCGTTGCCGGCGCCCAGGCCGATGCTGACGCCGCCGTCGTTGACATAGGACATCGCGACCGTGTCGTTGCCGTCGCCGGCATCGACGTCTATCGCGCTGCCGAGCAGGTTGCTGGCGCGTATCGCGATCTGGTCGTTGCCTAGGCCGCCGGTGACCAGGGTCTGGCTGCCGCTGCCGCTCCAGGTGGGGAAGGGGTCGAAACAATCGACCATCAGCACGTCGTCGCCGGCGCCGCCATCGACCACGACCTGGCCCGGGCCGGCCACCACGCTGACCTCCAGGCTGTCCTGGCCGTCGCCGCCCAGCACCCGGGTGTCCAGGTCGGCGCGCTGGCGCGCCCAGATCACCAGGCGGTCGTCGTCGGCGCCGCCGTCGAAGGTGCCCGAGGCGCCCCGGCCGCCGGGGTAGAAGCCCTCGAAGGCTTCGATGGTGTCGTTGCCGGTGCCGCCGTAGGCCCGTGCGACGTCGTCGTCCGGGTGCAGGGGATCGACGGTGACCTGCAGCTGCAGCTCGTCGTGGCCGGCGCCGCCGTACAAGGTGTCGCTGCCTTCGCCGGCCAGCAGGGTGTCGTTGCCGTCGCCGCCGTCCAGCCTGTCGTCGCCCAGCCAGCCGTCGATGTAGTCGTTGCCGGCCAGTCCGCGCACCTGGTCGTTGCCGGTGGTGGTGCTGGGCTTGCCGCCCGGCGAGTTGGGGCCGATGTAGTCGTTGCCTGTCGTGCCGACGATGGTGGCGCCGGCTTCAAGTGGCGGGGCCAGCGGGCCGGCGGCAGGGGCGGGCGTCGGGGGCGCCGGCTCGCGGGCCACGGCACGGCTGTCGGCGGATCCCATGAGCGGCGATAGGGACGGCGCAGGGGAGAGCGGTTGCGGCATGGATGGGCTTCTCGTCAAGAAAGGGGCGGCCGGGCGATGCACACGCCCGTTCCAGACCCGATGCTACTGTGCGCAAGACACGTCGCGTTACATCTGCGTCCGTTTGGTTTCGGTTTGTTTCGTCCGGCGAAGGGGCCGGCAAGCCAAAAGGGCCCATGCGACAATCTTCGGGAAATCCCTTCCCGTGATGACAGACACTTTCATCGAGATCGACCACGTCACTTTCGGCTACGACCCGAGCCGGACGATCCTCAACGACGTCTCGCTGCGCTTCCCGCGCGGCAAGGTCACGGCCATTCTCGGCGGCTCGGGCTGCGGCAAGACCACGCTGCTGCGCCTGATCGGCGGCGTGCACCGTGTCAGCAAGGGCCAGGTGCTGTTCGACGGCGAGGTGGTCAACACCCGCGACAAGGCCCAGCTCTACCGCCTGCGCGGCCGCATGGGCATGCTGTTCCAGTTCGGCGCCTTGTTCACCGACCTCACCGTGTTCGAGAACGTCGCCTTCCCGCTGCGCGAGCACACCGAGATGCCCGAGGAGATGATCCGCGACATCGTGCTGATGAAGCTCAACGCGGTCGGCCTGCGCGGCGCCGCGCCGCTGCGCATCAGCCAGGTCTCGGGCGGCATGGCGCGGCGCATCGCGCTGGCGCGCGCTTCGGTGATGGACCCCGAATTGATCATGTATGACGAGCCCTTTGCCGGTCTCGACCCGATATCCATGGGCATCACCGCCAACCTGATACGCAAGCTCAACGACACCACCGGCGCCACCTCGCTGATGGTCTCGCACGACGTGAAAGAGTGCTTCTCGATCGCCGACAAGGCCTATCTGATGTCCTCGCGCGGCCAGGTCGTGGCGCACGGCACGCCGGCCGAGCTGCAGGACTCGGACGACCCCGAGGTGCGCCAGTTCATCCGCGGCGAGCCCGACGGGCCGGTGCGTTTCCACTATCCCGCCGTACCGCTGGCGCAAGACCTCGGGTTGCCCGTCTGATGGGCATCGTCACCGAATCGCTGGCCTGGGTAGGTGCCGGCGCGCTGAACGCGCTGCGCTCGCTGGGCCGCTCGGCCTTCTTCTTCGCCGATCTGCTGATCTTCGCGCCTTCGGCCCTGCGCCGCTTCGGTCTGGTGGTGGCGCAGATCCACGCCATCGGCAACCGCTCGCTGGTCATCATCCTGGCCTCGGGCATGGCGGTCGGCTTCGTGCTGGCGCTGCAGATGTACTACGCGCTGGTGCCTTATGGCGCGGCCGAGTCGCTCGGGCTGATCGTCAACCTCTCGCTGGTGCGCGAGCTGGGCCCGGTGGTCACCGCGCTGCTGTTCGCCGGCCGCGCGGGTACCTCGCTGACGGCCGAGATCGGCCTGATGAAGGCGGGAGAGCAGTTGGCCGCGATGGAGCTGATGGCGATAGACCCGCGCGCCCGCGTGCTGGCGCCGCGCTTTCTCGGCGGCATCGTCGCGATGCCCATCCTGGCCGTGCTGTTCTCGGCGGTCGGTATCCTGGGCGCCTACGTGGTGGCGGTGCTGCTGATCGGCGTCGATGCCGGCAACTTCTGGTCCATCATGCAGGCGCGGGTCGATGTCTGGCGCGACGTGGGCAACGGGCTGGTCAAGGCCAGCGCCTTCGGCGTGATCTGTACCTTCGTCGCGCTTTACCAGGGCTACGAGAGCCAGGCGACGCCCGAGGGTGTCGCTCGCGCGACGACCCGCACGGTGGTGGTCGCTTCGCTGGGTGTGCTGGCGATGGACTTCATCCTCACCGCGCTGATGTTTTCGAAGCCGTGACGCCGTCCGGCTGGCACAAAGAATTCCTGACATGAACAAAAGAAGCATTGAAATCGGGGTGGGGCTGTTTGTCCTGCTGGGCGCCTTGGGGCTGGTCTTCCTGGCGCTGAAGGCGGCCAACCTGGCGGCCTTCTCCAACAACGACACCTACCAGTTGCGGGCCCGCTTCGACAATATCGGCGGCCTCAAGGCGCGTGCGCCGGTGCGCTCGGCTGGCGTCACGGTGGGCCGGGTCAAGGGCATCGCGCTGGACCCCAAGACCTACCTCGGCGTGGTGACGATGGAGATCAACCGCGGGGTCGACTTCCCCAAGGATTCGTCGGCCAAGATCCTGACCGCCGGTTTGCTGGGTGACCAGTACGTCGGCATCGAGCCGGGCGCCGACGACCACATGTTCGCCGGCGGCGAGCTGATCACCCAGACCCAGTCGGCGGTGGTGCTTGAGAACCTGATCGGCCAGTTCCTCTTCAACAAGGCGGCCGACGCTGGCAGCACCGGTGGCGAGGCCGCTCCTGCAGCGGCGGCCGCAGCGGCCCCGGGAGCGAAAAAATGAGCCAAGGCAAGCACTTTGCCCACCTCCCGGCTCGCCGCGTGGCGGCCGGGCTGGCCTTGACCGCCCTGGCTGCCGCGATGAGCCTGCCGGCAGGGGCGCAGACCGCGGTGGAGCCCGCCGCCTCGGCGCCGCAGCCGTCAGGCGAGCGCCCTGCATCGCCGCAAGACCCGTTCGAGGGCTTCAACCGCTCGATGTACTCGTTCAACGAGGGCGTGGACAAGGCCGTGCTGAAGCCGCTCGCCGAGGGCTACCGCAAGGTGGTGCCCGAGCTGGTGCGCACGGGTGTCACCAACTTTTTCGGCAACATCTCAGACGTCTGGTCCGGCGTCAACCAGGTGCTGCAGGGCAAGGTCATGAACGGCGCGCAGATGACGCTGCGCGTGGCCACCAACACCGTCTTCGGCCTGGGCGGCGTGCTCGACCCGGCGACCGAGTTCGGCCTGGAAAGGCAGTCGGAAGACTTCGGCCAGACCCTGGGCCGCTGGGGCATGCCGCCCGGGCCCTACCTGATGCTGCCGCTGTTCGGTCCCTCGACGGTACGCGACACGGCGGCCCTGCCGGTGGACCGCATGGCCGGCCCGACCGCGCTGGTCAGCGGCACCGGCGAAGTGGTCGGCGTGACGGTGTTGCAGACCGTCAACACCCGCTCCGAGCTGCTCAGCGCCTCGCGCCTGCTGGACGAAGTGGCGCTGGACAAGTACAGCTTCCTGCGCGACGCTTACCTGGCGCGCCGGCGCAGCCAGGTGTACGACGGCAACCCGCCCGAGGAACCCTACGACGACGGCTCGCAAGATCCGGCCGCACCAGCGGCACCTGCCTCGGCGGCGTCTGCAGGCAAGTAAGCGGCGACTGAGTTCAACTTGTCACGGTTGTGTGTGAACCGCCGGCGCGTCCGCCGCGTTGAGCCCTGACAACAGGACCCGGGAGGCACACTCCCGCTGAAAGGATTCCAAGCATGTTCTCTTCGATGTTCCAGCGCACGCTCGCCGCTGCTGCCTTCACCACCGCCGTGCTGGTGGCCCCCGCGGCCTTTGCGCAGGCGGCGCCCGACGCGCTGATCAAGCAGATCTCGACCGAGGTGATCGACACCGTCAAGGCCGACAAGGCGATTCAAGGCGGCGATGTCTCCAAGATCGTCGCGCTGGTCGATGCCAAGGTGATGCCGAACGTCGACTTCCAGCGCATGACAGCTTCGGCCGTCGGCCGCAACTGGCGCACCGCCACGCCGGACCAGCAAAAACGCCTGCAGGACGAGTTCAAGATCCTGCTGGTGCGCACCTATGCCGGCGCGCTGACCCAGGTCAAGGACCAGACCGTTCAGTTGAAGCCCTTCCGTGCTGCGGCCGAAGACAACGAGGTCGTCGTGCGCACCGAGATCAAGGGCAAGGGCGAGCCCATCCAGCTCGACTACCGCCTGGCCAAGAGCCCCGCGGGCTGGAAGATCTACGACGTCAACGTGCTGGGCGTCTGGCTGGTCGATCAGTATCGCAACAGCTTCGCCCAGGAGGTGGCCACCGGCGGCATCGACGGCCTGATCGCCAAGCTGGCCGAGCGCAATAAGGCGGCGGCCAAGGGTTGATGAGTTCCACCATGCTCGCCCTGCCCGCCGAGTTGACGCTGAAAGGCGCGACCGCGACCCTGCGCACGCTGGAGCCGGCGATCGCTGCCGAGCCCGGCCCGGTCATCACGCTGGATGCCAGCGCGCTGAAGCAGATCGACTCCTCGGCGCTGGCCGTGTTGCTGCAATGCCGCCGCCAGGCCGAGGCGCGCCAGGCCAGCTTCCAGGTCATCAACGCGCCTTGCCGGTTGACCGAGCTGGCGCAGTTGTATGGCTTGCAGGATCTGCTGGAGTTGAAGGCCTGACGGTCGCCCTGCGACCTATTCAGGTTGCGCGTAGCGGCGCGCGCGCAGGTTGCGCTTGATCTCCTGCAGCATGGGCCGCAGCTCCTGGCCCAGCCGCAGCGCCACGCCGGTGGTCAGGATGTCGATGATCATCAGGTGCAGCAGGCGCGAGACCATCGGGCTGTAGCGGTCGTAGTCTTCCGGGTGGTCGGCCGCCAGCACGATGTGGCCGCCGCTTTGTGCCAGCTGCGCCAGCGGTGAGGCGCTGGCGGTGATGACGATCAGCGTCGCGCCCTTGCCCTGGGCAATCTCGGCCGCGTCGATCAGGTCCTTGCTGCGGCCGGAGTTGCTGATGATCACCGCGCAGTCGCCGGGTTTCAGCATGGTGGCGCTCATCACCTGCACATGGCCGTCGCTGAGGGCGACAGCGTTGACGCCCAGGCGGAAGAACTTGTGCTGCGCGTCCTGCGCCACGATGCCTGAATTGCCCACGCCGTAGAACTCGACCCGGCCCTTCTGCTTGCCGGTCAGCGCGAGCGCATCCATCGCGCGGTCGAAGGCCAGCCCTGCCGCGTCGTTGCGGTACTTCAGCAGCGCGCTGACGGCGTTGTCGATGACCTTGACGATGATGTCCTTGGGCTTGTCGTCCTCGTCCACCGCGCGGTGCACGAAGGGTACGCCTTCGTTCACCGTGCCGGCCAGCTTCAGCTTGAAGTCGGCCAGCCCGTCGTAGCCCACGCTGCGGCAGAAGCGCACCACCGTCGGTTTGCTGACATGCGAGCGCTCGGCCAGCTCGCCCACCGGCGTTGACGCAAACGCACGCGGGTCGGCCAACACCAGCTTGGCCACGCGCTGCTCGGCCGGCGGCAGGGCCGGGATCGATGCGCGGATGCGGTCAAGCATGGACTGGGTCACCCCTCATCATTGCTCCTCTGCCCAGGCGAATCCATCCCTGGCAACCAGGGCGCTGGAAGCGGGCGGGCCCCAGCTGCCGGCGGCATAGGTCTTCAGGCTGCTCGGGTCGCGGTCCCAGGCATCAAGGATGGGCTCGACCCAGCGCCAGGCCTGCTCCTGCTCGTCGCTGCGCACGAAGAGGTTGAGCCGGCCGGCGATCGCATCCAGCAGCAGCCGCTCGTAGGCACCTACGCGCTCGCTCGGGAAGGCCTTGTCGAAGTCCAGGTCCAGCGAGACCGGCGACAGGATGTCGCTGGTGCCGCCCTTGGCCGCCAGCAGGTGCAGCTCCAGGCCGTCCTCGGGCTGCAGCTTGATCACCAGCTTGTTGGCATGGCCGTTGGCCGAGAAGATCGGGTGCGGCACCGGGCGAAAGTTGACGACGATCTGCGCGTCGCGCGCCGCCAGGCGCTTGCCGGTGCGCAGGTAGAAGGGCACGCCCGCCCAGCGCCAGTTCTGCACCTCGGTGCGCAGCGCGACGAAGGTCTCGCAGTGGCTGCCGGCGGGCACCTTGACCTCGTCCAGATAGCCCACCGCGCGCTTGCCCTCGACCGTGCCGGCCTTGTACTGGCCGCGCAGCACGTCGCGCGACACCATCTCGGGCGTGAAGGGTCGCAGCGACTTCAGCACCTTGAGCTTTTCGTCGCGGATCGCGTCGGCGTCATTGGTGGAGGGCGGCTCCATCGCGATCATCGTCAGCAGCTGCAGCGCATGGTTCTGGATCATGTCGCGCAAGGCCCCGGTCTTGTCGTAGAAGTCTCCGCGGGTGCCCACGCCAATGCTCTCGGCCAGCGTGATCTGGATGTTGGAGATGCTCTCGCGCCGCCAGAGCGGCTCGAACAAGGCATTGGCAAAGCGCAGCGCCATCAGGTTCTGCACCGAGGGCTTGCCGAGGTAGTGGTCGATGCGCAGCGCCTGGTGCTCCTTGAACGAAGCGCCGACCACGCGGTTGATCTCCTGCGCGCTGGCGAGGTCGTGGCCCAGCGGCTTCTCCAGCACCACGCGCACGTTGGGGCCGTTCAGGCCCGAGGCGCCGAGCTGCGCGCAGATCTGCGGGAACAGGTGCGGGCTGGTCGCGAGAAAGAGCACCACCGTCTCGGCGCCGCGCTCGTCGATCTCCGCCTTCAGGCCGGCGTAATCCTCGGGCTTGGAGAGGTCCATGCGGCGGTAGTGCAGCAGCTTCGCGAAGTTGGCGAATTCCTCGTCGTTGGGGCGTTTGGCGGTCTCGACATCGACAAAGCGCTCCTTGATGAAATCGCGGTAGGCGTCGTCGCTGCGGTCGTCGCGCGCCACGGCGATGATGCGGCCGCCAGGCGGCAGCTTGCCGTGGCGGAAGGCCTGGAACAGCGCCGGCATCAGCTTGCGCCAGGTGAGGTCGCCGGTGCCGCCGAAGAATACGAGATCGAAAGCCATGGCTGGGTCCAAATCAGGTGTAATAAAGTTACACTGAAGATGATGCATCAGTTTCTTCTGGTGGTCAACCCGCTGCGTTGCGGCGGAGGGCCTACGCCCGTTGGCAGGGGCTTGTCCAGCACGGATCCCCGGTGGTAACCGTTTCGGACCCACAGCCGGCCCGCAGCGAGTTCTAATCACATTTGGCCGCAGCATCACCTGACGCGGTGCCGGCCCACCCATGAACCAACTCGACCAGCTCAAGGCCCACACCGTCGTCGTCGCCGACACGGGCAACTTCAAGCAGATGACGCAATACGCGCCGCGCGACGCCACCACCAACCCGTCGTTGATACTGAAGGCCGTGTTGCAGCCGGACTACGCGCCGCTGCTCAAGGACACCGTCGCCGCGCACCGCGGTGCCCCGCTGCAGGAGATCGTCGACCAGGTGCTGGTGCGTTTTGGCCTGGAGATCCTGAAGGTGGTGCCCGGCCGCGTCTCCACCGAGGTCGATGCGCGCTTGTCGTTCGACACCGCCGCCACCATCGCCCGCGCCCACCACTTGATCGGGCTGTACGAGGCGGCAGGCGTCCCGCGCGAGCGCATCCTGATCAAGGCCGCGTCCACCTGGGAGGGCATCCAGGCCGCGCGGGCACTGGAGCACGAAGGCATACGCTGCAACCTGACCCTGCTGTTCAGCTTCTGCCAGGCGGTGGCCTGCGGCGAGGCGGGCGTGCGGCTGATCTCGCCCTTCGTCGGCCGCATCTACGACTGGTACAAGAAGCAGGCCGGCGCGGGCTGGGACGAGGCTGCGATGGCCGGCGCCAACGACCCCGGCGTGCGCTCGGTGACGCAGATCTACAACTACTACAAGAAGTTCGGCATCGAGACCGAGGTGATGGGCGCGAGCTTCCGCAACGTGGGTCAGATCGTCGCGCTGGCCGGCTGCGACCTGCTGACCATCAGCCCCGAGTTGCTGGCGCAATTGCAGGCCAGCGAAGCCCCGCTGGTGCCGGCGCTGAACGCGGCCGCCGCGCGCGACACCGATGCGCACGCGCACACCTACAACGAAACCTCGTTCCGCTTCGCACTGAACGAAGACGCGATGGCGACCGAGAAGCTGGCCGAGGGCATCCGCCAGTTCGCGGCCGATGCCGTCAAGCTGGACAAGTTGATCGAAGGAGCATGACATGAGCTCGACCCGCTGCGACCAGACGATTGCGTGGACGGCCTTGCGTGGCCACTTCGAGGCCCATGGGCGCGAGCTGGACCTGCGCGAGGCCTTCAAGCGCGAGCCTGGCCGCTTCGGGGCCTACGGCGTGCAGGCGCCGGAGATCTACGCCGACCTGTCGAAGAACCGCTGGGACACCGTGACGCGCAAGCTGCTGGTCGAGCTGGCGCAGGAGTGCGATCTGCCGGCGCGGCGCGACGCGATGCTGGCCGGCCAGCCGATCAACACCACCGAAGGCCGCGCGGTGCTGCACACGGCGCTGCGCGCGCCCAAGGGCGCGGGCCCGTTCACGCACGACGTGCACGAGGTGCTGGACCGCATGCTGGCCTTCGTCGAGCGCATCCGGGAGACAGCCACCAGCGGCATCACCGACATCGTCAACATCGGCATCGGCGGCTCCGACCTGGGCCCGCAGATGGCGGTGCCGGCGCTGGACGCCTTTTGCCAGCGCGACCTGCGGCTGCACTTCGTCTCCAACGTCGACGGCCACGACATCACGCCGGTGCTGCGCAAGCTGAACGCCGCCAGCACCCTGTTCATCATCGCCTCCAAGACCTTCACGACGCAGGAGACCATGGCCAACGCGCAGGTGGCGCGCGAGTGGTTCCTGGCGCAGGGCGGCACCGACACGCAGAAGCATTTCGTCGGTGTCACCACCAACATCGAAGCGGCGGCGAAGTTCGGCATCACCGAGACCTTCGGCTTCTGGGACTGGGTCGGCGGGCGCTACTCGCTCTGGAGCGCGATCGGCCTGCCGGTGGCGCTGGCGATAGGGCCGGAGAACTTCCGCGCCTTCCTGGCCGGCGCCCACGCGATGGACCAGCACTTCGCGCAAGCGCCGCTGGACCAGAACCTGCCGGTGCTGCTGGGCCTGCTGGATCTCTGGTACCGCAACTTCCACCACTACGGCAGCCGCTCGGTGGCGCCCTACCACCAGGGGCTGAAGCGCTTCCCGGCCTACCTGCAGCAGCTCGAGATGGAGTCCAACGGCAAGTGTGTCGACGAGGACGGCCGCCCGCTGCCCTTCGGCACCAGCCCGGTGGTCTGGGGCGAGCCGGGCACCAACGGCCAGCACGCCTACTTCCAGATGCTGCACCAGGGCACCGACGTCATCCCGGTCGAGTTCATCGCCGTCAAGACGCCGGCCCACCCGCACCACGACCTGCACACCAAGCTGCTGGCCAATTGCCTCGCGCAAAGCCAGGCCCTGATGCTGGGCAAGACCGCCGCCGAGGCCGCGCGCGAGTCGGCGCCCACCGCGTCGCGCTCGCTGGACCCGGCCGTGCTGTCGCGCCACCGCAGCTTCCCGGGCAACCGGCCCAGCACCACGCTGCTGCTGGAGGCGCTGACGCCCAGCTCGCTGGGCGCGCTGATCGCGCTCTACGAGCACCGCGTGTTCACCAGCGGCGCGCTGTGGGGCATCAACAGCTTCGACCAGTGGGGCGTGGAGCTCGGCAAGGCGCTGTGCAGCCAGCTGTTGCCGCGCTTCGAGAGCGGCGACACGACCGGCCTGGACGGCTCCACGGCGGGCCTGCTGGCCAAGTTGCGCGCATGAGCGACAGCGGCGCAGCGGTGCCGCAGCGGCACATCATTTTCGACTTCGGCGGCGTGCTGTTCGACTGGCGCCCTGCCGCCTTGCTGGCCGAGGTGCTGCCGGACCGCGCCCCCACCGACGATCTCGCCGAGCACTGGAAGGCGCAGTTCTTCCAGGGCTACGAGGGCGAGTGGGGCGCCTTCGACAGCGGGCTGATCGAGGTGCACGACCTGGTCACCGGCATCGCCGCCCGCACGGGTCTCAGCGAAGACGAAGTGCAGCGTGTCATTGACGCCGTGCCGCCGGCCTTGCAGCCCCTGCCCGCCACCGTCGCGCTGCTGCAGCGGCTGAAAGAAGCGGGCCATCGCTTGTTCTTCCTCTCCAACATGCCGGCCCCGTACGCCGACTACCTGGAGCAGAACCACCCGGAGTTGCTCGGCCATTTCGAAGACGGCGTCTTCTCGGCGCGCGTCAAGGTTGGCAAGCCCAAGCCGGAGATCTTCGACATCGCGCTGCGCCAGTTCGGCGTCGAGGCCGAGCACGGGCTGTTCATCGACGACCATCCGGCGAATGTCGACGCGGCCCACGCGCTGGGTCTGCCGGCGCATTTGTTCACCTCGGCCAGCGGGCTGGAGGCGGCTTTGGTAGAGCGCGGGTTGTTGGTCGCCTGATCGTTGCGGTGGAGACTTCGTTCGCGGTTTTGGAGCGGTGGGGCCGAGGCTGCCGGGTGGTCCTCGGCGCATGACGCGACCCAACCAGGGGCGTGCGCGGATCCGGCTCTGCCGGTCCGCAGCGCGAGCCCCCTCGGGGGGCAGGGAGCGCCAGCGACCGTGGGGGCCTACTTTAGCCAAGCCTCCGCCAACCTCACCCACAGCGACCCGCCCAGCGGAATCAACTCGTCGTTGAAGTCGTAGTTGGGGTTGTGCAAGGTGCAAGGCCCCATGCCGTGGCCCATCATGCGGTGGTCGCCGTCGCCGCTGCCGATCATGAAGTAGGCGCCCGGCTTTTCCAGCAGGAAGTAGCTGAAGTCCTCCGCCCCCATCGTCGGCTCGAACTCCAGCACGTTCTCGGCGCCCACCACCTCGGCCAT
>DATHWJ010000245.1:0-11169 GCA_035460745.1 Ideonella sp. | reverse complement strand
GGGTGGGGGGTCTTGCCCTGGGGGCCGGGGGCGGCGGCGAGCGCCGCCATGGGAAGGCTGATGGTGGCGGCCAGCCCTGCGCCGCCGGCCAGCAGCTGGCGGCGCAGGGCGTCGAGCGGGTCAGAGTCCGAAGGGTGCGTGGGGTCGGGCATGGTGGGGTTCCAGGCTTTGTTTCGATGCCGAAAGCATGCCGTGCCGTGCGCCGCCGCGCACCTGTCCAACGAGGCCGCCGGAGCCTGCTCTTTGTGGTGGGCGGCGGCCTACTCCCTTGGGGGGAGGAGGGCCCGGGGCAGGTGCTCGACCGGCGTGACGAAGCAGTAGCCGCGGGCGGCGATGTTGGCGACGTAGCGGGCCCCGTCTTCGCCGTCGCCGAGCGCCTGGCGCAGCGTGGCGACGTGGCGCCGCAGGCTGCTTTCGGCGATCTCCTCGCCGGGCCAGGCGAGCGACATCAGCTCGCGCTGGCTCACCACTTCGCCCGCGCGTGCGGCCAGCACGGCCAGCAGCGCGAGCGGCCGCCCGGCCAGCGGGCTGGGGCGGTCGCCAGCGCCCAGCAGCAGCCCGCGTGCCGGCCACAGCGTGAAGGGGCCGAAGCGCAAGGCTGTTAGGTGCGGCCCCTTCGGCACATGCCGAGCGGCGGCAGCCTCGCAAAGCGGCAGGGGCTCGTCGATGTCGGTGAAACAGTCCGCCGTGGGATGGGTCAAGAGGGCTCTCCGCAGTGGTTGCGGACGCCATGGTGGGCGCGCGCCGCTGCGGGCGTAAGCCCGGGAACAGGGGTTCTGAAACCCCCCGACCGAGGGGTTGCAAGCCGTTCGGAATCAGCTGTCGATGATGCCGCGCTTGAGCGCGATGGTCACCGCGTGCGTGCGGTCGCTGGCGTTGAGCTTGGCCAGGATGTTGCGCACATGGCCCTTGACGGTCTCCTCGGAGATGAACAGCTCTTCGCCCAGGCGCTTGTTGGTACGCCCCAGCGCGACCAGCCTCAGCACCTGGATCTCGCGCGGCGAGAGCAGCTCGTCGCCGGCATGCCGAGCGATGGCCTGCGCGACCTCGCCGGGGATGCACATCCCGCCGGCCGCGACCGTGCGCAGGGTCTCGACCAGGTCGAGCCGCAGCGCGCCCTTGAGCAGGTAGCCGCGTGCCCCCGCCTTGATCGCGCGCAAGGCCTGGGCATCGCCCTCGTAGGTGGTCAGGATGACGATGCGCGCCGCCGGGAACTCGCGCCGTATCTGCAGCATGGCCTCGATGCCGTCCATGTCCGGCATGCGCAAGTCCATCAGCGTGACGTCGGGCTGGTGGCGGCGATAGGCTGCTATCGCTTCCAGCCCGCTCGCCGCCTCGGCCACCAGCCGGATGTCGGGCTGGCTCTCGAGCACCGCGGCGATGCCGGCGCGCAGCAGCGCGTGGTCGTCCACCGTCATCACGGTGAGGGGCGGCGCGTTGTCCGACGAAGCCATGTGCCTTTCAGGGGGAGTCCGTGAGCGGTGCCGCAGTCTAGCAAGCGCTGTTTCAAGTGCAGTTTCGCGAAACCTCCCACCAGGCCGCGCTCGCAAATAGCGCACGGCCGCCGCCTCCATTTTTTTGCGCCACGGTCGATACCAGGGATCTCCCCCCGAGAAATTCGTTCGCCTGGTTGACAGCCACCCTATTTGCGCACCGATTAAATGATCAATATGAAAATATCTGCCAAATTGACAATGGCATTTGCCATATTGGCAACCCTGATTGCCTTGCTGGGCGCGGCGGCCCTGTTCAAGGTCACCGCCATCAACGGTCAATTGAACCTGGCGCTCGACGACCGCTACCCCAAGATCAAGCGTTTCCAGCGTATCAAGGACGGCAATTCGACGGTCGCGCGCGCCATGCGCGACCTGTTCATCGAGACCGATCCGGCCCAGATCAAGGCCAGCTACGACGAGATGGCGCGGGTTTCCAAGGAGATCGGTGAGTTGTATACCGAGCTCGAAAGCAGCATGAGCACGCCCAAGGGCAAGGCCGGTTTCCAGAAACTCTCCGCGGCCCGCGCCGAATACAAGGTGCCGCGCGAAAAGGTGATGGCCCAGCTCAAGGCCGGCCAGATGGAAGAGGCCAAGGCGACCCTGATCAACGAGCTGCGGCCCAAGCAGATCGTCTACATCGCGGTGGTGGACGAGATGATCGCGCTGGGCGACTCGCTGATGGAGGCCGCCAGCGACCAGGCTGACGCCGAAGTCGCCGCCACGCAGTGGACCGTGGCCGCGCTGATCGGCCTGGCGCTCGCGGCAGCCTGCGGCCTGGGCTGGTGGGTGGTGCGCTCGACCACGCGGCCCATCCGCAACGCGGTGGACGTCGCCAAGGCGGTGGCTGCGGGCGATCTGACGATGGAGTTCGATGCCAGCGGCAACACCGAGACCGGCGAGCTGCTGCGCGCGCTGAAGGAGATGCAGCTCAAGCTCGCCGACATCGTTGGCAAGGTGCGTCAGAACGCCGACGGCGTGGCGACGGCGTCGGCGCAGATCGCCTCCGGCAACAACGACCTCTCGGCGCGCACCGAGAACCAGGCCTCCGCGCTGCAGCAGACCGCCGCGTCGATGGAGGAGCTGGGCTCCACCGTGCGCTCCAACTCGGACAGCGCGCAGCAGGCCAACCAGCTCGCGATCGGCGCCAGCGACGTCGCCGCGCGCGGCGGCTCCGCGGTGCGCCAGGTGGTCGAGACCATGAAGGGCATCCGCGAGAGCTCGAGCAAGATCGCCGACATCATCGGCACGATTGACGGCATCGCCTTCCAGACCAACATCCTGGCGCTGAACGCCGCGGTCGAGGCGGCGCGCGCCGGCGAGCAGGGCCGCGGCTTCGCGGTCGTGGCGTCGGAGGTGCGCAGCCTGGCGCACCGCTCGGCCGAGGCCGCCAAGCAGATCAAGGGCCTGATCACCCAGAGCGTCGAGCGCGTCGAGCAAGGCACGCTGCAGGTCGACGAGGCCGGCGCCACGATCAACGACGTGGTGACCTCGATCCAGCGCGTCACCGACATCATGGCCGAGATCAGCTCGGCCTCGCGCGAGCAGAGCTCGGGCGTCGTGCAGGTGGGCGAAGCCGTCACCGCGATGGACCAGGCCACGCAGCAGAACGCCGCATTGGTCGAGCAGTCGGCCGCCGCCGCCGAGAGCCTGCGCACGCAGGCCCAGGTGCTGGTCGAGCTGGTCTCGGTCTTCAAGCTGGCGGGCGGCAACGCCGTGGTGCATGCGCGGGCCTTGCCGGCCTCGGCGATCGCCGCGTCGGCCATCGGCAAGGCGGCCGCCAAGGCGTCGGCCAAGCCGGCCGCCGCGCCGGCTGCCGTGGCCAAGGACAAGCCGCGCAGCGCCCCCAGGCCGCCGGTCGCCGCCAGCCAGCCCACCGCCGCGCCCACGCCAGGCACGGCCTCCGGCGGGCAGGACGACTGGACCAGTTTCTGATGCGCCATGGCGCCCACCGGCCGCGCGGGTTCGAGCCCGCGCTGCTGCACTCCCGTGCTGGCCACCGGCCCGATTGAGGCCTGGTGCCACCGGCTGCGCCGCCGGCTGGCGGCGGCTGCCATCGGCTGTGCCGCGGCCGTCATCGCGCCGGGCGCCGCCGCATCGGCAATGCCCGCGGCGCCGGGTGCCGAGCCGCCCTTCGTCACCGAGCTCTTCCACCTGCGGCTGGACGACCCGCAGGCCGGCCTGGTCTGGGCGCGCCGGCGGCTGGCCGCCAGCCTCGCCACGCCCGACCCCGAGGCGCAGTTCTGGCTGCACCTCGGGCTCTCCGACCTGCACGTCGAGCTGGAGCAGGGCGAGCAGGGCAATGCCGAGCTGGCTGCCGCCCGCCGCCTGCTCGGGGCAGGCGCGCTCGACGACACGCGCCACCGGCTCTGGCTGGAGATGCGCGCCATCGGTGCCAGCGCGCAGGTCGATCCCCTGCCGGTGCAGCGCCGGCGCGTCGAGGCGCTGCAGTACGCGGCGCAGATGGCCGGCGCCGAACTGCTGCTCTGCCAATTCACCAACACCCGTGCCTATGTGCTGCACGCCTCCGAGGCCAACACCGAGGCCTGGGCCGCGGCGGAGGACGCCGAGCGCTGCGGACGCCGCTTCGGCGACCCGCGTTTCGAGATCTGGGGCCTGTACTGGCGGGCGACGCTGGCCAACCGGGTGCACAACGCGATCCCGGCGCCGGTGTTCCTGGCGCGTGCGATGGGCGTGCTGGAGCGCGTCAAGGCGCGCCAGCTGCGCGCCACGCTGCTGGGCGTGATGGCGGCGGCGGCCGACGAAGAGGGCCAGTCCGCGCAGGCACTGGCCCACCTGGGCGAGATGCTGGCGATCTGCCGCCAGCTCGGCGACCTCTCCGGCGCCGGCCTGGCGCTGGCCGACCAGGCCCGCATCCGCCTGGCCCGCGGCGACCTGCCCGGCGCGCTGGCCAACGCCCGCGACGCCGCCGGGCTGCTGCAACCGCCGCGACCCATCTACCGCTGGGTGCGGGCGCAGGCCCTGCTGGTGGAGCTGACGGCCCGCCTGGGCGGGCCCGGCCTGGCCGGCGAGATGGCGCGCCTGCAGGCGGCCGACCCCGCCACCCTCACGTTGCGCGAGAAGGCCGACATCGCGCTCAGCCTGTCCAAGGGCCACGCCGCGCTGGGCCGCAGCGGCCCGGCCTATGAGGAGCTGCTGCGCTACGTCGCGCTGAAGGGCGAGATCGACGCCGCCGAGCGTGCCACCGAGGTGCGCGGCCTGGCCGCGCGCTACCAGGCCGCGGCGCGCGACGCCGAGAACGAGATGCTGCGCCACCGGGCCGAGGCGGCGCGGCTGGCGCTGATGGCGCGCGACGAGCGGCAGCGAGCCTTGCTGGCCTTGCTGGTGGCGCTCACGGTGCTGCTGCTGGTGGCCGCGGGCTATGGCTGGCGGGTGCTGCGCAGCCGCCGGCAGATGGCCGACCTGGCCGTGCGCGACGAGCTGACCGGCCGGCCCAACCGCCGTGCCATCGTCGCCTTCGGCCGCCAGCAGCTCGCGCTGGCGGGCCGGCTGGGCCTGCCGTTTTCGGTCGCGATGCTCGACCTGGACCACTTCAAGGTCGTCAACGACAGCCACGGCCACGCGGCCGGCGACGCGGTGCTGAAGGCCTTCGGCGACGCCGCCGGCAGCGTGCTGCGCGGGCAGGACCTGCTCGGCCGCTTCGGCGGCGAGGAGTGGCTGCTGGTGATGCCGGGCACCTACCTGGGCGACGTGGCCGAGGTCTTCGGCCGCCTGCGCAGCAGCTTCGCGGCGCAGCGCATCGAGGGCCTGCCCTTCCCGCACGGCATCACCTTCTCGATGGGCGGCGCGGCGCCGGAGACGCCGGTGCAGACGCTGGACGCGCTGATCGAGCGGGCCGACCGCTGCCTCTACGCCGCCAAGCAATCGGGCCGCGACAAGGTCTGCGTCAGCCCTTCGGCGCGGCCCGAGCCGGTGCTGGCGGCCGCCTGATCCCGCGGCCTTGGCGCGGCCGGCGCCGGCCCCGAGAGGGCAGCAGCCGCCGCCACGCGCCGGGGGCAGAATGGCCCCGCGCTGCCGCCCGCCGCGCGCCATCAGGACCCTCGCCCATGACACGAGACACCACCATCACCGCCGTGCGCGTCACGCCGATCGCGTTCCGCGACGGGCCGCTGCTCAACGCGGCCGGCATCCACGAGCCCTGGGCGTTGCGCGCCATCGTCGAGCTCGAGACCAGCGACGGCCGCGTCGGCATCTCCGAGACCTATGGCGACGAGCCCATGCTGGCGGTGCTGGAGCAGGCGAGGGTGCTGGTGATCGGCCTCTCGCCCTTCGACCTCAACCGGATGGAGCAGCGGGTCAGGGCGGTCGTGCGCCCGGCCGCGGGTGCCATCGAGTTCGAGCTGGCGCCCGGCTCCCACAGCGCCAAGAACGCCGCCAAGGTCACCAGCACCTTCGAGGTCGCGATGCTGGACCTGCAGGGCCAGATCGTCGGCGCGCCCATCGTCGACCTGCTGGGCGGCGCGGTGCGCCCGGCAGTGCCCTACAGCGCCTACCTCTTCTTCAAGTACGCCGAGCATGTCGGCAGGCCCTATGCGCCCGACGCCTGGGGCGAGGGCCTGGGCCCGGCGCAGATCGTCGAGCAGGCCCGGCGCATGATCGGCCTCTACGGCTTCCAGAGCATCAAGCTCAAGGGCGGCGTCTTCGAGCCGGCGCACGAGATCGCCTGCATGCGCGCGCTGCACCGGGCCTTCCCCGGGCTGCCGTTGCGGCTGGACCCCAATGCCAACTGGTCGCTGCAGACCAGCATCGCCGCCGCCCCCGAGCTCGACGAGCTGCTCGAGTACTACGAAGACCCCTGCCCCGGCCTCGAGGGCATGGCCGAGCTGGCCCGGCACACCCGGCTGCCGCTGGCCACCAACATGGTGATCACCACGCTGGACGACTTCCGCCGCGGCGCCGGGATGGGCTCGGTCAAGGTGCTGCTGTCCGACCACCACTACTGGGGCGGGCTGCGTGTCACCCAGACCCTGGCCCGCATGTGCGCGCTGTGGGACCTGGGCATGTCGATGCACTCCAACTCGCACCTGGGCATCAGCCTGATGGCCATGACCCACGTGGCGGCCAGCATCCCCAACCTGACCTATGCCTGCGACACCCACTACCCCTGGCAGGAGGAAGAGGTCATCAAGGGCGGGCGGGTGGCGTTCGAGCAGGGCGCCGTGCCGGTGCCGACCGCGCCGGGGCTGGGCGTCGAGCTCGACCACGGCAAGCTGGCCGAGCTGCATGCGCAGTACCTGTCCTGCGGCGTGCGCAACCGCGACGACCTGAAGCAGATGCGCCGATACGACCCCGCCTTCAGCGGCAAGAACCCGCGCTTCTGACCAGATTCCGACCAGACCCGCCAGCGCCGGGCCGGCCCGAGTCTTGCTCGGCTCGCGCGTTGCAACCTGCTTCCCCCGCCGTACCAGGAACCCCGTTGCGCCACCTGCTCGCCCGCATGCTGGCCCGCCTGAGCGTGGGCCGCAAGCTGATGCTGATCTACCTGCTGGACCTGACGGCGGTGATCTACATCAGCGGCATCCTGATCAATGAAAAGTTCATTGCGATCGACTTCGCGCGCAAGGAGGTTGCCGGCAATGCCTACATCGCCGCGGTGCGCGGCGGCCTGGTCGAAGCGGCGCGCATAGGCAGCGGCCAGCCGGCAGACTCGGCCCGCCTGGCGGCCGGGCAGGCGCAGCTGCGCTCCAGCGAAGCGCAGCACGGCGCCGGCATGCAGGCAGCGGCGCTGAACGAGCGGCTGCAGCGCTCGCTGCAGGGCCTGGGCGTCGCCACCGGCCCGGTGCTGGCGAGCGCGGGTGGGGCGATCGACGACGGCAGGCAACTGATCACCCGGGTCGGCAACCAGTCCAACCTGATCCTCGACCCCGACCTCGACAGCTACTACACGATGTCGCTGGTGCTGCTGCGCTACCCGGAGCTGCTCGAACTGCTGCACGGCGTGGGCAGCCAACTGCACCAGCCCGTCACCGGCGACACCCGCACGCGCTACCTGATACTCGAAGGCCGGCTGGACGCGGCCGCCAAGGGCGTGGCCTCGGACTACGCCGAGGCGCTGGCGGCCGGCGGCGCGCCGCTGCAGGCCCGGCTCGACACCGGCCAGCAGCGCCTGATGGCGGCGATCGAGGCCTTCCGCGGCGCGGCGCGCGGCGTGATCGACGAGCAGGCCAGCGCCGCCTCGCTGGCAGCGATGGACAGCCGCCACCAGGCGCTGCTGGTGGCGCTGGACCACGCCTGGTCGGGCGCCGCGGCGGCGCTGGACCACCTGCTGCTGGTGCGCATCGACGGCCTGTTCATGCGCATGTGGCTGCACCTGGGCACCGCGCTGACGCTGCTGGGCGCGATCCTGGCGATGGTGTATTTCGTCGCGCGGCAGATCGCCGCGCCGCTGCGCCATCTCTCGTCGGTGACCGAAACGGTGCGCCTGACCGGCGACCACACGCTGCGCGCCGAGTGGCACAGCCAGGACGAGATCGGCCGTCTGGTGGTGGGCTTCAACGACATGCTGGCCCAGCTCGACCGCGAGCGCGAGGCGCAGAAGGAGCTCGCCGCCAGCGCCCGCGCGGCCGAGGCCCAGCATGCGCTGGTGGAGGCCACGCCGATGCCGATGATGGTGACCGCGGTGCCCGGCCACGAGGTGCTGCACGCCAACCAGCCGGCCCAGGCCTGGCTGGGCGGGCGCAGCGGCGACCCCTGGGCGGCGGGGCTGGAGTCGCCGGTGCGCTCGCGCTTCTTCCAGCAACTGGCCGACCGCGGCGCGGTGGACGAGTTCGAGGTGCGCTGGCAGGGCGGCGCCGAGCCGGTCTGGGCGGTGCTCTCGGCGCGCCGCCTGAGCTTCCAGGGCCGCGACGCGATCCTGACGGCCTTTGCGCCCATCAACCACCTGAAGCTGATGGAGCAGCGGCTGGAGCTCTGGGCCAAGGTCTTCGAGGCCTCGTTCGAGGGCATCATGATCGTCGACGCGGGGCTGCGCGTGATCAGCGTCAACCGTGCGCTGTCCCGCAGCACCGGGCAGGACGTGCAGGACCTGATCGGCGAGCCGCCCGAGCTGCTGCTGGCCGGGCCGGCGCTGCCCACCCTGTGGCAGCAGGTGCGCTCGCGCGGCGCCTGGCAGGGCGAGCTCGGCATCCGCCGGCGCGACGGCAGCGAGTACCCGGCCTGGCTGGTGGTCAGCGCGGTGCGCGAGGCGCAGGGCGAGCTGACCCACTTCATCTGCACCTCGATCGACATCACCGACCGCAAGAAGAGCGAAGCGCGCATCGAGTACCTGGCCCACTACGACGTGCTGACAGGCCTGCCCAACCGCGCCCTCTGCCTGGAGCGGCTGCGCATGGCGCTGCAGCAGGCCGGGCGCGCCGGCCACAAGGTGGCGGTGCTGTTCCTCGACCTGGACCGCTTCAAGAACATCAACGACTCGCTCGGCCACCACATGGGCGACGGCCTGCTGCGCTCGGTGGCCCGGCGCCTGGGCGAAGCGGTGCGCGGCGGCGACACCGTGAGCCGGCTCGGCGGCGACGAGTTCATCGTGGTGCTGAACGGCGTCGAGGGGCGCGGCGAAGCGGCGCTGATCGCCGAGCAGCGGCTGGTGCGCCGGGTGCGCGAGCCGCACCAGGTCGAGGGCACCGAGCTGCATGTCTCGTGCAGCATAGGCATTGCGCTGTTCCCGGACGACGCGCAGGACGTCGACGACCTGGTGCGCCATGCCGACGTGGCGATGTACCAGGCCAAGGCCCAGGGCCGCGACGGCTCGCGCCTGTTCAGCGCCGAGATGACGCAGCGCGCCGAGCTGCGCCAGCGCATGGAGTCGGCGCTGCGCCGCGCGATCGAGCAGCGCGAGCTGAGCCTGCAGTACCAGCCGCGCATCGACGCGGCCAGCGGCGAGCTGGCGGGGGTGGAGGGCCTGCTGCGCTGGCACAGCGCCGAGCTGGGCGCGGTCTCGCCGGCGCAGTTCATCCCGGTGGCCGAGGAGAGCGGGCTGATCGTCGGCATCGGCGCCTGGGTGATCGAGGAGGCCTGCGCCCAGGTGGCGCGCTGGCGCGACGGCGGTCTGGGCGAGGTGGCGATGTCGATCAACCTCTCGGCGCTGCAGTTGCGCGACGAGCGGCTGCTGGTGGCGCTGCAGGCCAGCATGCAGCGCCACCAGGTGGGCCCCGGCGTGCTGGAGCTGGAGATCACCGAGTCGACCCTGATGGAGAGCGTGCAGGCCAACCTGGGCAAGCTGCAGGCCATGCGCGGCCTCGGCGTGGGCTTGTCGATCGACGACTTCGGCACCGGCTACTCCAGCCTCAACTACCTCAACCGCTTCCCGCTCGACAAGCTCAAGATCGACCGCTCCTTCGTGAGCGACATGCTGGCCGACCCGAGCGCGCAGGCCATCGTCAAGGCCATCATCGGCCTGGGCCATGCGCTGGGCCTGCGGGTGGTGGCCGAGGGCGTCGAGCAGGCCGCCGAGCTGGCCTTGCTGCACGGCGCCGGCTGCGACGAGTTCCAGGGCTACCACTTCGCGCGGCCCATGCCGGCCGAGGCCTTGCCGGGCTGGCTGGCCAGTGGCCGGGAAGAGGGCGGGGAAGGGAGCGGCAAGCGCTCGCTCGCACCGCCCGGCGCCCCTATGCCGGCCGGCGCCGGTAGCTGACGAAGCTGAAGGCGAAGTCGTTCGGCGGGGCGGCCTGGTGGCGCTCGCGCGTGGCCTCGGCGAAGGCCGCGCGCGGCCACTCGGGGAAGCGCGTGTCGCCGTCGAAGTCGCGCTCGATCTCGGTCAGCAGCAGCTCGTCGGCCAGCGGCAGCGCGGCCCGGTAGAGCTGCTCGCCGCCGATCACGAACAGCGTGGGCGCGTCTGCCGCCAGGCGCAGCGCCTGCTCCAGCGAGTGCACCGGCTCGGCACCGGGCGCCTCGAAACCGGCCTGGCGGGTCAGCACCAGGTTGCGCCGGCCCGGCAGCGGGCGGAACCGCGCCGGCAGCGAGTCCCAGGTCTTGCGGCCCATCAGCACCGGGCCGCCGTGCGTGCTGCGGCGGAAGTGGGCCAGGTCCTCCGGCACGCGCCAGAGCAGCTGGTTGTCATGGCCGATCACGCCGTTGCGGGCGACGGCGGCGATCAGGGCGATGCGGGGGCGTGCGGGGTTCATGCCGAAATTGTCGCAGCGCCACGCGCCGCCCGCCCTGGTTTTGGGGGCCGATGGCGGCCCGCGGCACAGACGCGTAGACTGGCAGCACCAAGGGAGAGCGCGGATGTCACTGCTGAAGTCCAAGGGCCGCCAGTGCCCGCCGTGGCTGGGACGAACCAACACCTCGCGGCGCCTTGCTGCGCAGGGGCCCGGGTGCTGGCCCGGGCCGTTTTCGCTCGGCGGGTCGGCCATGCACTGAACCCGCGCTCTGCAGTACCGCGCCATGAGCACGTCCGCTTCGGTCTTCGCCCGCCTGGCCTGCCGCTGGTCGCTGGCGCTGGAGCCGGCCACGCGCGGGCCGGTGGCGGCCGAGCAGTTGCGCATGGTCTGGCTGCACGCCAGCGTCGGCATGCTGATCGCGAGCGGCTTCGCGGTCTTGCTCGCGTTCTACCTGCACGACCAGGTCGATGCCACGCTGCTGCAGGGCTGGGTCGCCCTGAAGCTGGCGGTCGCGGTGGTGCGCGTCGGGCAGGGCCGCGTCTTCCGCCAGACCGAGG
>DATHWJ010000244.1:0-1692 GCA_035460745.1 Ideonella sp. | reverse complement strand
CTGCCGAAACGGTAGCGGTAGCTGAGTGGCTCGTGGTCCACCGTCATGCGCCCTCCAAGGCACGGCCGCGGGGGCCGCGCGCCAGTGTGTCACAGCGCCTTGCAAGCCGGGCGCGGGGGCCGAGGTGACAAATTGGTGAGGCCGGGATGATGGTGCCGGCCGCCCGGCGGGCGCTCAATCGGCAGCGTGGCACCCCGGCATGGCCGGCCGGTGCCGCGCTGTACAGCAACACAGAAGGAGCCCCCCATGAACAACCGCCCCCAAGCCACCCCGCACGCCTCCGCCCGCCAGGCCATCGCCCGCACGGCCGGCCTGCTCGGTGCCTGCACGATCGCCGCGCCCGCCCTCGCCGCGGCGCCGCCGCAGACGGCCTACCTGGAGCAGGCCCAGACCCAGGCCTCGGCCGCCCAGGTGCGCAGCTACGGCGTGCCCACCACCGAC
Source organism: Ideonella sp. (assembly GCA_035460745.1). Classification (GTDB taxonomy): domain Bacteria; phylum Pseudomonadota; class Gammaproteobacteria; order Burkholderiales; family Burkholderiaceae_C; genus Ideonella. Next base: position 1,251 of record DATHWJ010000244.1, on the reverse strand, counting down.
CTCAACGGCAAGATCGGCTACTGGGACGTGACGGTCGACCTGGCCGTCGGCAGCAACGGCAAGCCGGCCGGCACAGCCACCGTCACCTCGATCAAGCGGGTGGTGGTGCAGAGCAACCGCTTCGTGCCGGGCAACTACACCGACAACTACGGCGGCACCTGCACCGTCAACACCGCGACCCTGCCCAGCGGCCGCCAGGAGACCTCGGTCTCGTGCGCCAAGAGCCCCTACTTCTGGCACTTCACGGTCGACAACGGCGACATCGCCGGCCACCCCTTCGAGCTGCAGCTGACCGCGGCCAATATCGGCGGCATCCCCGGCTACCGCGATTACTCCTGGGGCATAGACGGCAGCACGAGCGGCAACTACGGCGGCTGCTTCTATACCAACTACGTCGTCGCCGCGCGCCAGATCGGCCCGGAGATCGTCGTCACGCGCTACGCCTACGACAACATCGCCGATTGCGGGATGACCTTGACGAAGGTGCCTTGAGAGCGAGCCTGCGGGCCGGGAGGCGCCCGCCGGCTCAAGGCCGGGCCAGCGCCACCAGGCCCAGCGTCACGCCCACCAGGACAGGCTGGTGCAGCATGTAGAAGCTCAGTGACCACCGCCCCAGCAGCGCCAGCGGCCGCAACGCCGCCGGCACGTCGCCCGCCAGCACGCCCGGCCGGTGCGCCAGCAGCCACTGCCCTGCCGCCACGCCTGCCATCACCACGCCCAGCCAGGGCAGCACCGGCACGTAGTCCTGCGTGAAAGGCAGATGCGTCACCAGCCCGACCCAGTTGGTCCAGCGGGTGTCGAAGAAGGGGTGGCCCCAGAGCTGCGGCAGCAGCAGGGCCGCCACGCCGAGCGCCAGCCAGACCAGGCTGCCGCCGGGCCGGCGCGCCGCCAACGGCGCAAGCAGCCGCACGATCAGCAGCATCGCCGCGATGCCATGCAAGACGCCGAAGGTGATAGGACTTTGCGGGAACATCAGCCACGAGCCGGCCGTCACCAGCACCGCGCAGCCCGCCACCTGGGCCCAGCGGCGCCAGAAGCGCGCCCAGGGCTGGCCGGCCTGCAGCGCCACTGCCTGCCCCAGCCCGGCGCAGAAAAGAAACAGGCTGACGATGGCGGTGCGCTGCAGGGTCCAGAACGGGTCGGTGAGGAACTGCTGCGGCGGCTGCATCAGGCCGTAGCGGTTGAGGTCGAAGCTGAAGTGGAAACCGGCCATCCAGACGATGGCGACGCCGCGCAGGGCGTCGAGGCGGT
>DATHWJ010000243.1:0-1754 GCA_035460745.1 Ideonella sp. | reverse complement strand
CCCAGCGCCACCAGCGCGCCGACCAGCTCGCCATCGACCCCGGCATGGCTGCTGACGATGGCCACGCGGGGCCAGGCATCGACCGCCCCGCTCACGCAGGCGAGGCCCAGCGCCTCGCCGGCCGGCCAGTCGCGCAGGCGGCGCACCTGGCCCTCCTCGATGCGCGCGATCGGGCCGGCGTCGGCCGAGTCGAAGGCATCCACCCGGTAGGGGTGCTGCTTGCGCACCTCCATCGCGCCGTGGGCGCGGCCGGCCAGCACCGCCAGCACGCCGCGCGCGCCGGGCTCGGCGGCCAGCCTCACGGCGTCCAGCAGGTTCTGCGGGCCATCCGCCAGCAAGGCGGTGGCCGGGCGCATCGCGGCCGTCAGCACCACCGGCTTGGCGGGCGCCAGCACGCGCTGCAGGAAGTAGGCGGTCTCCTCCAGCGTGTCGGTGCCATGCGTGATTACCAGCCCGCCGACCTCCGGCCGCGCGAGGTGATGCGCCACCCGCACCGCGAGTTGCTGCCAGACGGCGTGGTCCATGTCTTTGCTGTCGAGCTGGGCGACCTGCTCGGCCTCGAGCCGCCAGGCCGCGAGCGGTGGCACGGCGGCCAGCAACTGCGCGACGCCGATCTGGCCGGCGCTGTAGCCGACGTTGTCCGACGCTTGCGCCGAGGTGCCGGCGATGGTGCCGCCGGTGCCGAGGATGACGATCAAAGGTGCGGCTTCGAGCATTTGTTTTGCTTTTTGCGAAAGTCTGGATAAAAATACAGATACTGGATACAACCTCAGACTGCCCCATGACCGACAGCCCCAAGCTCACCGCCCGTCAGCAGCAGATCCTGGACCTGGTGCAGAGCACCATCGCCCGCACCGGCTCGCCACCCACCCGCGCCGAGATCGCCACCGAGCTCGGCTTCCGCTCGCCCAACGCGGCCGAGGAGCACTTGCAGGCGCTGGCGCGCAAGGGCGTGATCGAGCTGCTGGGCGGCACCTCGCGCGGCATCCGTCTGCCCACCACCACTTTACGCGCGCTCAACGAAGCCCGCGGCAAGCAGTACGCACTGCCGCTGCCCAGCCTGTCCCAGCTCAGCCTGCCGCTGGTCGGGCGCGTCGCGGCCGGCCACCCCATCCTGGCCCAGGAGCACATCGATCAGACCTACCTGCTCGAAGCCAGCCTGTTCCCCAGCCGGCCCGACTACCTGCTGAAGGTCAAGGGCATGAGCATGCGCGACGCCGGCATCGTCGACGGCGACCTGCTCGCTGTGCAAAAGACCGGCGAAGCCCGCAACGGCCAGATCGTCGTCGCGCGGCTGGCCGACGAGGTCACCGTCAAGCGCTTCCACCGCACCCGCAGCGCGATCGAGCTGCTGCCCGAGAACCCCGAGTTCCAGCCCATCGTCGTGCCGCTGGGCGACGAGGACTTTTCCATCGAGGGCATCGCGGTCGGGCTGGTGCGGCAGCACATGCTGTTCTGATCCCGGCCCTCGCAGCTTCGCGAACCCCGGCTGCCCCCCGATTGAAAGGCTGAAGTCCCATGGCCCCGATCAAGAGCCCCAAGGCCTCCAGCGCGGCCGACTGCAAGACGCTGGAGCAACTGCCCAACGTCGGCCCCGCGATGGCCGGCGATCTGCGCGGCCTGGGCATCCACCAGCCCGGCGACCTGCTTGGCCGCGACCCGCTGGCCCTCTACCGCGGCCTGGAACGCCACACCGGCAAGCGCCAAGACCCCTGCGTGCTCGACACCTTCATGGCCGTGGTCGACTTCATGCA
>DATHWJ010000242.1:0-5733 GCA_035460745.1 Ideonella sp. | reverse complement strand
GCGCCGCGCTCTTTCACAGCCCGCGCTACAGCATGGTCGCCTACCCCTGGTCGCAGACCTACCAGCAGAGCAACCAGTGGGTCATCGAGACATTGGCCGGGGCGCTCGCGCCGCAGGCCAACAGCCGGCGCGCCGCGCAGGAGACGCTGCGCGCCCAGGGCTACGAGCCCGGCGTGCTCAAGCTCGGGGCGCTGACCCGCCTGGGCGCTCGTGCGACGGCGGCCAACGTTGCCTTCGACGACCACCCCAACAGCGAGCGTTTTGCCGACCGCATCGCCACCGTGACCGCCGACTCGGTGTTTGCCTGGCTGCAGCGCAGCAAGCTGGGCAGTGCGCCGGTGCTGGTCCACTGAACAAAAGGCCGCCGCTACAGTGCCGCACCGGACCCCGTCCGACCAGGGAGACCCAGACGATGACCACGCCACAGCCCGCCGCCGAGCAGGACCACCCCAACCAGTTCGCGCTGCTGGGCCAGCGCCGCTTCGCGCCCTTCTTCTGGGCCCAGTTCCTCGGCGCCGCGAACGACAACGTCTTCAAGTTCGCGTTCACGATGCTGGTGACCTACCGGCTCTCGGTGAGCTGGCTGCCGCCGGCGCTGGCCGGGCTGGTCATCGGCGCGGTCTTCATCGCGCCCTTCCTGCTCTTCTCGGCCACCGCCGGCCAGCTGGCCGACAAGTACGACAAGGCCATGATGACCCGGCTGGTGAAGAACCTGGAGCTGCTCATCATGGTGCTGGCCGCCCTCGGCCTGGTCACCGCGCAGGTGCCGCTGCTGCTGGGCTGCATCTTCCTGCTGGGGCTGCACAGCACGCTGTTCGGCCCGGTCAAGTTCGCCTACCTGCCCCAGCACCTGAACGAGCGCGAGCTGACCGGCGGCAACGGCATGGTCGAGATGGGCACCTTCGTCGCGATCCTGCTGGGCAACGTGGCCGGCGGGCTGCTGATCGCGCTGCCCGAAGGCCATGCGCTGACGGGCGCGCAGGCGGTGGCGCTCACCAGCCTGGCGCTGGCGCTCGCCGGCCGCATCGTCTCGCAGGCCATCCCGGCCACGCCGGCCACCGCGCCCGAGCTGGTCGTCAACTGGAACCCGGTCACCGAGACCTGGCGCAATCTCAAGCTGGCCCATGGCAACCTGGTCGTCTTCCGCTCGCTGCTGGGCATCTCGTGGATGTGGTTCTTCGGCGCGGTCTTCCTGTCGCAGTTCCCGTCGTTCGCCAAGGAGGTGCTGCACGGCGACGAGCAGGTCGCGTCGCTGCTGCTGGTGGTGTTCTCGGTGGGCATAGGCATAGGCTCGCTGCTGTGCGAGGTGCTGAGCCGGCGCCATGTGGAGATCGGCCTGGTGCCGCTGGGCGCGTTCGGCATGAGCGTGTTCGCGGCCGACCTGTACCTGGCCTCGCGCGGCTTGCCCGCGGTGGCGGCGCAGAGCGTGGGCAGCTTCCTCGCGGTGCCGGCCCACTGGCGCGTGCTGTTCGACCTCTTCGCGCTCTCGCTCTCGGCCGGCCTCTACAGCGTGCCGATGTATGCGCTGATACAGCTGCGCTCGCCCGCCAGCCACCGCGCCCGCATCATCGCGGCCAACAACATCCTCAACGCCCTGTTCATGATCGCCAGCAGCCTGCTGGTCGGCGTGCTGCTGGGCGCGGGCGCCAGCATCCCGCAGGTCTTCGGCCTGGTGGCGCTGGCCAACGCCATCGTGGCCGGCTACATCTTCCTGCTGATGCCGGAGTATTTGCTGCGCTTCGTGGCCTACATGCTGTCGCGCTGCGTCTACCGCTTCAAGGTCACGGGCGACCAGCACATCCCGCTCGAAGGCGCGGCGGTGCTGGTCTGCAACCATGTCAGCTTCATCGACGCGGTGCTGCTGATGGCCGCCAGCCCGCGGCCCATCCGCTTCATGATGGACCACCGCATCTTCAAGGTGCCGGTGCTGGGCTGGCTGTTCAGATTGGCCAAGGCGATCCCGATCGCGCCGCGCGCCGAAGACCCGGCCGCCTACGAAGCCGCCTTCGAAGCCGCCGACCGGGTACTCGCCGAGGGCGACCTGCTGGGCATCTTCCCGGAGGGCGGCATCACGGTGGACGGCGCGCTGCAGCCCTTCAAGGGCGGCGTGATGAAGATCATCGAGCGCCGGCCGGTGCCTGTCGTGCCGATGGCGCTGCAAAACCTCTGGGGCTCGTTCTTCTCGCGGGCCGAGAAGGGCTCGGCGATGGTCAGGCCGTTCCGGCGCGGGCTGTTCAGCCGCGTCGGGCTGGCAGCCACCCCGGCCATCGCGCCGCAGGCGGTCACGCTCGACGGCCTGCGCGAGCGGGTGGCGAGCCTGCTGGTCGAGCCGGCGGGCGAGCCGCAGAAGCAGCCGGCCTAAAATTGGGGGTTCCCCCAGACCAACCCTCGACAAGAGCACCACCGTGGCCGCCACCATCCTCCAAAAACTTCCCGCCGGCGAACGTGTCGGCATCGCGTTTTCCGGGGGGCTGGACACCAGCGCCGCGGTGCACTGGATGCGCGCCAAGGGGGCCGTGCCCTGCGCCTACACCGCCCACCTGGGCCAGCCCGACGAGAGCGATTACGACGAGATCCCGCGCAAGGCCCTGGCCTACGGCGCCGACATCGCCCGGCTGGTCGACTGCCGCGCGCAGCTCGTGGCCGAAGGCATCGCGGCAATCCAGAGCGCGGCCTTCCACATCTCGACCGGCGGCGCCACCTACTTCAACACCACGCCGCTGGGCCGCGCGGTCACCGGCACCGCGCTGGTGGTGGCGATGCGCGACGACGGCGTCAACATCTGGGGCGACGGCAGCACCTACAAGGGCAACGACATCGAGCGCTTCTACCGCTACGGTCTGCTGGCCAACCCGGCGCTGCGCATCTACAAGCCCTGGCTGGACCAGACCTTCATCGACGAGCTGGGCGGCCGCAAGGAGATGAGCGAGTACCTGATCGCCAACGGCTTCGACTACAAGATGAGCACCGAGAAGGCCTACTCGACCGACTCCAACATGCTGGGCGCGACCCACGAGGCCAAGGACCTGGAGTTCCTGAACAAGGGCCTGCACATCGTCAATCCCATCATGGGCGTGGCCTTCTGGCGCGACGACGTGGCGGTCAAGGCCGAGACCGTGACGGTGCGCTTCGAGGAGGGCCAGCCGGTGGCGCTGAATGGCATCACCTTCGGCAGCGCGGTGGCGCTGTTCGAGGAGGCCAACCGCATCGGCGGCCGCCATGGCTTGGGCATGTGCGACCAGATCGAGAACCGCATCATCGAGGCCAAGAGCCGCGGCATCTACGAAGCGCCGGGCATGGCGCTGCTGCACATCGCCTACGAGCGGCTGGTGACCGGCATCCACAACGAAGACACCATAGAGCAATACCGCATGAACGGCCGCAAGCTCGGCCGCCTGCTCTACCAGGGCCGCTGGTTCGATCCGCAGTGCCTGATGCTGCGCGAGACCGCCCAGCGCTGGGTGGCGCGCGCGATCACCGGCGAGGTGACGCTGGAGCTGCGCCGCGGCAACGACTACACGCTGCTCGACACCGCCAGCCCCAACCTGACCTACAAGCCCGAGCGGCTGAGCATGGAGAAGGTGGAGGGCGCCTTCACGCCGGCCGACCGGATCGGCCAGCTCACCATGCGCAACCTCGACATCGCCGACACGCGCGACAAGCTGGGCGTGTACTCGAGCGTGGGACTGCTGGGCGCCGGCTCCGATGGCAGCATCCCGCTGCTGATGCCACCGGCGGAGAAGTGATTCGCCGACCCGGGCAGGGTCGAGTTGCACAGGCTCAGGCCGCGAGTCGCGGTTACCAGAGCAGCGCCACGTCGTAGTGCCGCATCGACGCATCGGCACTGACCAGCGTCAGCGAATCCGCCTGGCATTGGGCGATGAGCAGGCGATCGAAGGGGTCGCGGTGGTGCCACGGCAGGCTGGCAACCCGCAGGACGTGGCCCAGGGCCAGCGGCAACTGCTGAAACCGGTTCACAGCCAACTGCTCTGGAATGAACCGCTCCAGATTCACACCGACATCGAGCTTGCCCAAGCTGGTCTTGATCGCGATCTCCCAGGCGCTCGCGATGCTGAGCAGGCATTCGTTGTCGGGGTCGGCGATCGCCGAGCGTGCCACCGCGGACAACGAGGGGTGGTCCATCACCCACCAAAGAAAAGCGTGGGTGTCCAGCAGCAGGCGCATCAGCTGTGATCGGCGAAATCATCCAGCGGCGCGTCGAAGTCGGCGGCCATGGACTTGATCAGCCCCTTGGCCGAGCCGGGCTGGCGGGCGCCGCGCCCAGCGGACGCGAGCGGCGAGAGACGCAGCAAGGGCCGGTTGTCGCGTGCAATCACGACCTCCTCGCCCGCCAGCGCTCGCTGTACGAGCTCGGAAAACTGCGCCTTGGCCTGCGCGATGTTGTATTGGGCCATGGTGCGGCGCCTCGCAGATCGATAGTTGGTCATTCTGCTTGACCAACATGGCCGCGGTCAATCGGCACCCGGCCCGGCGTGCCGCAGCCGCTGCCACCCGCGGCGCGCCATCGCTTTCAGCGCGCGGGCGCGGCGCCAGATCCGGCTCGCCCGTATCCTCGCCAGCAGGCCTTCTTTCCACACACGCCAGCGGCCGTGCCAGTGCACGAACCAGGCGAGCTGCATCAGGGCCGGCTGGGTCAGCGTGTAAAGACGGGCCAGGATGGCGGTGCCGAGCAGCTTGGCGGCCAGGATCACCAGCGTGCCGAAGAGCACGTGGCCGCGGCTGATGAACCACAGCGCCAGCAGCTTGACCGGCAGCAGCGACAACGCCGGCAGCGCGAACAAGGCCAGCGCCGCGTAGGGCGGCAGCCGGGCGATGCGGCGCTCGATCGCGCCCAGCAGCGGCAGCTTGCCGAGCCGCGCGAGCTGGCGCTGCAGCGGCTCCCAGCCCCACTCCTCGAACAGGATCAGCAGGCCGACCGCGCCGGTGAGCAGGCCCTTCAAGGCCTGGGTCAGCCAGCGCAGCGCGGTGGGCATCGGCGAAGAACCTCCCCGGCGCTCAGTGCCGTGCCAGGCCCTGCAGCAACGCCGCCACGACGGCCATGAACTGCGCCAGCCGCTCGCCCTGCAGGAAGGCTTCGCCGCGCTGGCCGTCAATGGTCGAGGCCACCAGCTCGCGCGCCTCGGCCGGCAGCGCCCACAGCGCAGCCTCCAGGCTGTCCTGCGCGATCAGCTGGATCACCGGCAGGTTGCGGGCCGGCGCGTCGCCCTGCACGCGCTGCAGGCGGCGCTGCCGGCGCTGCGGGTCGCAGGGCGGGTCCAGCTGTATCACCACGGTCTTCAGCGGCTGCGCGGGCAGCGGGTCGCTGGCGGCGTCGCTGCAGAGCACCACGCGGTAGGCCGCGCTGCCCTGCAGGCGCTGGCGTATCGCGTCGCTGGCGCCGAAGACCACGTGGTCGAAGCCGGCGGCCCCCAGGCGGCGGCCGGCCTGCAGCGCCGTCTGGGTGCGGGCCGAGAAGACCACCACGCGCGTGTCCGGCCGCTCCAGCAGCTCGGGCAGCAGGCCCAGCAGCGCGTCGAGCTTGGGCGGGGCTTCGGTGCCCGCGCCGTGGCAGACGTCCTGCATCTGGCGCAGCGCGGCCACGAGGCGGCGCTGGTCGGCGTCGGAGACGTAGGCGCTGCGCTGCCAGCGCGCCAGGATGGGAGCGGCGGGCGCGGCGGCCTCGTCGTGGCGGGCGCGCTGCTCGGGGGTGAGCGCGACCGGCCAGGGCACATC
>DATHWJ010000241.1:0-1527 GCA_035460745.1 Ideonella sp. | reverse complement strand
CTTGGAGTCCTTCATGCCCGCCAGGTGCTGGATCGCCCCGCTGATGCCGCAGGCGATGTACAGGCTGGGCGCCACGATCTTGCCGGTCTGCCCGACCTGCCAGTCGTTGGGCGCGTAGCCCGCGTCCACCGCCGCGCGGCTGGCGCCCAGCGCCGCACCGAGCTTGTCGGCCAGCGGCGTGAGCACGGCGTCGAACTTCTCGTTGCTGCCCAGCCCACGGCCTCCGGAGACGATGATCTTGGCCGCCGTGAGCTCCGGGCGGTCGCTCTGCGTCACCTCGCGCCCGACGAAGGCGCTGCGCCCGCTGTCGGCCACCGCCGCAATGCTTTCCACCGGCGCGGCCGACGCGCCCTCGGCCGCCGCGTCGAAGCCGGTGGTGCGCACCGTGAGCACCTTCACCGCGTCCGTGCTCTGCACCGTGGCCACCGCGTTGCCGGCGTAGATCGGCCGCTCGAAGGTGTCGGCCGACACCACCTTGGTGATGTCGGAGACCTGCGCCACGTCGAGCTTGGCGGCCACCCGCGGCGCGACGTTCTTGCCGTGCGCGGTGGCCGAGAAGACGATGTGCGTGTAGCCGCCGGCCAGCGCCAGCACCTGCGCGGCCACGTTCTCCGCCAGCTGCTCCTCGAGCTGCGGCGCGTCGGCGTGCAGCACCTTGGCGACGCCCGCGATGCGCGCGGCGCGCTGCGCCGCCTCGCCGGCGTTGCAGCCGGCCACCAGCACGTGCACCTCGCCGAGCTGCGCGGCGGCCGTCACGGTGGGGTAGGTGGCGCCCTTGAGCAGGGCGTGTTCGTGTTCGGCAATGACGAGGACGCTCATGATCAGATCACCTTCGCTTCGTTCTTCAGCTTGGCCACCAGCGCGGCCACGTCCGGCACCATGACGCCGGCGCCGCGCTTGGGCGGCTCGACCACCTTCAGCGTCTTGATGCGCGGCGCCACGTCCACCCCCAGCGCCTCGGGCTTCAGGGTCTCCAGCGGCTTCTTCTTCGCCTTCATGATGTTGGGCAGCGTCACGTAGCGCGGCTCGTTGAGCCGCAGGTCGGTGGTCACCACCGCCGGCAGCTGCAGCCGCAGCGTCTCCAGGCCGCCGTCGACCTCGCGCGTGACGCTGGCCGCGCCCTCGGCGAGCTCGACCTTGCTCGCGAAGGTCGCCTGCGGCCACTCCAGCAGCGCCGCGAGCATCTGCCCGGTCTGGTTGCAGTCGTCGTCGATCGCCTGCTTGCCCAGGATCACCAGCTGCGGCTGCTCGCGCTCGGCCAGCGCCTTCAGCAGCTTGGCCACCGCCAGCGGCTGCAGCTCGGCCTCCGTCTCCACCAGGATCGCGCGGTCCGCGCCGATCGCCATCGCCGTGCGCAGCGTCTCCTGGCAGGCCTGCGGGCCGCACGACACCGCCACGATCTCCGACACCACGCCCTTCTCCTTGAGCCGCACCGCCTCCTCCACCGCGATCTCGTCGAAGGGGTTCATGCTCATCTTCACGTTGGCCGTCTCCACGCCCGTGCCGTCGCTCTTCACGCGCACCTTG
>DATHWJ010000240.1:0-9650 GCA_035460745.1 Ideonella sp. | reverse complement strand
GGGCAACTGCGCGGAGACCTGGTCGCGCGTGCGGCGCAGCATCACGTGGCGCAGCGTGGTGTCGAGCTGCTCCAGCGCCGCGATGCCGGCGATCTCGCCGCCGGCGCTGCGCTTGACGTGCTGGCGCAGGAAGCGCGCGCTGGTGCCGAGGCGGTACGGGTCCAGCCACAGCACGCGCGGCAGCAGGTCCTGCGGCCGCTCCTCCAGCGGCGTGCGGGTGATCAGCAGGGCATAGGGCGCGCCCAGGCCGTCGAGCACGGCAAAGTCGAAGGGCTGCTCGGCACGGGCCTCGTCGCGCGCTTCGTCGACGATCACCAGCTCGGGGTTGAAGGCGGCCAGGCCGGCGCGGTCCTGCCGCAGCGTGGCGAGGTCGGCGATCTTGATCGGCGCGGCGTCGGCATAGTGCGCCGCCCGGCTGGCGGCGTCGCCTTCGACCCGCAGGCTGTCGCGGCCGGCGAGCTCCTGCAAGGCCTGTTGCCAATGCGACTGCTGCGCGGCCTCGCAAGCCACCAGCACGCGCTCGACGCCGAACTGGCGTATCAGCAGCTCGGTGGCGGCGACGGCCTGCACCGTCTTGCCCAGGCCGTCGTCATCGGCCAGCAGCGCATGGCCGGCCACCGCGGCGAACAGCGCGCCCTCGATCTGGTAGGGCCGCAGCGGCAGCGTCAGCAGCGACTGCAGCGCCGCGCTGGACGGGCCCTCGGGGTAGGCCTGCTCCAGCCGCAGCACGCGGTTGGCAGCGTCGCGCTGGTGCGCCAGGTGGGTCCAGACGCTTTCATCGACCCGCAACTCCTGGCCCACCTCGTCGGCCAGGCGCAGCAGGGCCGGCAACGCGGCACCGTCGTCCAGCCGCAGGTCGCCTCGGGGGTCGAGCAGCGCCAGCGCCGCCTGCTCCAGCGGCTCGGGGCAGATGCTGCCGGCCAGCCAGCGCAGCGAGCGGCGCGCGCCGTAGCGCAGGAAGACCTCGCTGTGCAGCGGCTGCCAGCCGTGCTCCAGCACCGCGGCGGTTTCGCTGTCGGCCGCGAGTTGCGCCAGCACGAAGGCGAGGTGCTCGCACTGGCCCGAGAGCGCGCTGCGCCAGGCGGCGCAGCTGCAGCGGTTGTCGCCGGGGGTGGCGGAGCGCAGGTCCAGCGTGTACTCGCTGCCGTCGCGCAGGTCGCGCAAGGCGATCGCCGCGAACACCTCGTCGGCTTCGGGGCGCTGCCACGCGAAGATGGGCGGCGGCTCGACCGGGGCCGGGGCGGGCGCCGGGCGGCGGGGCTGCGCGGGCGGCGGCGGACGATGCTCGGGCGCTGCCTGGCGGGTGGGCGGCTTCTGGGCGAGGGGGTTCTGGGCAGCGGGCTTTTGCGCGGGCGCCTTTGCAGAGGGTTTGGCGGCCGGTTTTGCCGCACGGCCTGATGCCGCGTGAGCGGGCGTCCTGGCGGGCGCAGGTGCTGGCGCGGTTGCGGATGCCCGGGGGGGCGAAGGCTTGGGCGGGCGGGCCGGCGCGGCCGCTGGGGCCTCGGCTTGCGGGGCCGGCGGGCGGGCCGATTCGATGGGTGCCGGTGGGAGCGGGGGCGGAGATGCCTCGGCCACCACGGCGGCCGGCGCCTTGGCAGCCGGCGGCTTTTTCGCAGCGGCCTTCTTGGCCGCGGGTGCTGGCGCGGCAACCTTCTTGGCGGCCGGCGACTTCCTGGCCGGCTCGCTCACCGGGGCGGGCGTCTTGGCCGCGGTCTTCTTCGCTGCAGCAGGCTTGGCTGCAGCGGTCTTGCCGGCCGCTGCCTTGACGGACGCCGGCTTCTTCGCCGCCGTCTTTTCAGCCGGGGCGGGCACGGGTGCGGGGACCGCTGCCAGTGCAGCCACCTTCTTCGCGGGGGTCTTTTTGGCCGCGGCCTTCTTGGCCGGTGCCGCAGGCGCTGCCGGCTTCACCTCGACGACGACCGGCTGCGGGGCCGGTGCCGTCTTTTTGGCGGGCGCCTTCTTGGCGGCGGGTCGTTGGGCGGGCGGATTCCCGGCAACGGCTTCGGCTGCGGCTGATGTCTCAGCGCCGCGGCGGGTTCGGGTCGATGTCGCCATGGGGCGTTCTGTATTTTTCGTGAGGGGGTCGAAGGTGCGGACTGTAGCCCGCGAGGGTGACGGCCCGTCGGTCCGTCAGACGCCGCGGGCGCGGTCGGCGGCAAACTGTTGCCGGAACGCAGCAAAGCGGCCCTGGTCGAGGGCGTCGCGCACTTCGCGCATCAGGTTGAGGTAGTAGTGCAGGTTGTGGATGCTGGCCAGCATGGGCGCCAGCATCTCGCCGCAGCGCTCGAGGTGGTGCAGGTAGGCGCGGCTGAAGCCGCTGCGGCCCGAGCCGGGCGCCGCGTCGCCGGCGCAGGCGTAGCAGCTGCAGCTCATGTCGATGGGCCGGTCGTCGTCCTTGTAGCGCGCATTGCGCAGCCGCAGGTCGCCGAAGCGGGTGAAGAGGTGGCCGTTGCGCGCATTGCGGGTGGGCATCACGCAGTCGAACATGTCGACGCCGCAGGCCACCCCCTCCACCAGGTCTTCCGGCGTGCCCACGCCCATCAGGTAGCGCGGCTTGTGGGCGGGCAGGCGGTGCGGCGTGTGCGCCATGATGCGCAGCATCTCATCCTTGGGCTCGCCGACGCTGACGCCGCCGACCGCGTAGCCCGGCAGGTCCAGCTCGACCAGCGCCTCCAGCGACTCCTGCCGCAGGTGCTCGAACATGCCGCCCTGCACGATGCCGAACAGCGCGTTCGGGTTCTCCAGCCGCCGGAACTCGTCGCGCGAGCGGCCGGCCCAGCGCAGGCTGAGCTCCATCGAGCTGCGCGCCTCAGCCTCGGTGGTGATGTGGCCGTGGGTCTGGTAGGGCGTGCACTCGTCGAACTGCATCACGATGTCGCTGTTCAACACCGTCTGGATCTGCATGCTCACTTCGGGTGTCAGGAAGAGCTTGTCGCCATTGACCGGCGACGCGAAGCGCACGCCCTCTTCGCTGATCTTGCGCATCTCGCCCAGCGACCAGACCTGGAAGCCGCCGGAGTCGGTCAGGATGGGCTTGTGCCAGCTCTCGAAGCCGTGCAGCCCGCCCAGGCTTTTCATCACGTCCAGCCCTGGCCGCATCCAGAGGTGGAAGGTGTTGCCGAGGATGATCTGCGCGCCCATGTCGTGCAGCGAGCGCGGCAGCACGCCCTTGACGGTGCCGTAGGTGCCGACCGGCATGAAGATCGGCGTCTGCACCACGCCGTGGTTCAGCGTGAGCACACCGCGGCGTGCGTGGCCCTCGGTAGAGAGCAGTTCGAACTGGAGCATGGCGGCGATTGTCGCCGAGCGCCGCGCGCGCCTCGGGCGGTGCCGGGCAAGCCCCGCGGGCTGTGCGACAGTGGCGTTTTGACCCGCCGCCTTGCCGGCATCCCGCCATGGCATTCACGCTGGCTGGCCCGGTGCACAGCGACCTGGCCATCAAGAAGAGCCGCTTCATCGGCTGCGTCGAGCCCATGCCCGACCGCGCGGCGGCCGTGCTGCGGGTGGCCGGCCTGCGCGCCGCCCACCCGGGCGCGGCCCATGTCTGCTGGGCGCTGCTGGCGGGCGGGCAGTCGGCCGCTGTGGACGACGGCGAGCCGGGCGGCACCGCTGGCCGGCCTATGCTGGACGTGCTGCGCCACCAGGACCTGGAAGGCGTGCTGGCGACCGTGGTGCGCTACTTCGGCGGCGTCAAGCTGGGCGCAGGCGGGCTGGTGCGGGCCTACACCGACAGCGTCGCGCAGGCCCTGCTGGGCGCCGCCAAGCTGCCGCTGCAAAAGCTGCTGCAACTGCATTGCGAAGTGCCGTATGCCCTGGAGGGCCGGGTGCGCCGCGAGCTGGACGCGGCCGGCGCGACGCTGCTGGCGGCGGTGCACGGCAGCAACGTGCGCCTGAGCTTCCAGTTGCCGGAGGGCGCCGCGCCGCTGCTGCTGCAGCGGCTCAACGAGGCCGGCCAGGGCCACCTGGTCTGGTCGTGAGGCCGGCCGTTGGCCACCGACCTCGGCCCGGCCCTCAGGCGCCGGTGCGCCTTTCCAGCAGCATCGCGTCGCCGTAGCTGAAAAAGCGATAGCGCGCTTCGATCGCGTGGCGGTAGAGCGCCATCACGTGGCCGTGGCCGGCGAAGGCGCTGACCAGCATCATCAGCGTGCTCTTGGGCAGATGGAAGTTGGTCACCAGCCGATCGACGACACGGAACGAGAAACCGGGCGTGATGAAGATGTCGGTCTCGCCGGAGCAGGCGCGTTCCAGGCCGGGCCCGGGGCCGGTCTGCAGCGCGGCGGATTCGAGCGCGCGCAGCGTGGTCGTGCCCACCGACACCACCCGCCCGCCGCGCTGGCGTGCCTGATGGATCGCATCGACCGTCTCGGCCGGCACCTCGAACCACTCGCTGTGCATGCGGTGCTCCTGCAGGTTTTCGGTGCGTACCGGCTGGAAGGTGCCGGCCCCCACGTGCAGCGTGACGCGGGCACTGAGCACCCCGCGGGCGGCCAGCGCGGCCAGCAGCGCCTCGTCGAAATGCAGCGCCGCGGTGGGCGCCGCCACCGCGCCGGGGCGGCTGGCGAAGACCGTCTGGTAGCGCTCGGCGTCCTCGGGCTCGTCGTCGTGGGTGATGTAGGGCGGCAGCGGCACGTGGCCGTGGGCCTGCAGCAGCGCGAAGGGGTCGCCCGGGAAACGCAGGTGGAACAGCGAGCCGTCCGGCCCGCCGCGGCCCAGCACCGCGGCGTCGAAGCCCGGCCCGCCGGGCACGCCGAAGCGCACCGTGCCGCCCGGCCGCGGCGACTTGCTGGCGCGCAGATGGGCCAGCACCTCGCCCGGCTCGTCGCCGACCCGCGGCAGCACCCGCTCGACCAGCGCCTCGACCGAGCCGCCGGTGGGCTTTTCTCCGTGCAAGCGGGCTTTCAGCACGCGGGTGTCGTTGAAAACCAGCAGATCGCCGGGCGACAGCAGCTGCGGCAGATCGCGGAACACCCGGTCGGACGGCCTATCGGCCCGCCCATCGAGCAGGCGAGAGGCACTGCGTTCGGCGGCGGGGTGCTGGGCGATCAGCTCGGTGGGCAGTGTGAAATCGAAATCCGCGAGCGTGAAAGCGCCTGCGCGGCGGGGCGATGAGGGGTCGTCGAACGAAGCAGTGGGGGGCATGGGCTTGCAGGCTGCACCGGCCTTCAAGGAACAAGCGTTCATTGTTCCACGGCCGGGCCCGCGCGGGTGAGCGGGTTGCCGGCGGCCCCTGCCGGGCACGCGCCTTCTCGGACTCCACCGGCGCCGTCAGCGCCGCATTCAGGCTCGCAGCGCGAGCTTGGGGCTGGCGGGGGCCTTGGCGCCGCGGCGGGCGCCGCCCGCGGCGGCGGCGAGGGCGTCGATGGTCATCAGCATCAGCCGGCGCAGGCCGTCCCAGGGGTCGGCCGGCCAATCCGGCTGGCGCAGGCCCTTGACCAGGCCGTCGCAGAGGCTGGCGGCCTGCAGCAGCGGCGCCAGCGCGGCGCCGTCCAGGCCGGGCAGCACGCGCTCGAAGAGCCGCTCCTTGTCGCCCCAGACGCGTGCTTCGCGCAGCGCCATCGGCAGCGGCTTGCCGCCGTCCATCGCGTCGCGCGCGCGCTTCAGGCCGCGGATGTCTTCGGCCAGCGTCCAGTGCACCAGCACGGCGGCTTCGCCTTCGGCCTTCAGGCCGTCGAGCATGCGCAGCGCCCGCCCGGCCTGGGCCGCCAGCACCGCGGCGCCGAGCTTGAAGACGTCGTAGCGCGCCACGTCCAGCACCGCGGCCTCGATCTGCTCGAAGCTCAGCTCGCCGGCCGGGTACAGCAGCCCCAGCTTCTGCAGCTCCTGGTGGGCCGCCAGCAGGTTGCCCTCGACCCGGTCGGCAAAAAACGCCAGCGCCTGCTGCCCCGGCTCGCCGGGCTCGACCCGCTGGCCCTGGGCCACCAGTCGCTGCGCGATCCACTGCGGCAGCGCATGGCGCTCGACCGGGTCGACCCGCAGCGTGACGCCGGCCCGGTCGAGCGCGAGGAACCAGGCGCCCTGCTGCTGCTGGCGGTCCAGCCTGGGCAGGTGGACGAGGGTCAGCACGCCCTCGGCCAGGTGCTCGCAATACTGCTGCAGCGCGGCCGAACCTTCCTTGCCGGGTTTGCCGCTGGGGATGCGGATCTCGATCAGCTGCTGGTCGGCGAACAGGCCCATGGACTGCGCCGCGCCCAGCACCGAGCTCCAGTCGAAATGCGCGCCGCTGACGGTAAAGACCTTGCGCTCGCTGTAGCCCGCGGCCCGCGCCGCGGCGCGCAAGGTGTCCGCCGCCTCCTGCGCCAGCAGCGGCTCGTCGCCGTGAATGGTGTAGATGGCTTTCAGGCCGCCGCGCGAGAGCTGCGTGGCGAGCGCGTCGGGGCGCAGCTGCATGTGGCGGGGTCTCTCAGGCCCGCTGGCCGGCCGAGGACAGCATCTGCAGCAGCTGCCGCGCGATGTCGGCGCGCATCTCGTGCACCAGCACCTCTTCTTCGGTGCCCTTGGCGAGCGCGTCGGTCTCGGTGTAGGTCATGTCGCGCGATTGCTCCAGCTCGGTGTCGGCCACCAGCACGACGCCGTCGGGCCGGGTGAGCTGGAAGCGCAAGCTCACGCGCAGGCGGAATTCGCGCACCTGGCCGGCCGACGTGGAGGCGGCGACGGTTTTCTCAAAGCGGTCTTCCTTGACCGCCAGCACCACCTCGGCGTCTTTCGGCTGCTCCATCACCCGCACGCTGTCGGGCAGCGCGCGGCGCAGCTCGGCCAGCATGGGCGAGCGCGGCTTGAAGCCGGTCAGCGCGAGGCGGGTGAAGGGCAGCTCGGCCGGGCGCCGCAGGTGGAAGCCGCAGCCGGCCAGGCCGCCTGCGACGGCCAGCGCCGGCAAGGCGGCGAGGCCGCGCAGCAAGGCCCGCCGCTGTTGCTGGTGGGCCGCCATCACACCACCACGTTGACGAGGCGGCCGGGCACGATCACGACCTTCTTGGGCGGCTTGCCCTCGGCGAAGCGCGCGAAGTCGGGGCTGGCCAGCGCGGCGGCCTCGATCGTGGCCTTGTCGGCGGCGGCCGGCACCTTCAGCGCCCCGCGCAGCTTGCCGTTGACCTGCAGCATCAGCTCGATCTCGTCCTGCACCAGCGCCGCTTCGTCGACCAGGGGCCAGGGCGCGTCGAGCAGCTCGCCGAGGCGTTCGGCGTAGCCCAGCTGCTGCCACAAGGCCTGGGTGACGTGCGGCGCGGCCGGGTAGAGCGCGCGCAGCAACACGCCCACGCCTTCGCGCAGCACGCCGCGATCGGCCGGGCTGTCCTGCAGCGTGGCGCCGTCCAGCGCGTTCAGCAGCTTCATCGCGCCGGAGACCACGGTGTTGAACTGCAGGCGCTCGTAGTCGTGGCTGACCTGGCGCAGCAGGCTGTGCACCTCGCGGCGCAGCGCGCGCGCGGCATCGCTCATACCTTGCAGCTCGTCGCCCGCGCCGCGCACCGCCTCGGCCTGCCTGGCGCCGAAGGCCCACAGCCGTCGCAGGTAGCGGAAGCTGCCCTCGGCGCCGGAGTCGGACCAGGCCGCGCTCTGGTCCGGCGGGCCGGCGAACATCGTGAACAGCCGCGCCGTGTCGGCACCGAACTTGGCGATGATGTCGCGCGGCTCGACCACGTTGTTCTTGGACGTGGACATCTTCTCGATGCCGCCCAGGCTGATTGGCAGGCCGTCTTCGCGCGCGATGGCCCCGACCGGGTGGCCCTTGTCGTCGAACTGCGGCTCGACCTCGCTGGGGTAGAACCAGCGCTTCTTGCCGCTGGCGTCTTCGCGGTAGAAGGACTCGTTCAGCAGCATGCCCTGGGTGAACAGCTTGGTGAAGGGCTCGCCGAACTTGACCAGGCCCAGGTCGCGCATCGCCTTGGTCCAGAAACGCGCGTACAGCAGGTGCAGCACGGCGTGCTCGATGCCGCCGATGTACTGCTCCATCGGCATCCAGTAGTCGTTGCGGGCATCGACCATCGCGCCGTCGCTGTCCGGGCTGCAATAGCGCATGTAGTACCAGGCCGAATCGACGAAGGTGTCCATCGTGTCGGTCTCGCGCCGCGCCGGCTTGCCGCAGCTCGGGCAGGCCACGTTCAGGAACGACGCGCACTTGTTCAGCGGGTTGCCGGAGCCGTCGGGGATCAGGTCCTCTGGCAGTATCACCGGCAGGTCTTTTTCGGGCACCGGCACGGCGCCGCAGCCGGGGTGTTCATCCGTGCCGCAGTGGATGATGGGGATGGGCGTGCCCCAGTAGCGCTGGCGGCTGATGCCCCAGTCGCGCAGGCGCCAGGTGGTCTTCTTCTCGCCCAGCCCCTTGGCACCGACCAGCTCGGCGACCTTGTCGACCGCGGCCTTGTAGGGCAGGCCGTCGAGCACGCCGGAGTTGACGCAGACGGCGCGCTGCTTGTCGCCGTACGCGTCGGCCCAGGCGTCGCTGGAGAAGCGCTCGCCCTCGGCCTGCACGACCTGCCGGATCGCGATGCCGTATTTCTTCGCAAACGCGAAGTCGCGCTCGTCGTGCGCCGGCACGCCCATCACCGCACCGTCGCCATAGCCCATCAGCACGTAGTTGCCGACCCAGACTTCGACCCGCTCGCCGGTCAGCGGGTGGCTGACGAACAGGCCGGTCGGCAGCCCCTCCTTCTCCTTCAGCGCCATCTCGGCTTCGGTGGTGCCGCCCTTCTTGCACTGCTCGACGAAGGCCGCCAGCGCCGGGTTGCCCGCCGCCGCCAGCGTCGCCAGCGGATGTTCGGCCGCGACGGCGCAGAAGGTGACGCCCATGAGGGTGTCGGCGCGGGTCGTGAAGACCCAGAGCCGGCCGTCCTGCACCAGCGCGCCGCCGGCGTCGCGGATCTCGTGCGGGAAGGCGAAGCGCACGCCTTCGCTCTTGCCTATCCAGTGCTCCTGCATCAGCCGCACCCGCTCGGGCCAGCCGTGCAGGTACTCGGGGTTGGCCGGGTCGGCGACGTTGGCCAGCAGCTCGTCGGCGTACTGCGTGATCGCCAGGTAGTAGCCGGGGATCTCGCGCTTCTCGACCAGCGCGTCCGAGCGCCAGCCGCGGCCGTCGACCACCTGCTCGTTGGCCAGCACGGTCTGGTCGACCGGGTCCCAGTTGACGATCTGCGTCTTGCGGTAGGCGATGCCCTTTTCCAGCATCTGCAGAAAGAACCACTGGTTCCACTTGTAGTAGCTGGGGTCGCAGGTGGCCACTTCGCGCGACCAGTCGAAGGCCAGCCCCAGCGGCTGCATCTGGGCCTTCATGTCGGCGATGTTGTCGCGCGTCCAGGCGGCCGGCGCGATCTTCTTGTCGATCGCGGCGTTTTCGGCCGGCAGGCCGAAGGCGTCCCAGCCCATGGGCATCAGCACGTTCATGCCCTTCATGCGCAGGTAGCGCGTGAGCATGTCGTTGATGGTGTAGTTGCGCACGTGCCCCATGTGCAGCTTGCCCGACGGGTAGGGCAGCATCGAGCAGGCGTAGAACTTGGGTTTGCTCGTGTCTTCGGTGACGCGGTAGGCGTCGCGCGCGCTCCAGTGGGCCTGCGCTGCCGATTCGACCTCGGCGGGGACGTATTTCTCGTTCATGGGGGCGGATTGTAGGCAGCTGATGCGCCTGCGCGGGCCGACGCCGGGCCGCTCCCAAGGCGGCC
>DATHWJ010000239.1:0-7197 GCA_035460745.1 Ideonella sp. | reverse complement strand
ATGGCCGAGTTGATGCGGAAGCCCGTGCCCAGGCGGGTCAGCGAGGTGGACAGGGCGCGCTGGGTGGAGTTGACCGAGTTCTGGGTGGACAGCGAGGCGGCGTTGGTATGAAGGCTCAGCATGGGGAAGGCTCCGGGGTGTTGGGGGGACAGGACAGGCTCTGCGCTGCCCTCATCCGTACAAGGCGGCCGCCGGAGCGCGGGACTTAAATCCGCGGCTTCATCTCTCGTTTCCTTGCGAGTCTGTCCGGAAAGGCCCCGCTGTTCCCGCCACCTCCGGCCCGTGCGGCTTCGAGAATGGCGCGACGCACACTGTTGCAACCTGCGCCCACCATGAGCCGACCCCGCCAGATCTACCGCGCCGAACAATTACCGGTCTTCCAGAATCGCATGTTCGCCACCGCCGAGGCCGCACGGCGCTGCGCCCGGGGCGATGTCGTGCTGGTTCAGGATGAGCAGACCGGCCTGATCTTCAACCAGGCCTTCGACCCGGCCTGCATGCAGTACGACGCCGACTACCAGAACGAGCAGGGGCACAGCAGCGTGTTCCGCGCACATCTCGAGCAGGTGGGGCGGATCGTGCAGGCGCACTTCGGCGAGCGCACGCTGATCGAGGTGGGCTGCGGCAAGGGCCAGTTCCTCGAGCAGCTGCAAGCCCTGGGTTTCAGCGTCACCGGGATGGACCCGGCCTACGAGGGCAGCAACCCGGCGATCGTGCGCGAGTACTTCTCGCCCGCTGCCGGCCGGCGTGCCGGCGGCCTGGTCCTGCGCCATGTGCTCGAGCATGTGCAGGACCCGCTGTCGTTCCTGGAGCGGCTGCGCGACACCAATGGGGGCAGCGGCCTGATCTACATCGAGGTGCCCTGCACGGACTGGATCGCCGACCACCATGCCTGGTTCGATCTGTTCTACGAGCATGTGAACTACTTCAGGCTGGGCGACTTCGGCCGCCTGTTCGGCGAGGTGGTGGCGTCGGGCCGCCTCTTCGGCGGCCAGTATCTCTACGCGGTGGCCGAGCTGGCCAGCCTGCGGGCGCCGCGCGCCCGGAGCACCGATCGCTTCGACTTCCCGGCCGACTTCCGCGCCTCGCTCGACGCGGCCGCCACGGCGCTGCGCCAGCGGCCGGCGGGCGGCCAGGCGGCTGTCTGGGGCGGTGCCTCCAAGGGCGTGATCTTCACGTTGATGATGCAGCGTGCCGGTGCCGCCGTCGACCTGGTGGTGGACATCAACCCGGCCAAGCAGGGGCGCTACCTGGCGGCAACCGGGCTGCGTGTGCATTCGCCCGAAGAGGCCCTGCGGGCCCTGGCGCCGGGGGCCGATCTCTTCGTGATGAACCGCAACTACCTGCCCGAGATCGAGCAGCAGACCGGCGGCCGCTTCAACTGCATCCCGATAGAGCGTGCGGCCGCCGTCGCCTGAACGCGGTCTCCCCATTTCCCCATTCCCCATCACCCCTGCAAGCCCGGCCAGGCCAGCCTGCCGGGATCCTGCCCGCCGAGGTCTCCGCTTGAACGCACCGCTCGTCAGTTTCTGCATCCCCACCTACAACCGCAGCCGCTACCTCGTATCGCTGCTGACCAGCCTGGTCGATCACCTGGCGGGCTTCCCCTACAGTTTCGAGGTCGTCATTGCCGACAACGCATCGCCCGACGACACGCCGGCGGTGGTGGCGAGCTTCGCCGGGCGCCTGCCGATACGCTCGATCCGTCACGCACAGAACATCGGCGGCTTTGCCAACTTCCAGTTCGCGATGCAGCAGGCGATCGGGCGCTACGTGGTCTACGTGGCCGACGATGACGGCCTGATCGGCGAGCAGGTGGCCGCGACCATCGCGAAGATGGAGGCCGACCCGGAGATCGTGGTGGTGTACGCCCCCTGGCTGCAGCTCGATCTCGTCGAGGACCGCAATCTCGGCCAGTTCTACACCGTGCCGCACGACCTGCGCATCGAGCGCCAGGCGCATGGCGAGCTGCTGGACCACATCCTGACCTACCAGATCTTCCCGGAGGTGCAGATCGTGCGGCGCGACGCGATGGTGCGGCTGATTCCGCGCGTCAACGACCATGCCTTCTTCGCCTTCGTGCATGCGGCCGACTACCTGACGCTGGGCGCCGTGCTGATCCAGGCGCAGCCCTATTACGTGGCCGTGACACGCTACTTCGACGACGACCGGCGCGAGCAGCTCGGCAACGAGGAGGTCCAGCATGCCTGGGACCGCTACCGCGGCGGGCTGGAGTACATCATCGCGCGTGCACACGGCACGCCCAACCCCGAGCAGCGCGCGAACTTCGACCAGCGCATCCAGCAGATGATCGCGATCCGCATGTCGGTGGCGATACGGCTGCGCGTGCTCTTCGGCAAGAGCCCGGTCGACAGCTACATGCTGGCGATGCGGCTGCGCGGCATGGGCTACGAGCACCTGAGCCCGCTGAGCCTGTCGGAGCTGGCGTCGTCGGCCGCGGCGAGCTTCGTGATGGCCGATCCCGAGCTGACGCGGGGCATGCGGCAGATCCTGTGCGTCGGCGACTTCGACCCCGCGCTGCGCGCGGTGCTGGAGCAGCGCGCGGCGCTGCCGGCGGAGTTCCTGCCCAGCCTGCCGCCGGAGCTGCCGGCGAACACGCTGGCCTTCGTGCGCACGCCGCTGGGCGCGGCCAGCCGCTACGATCCGGTGCGGCAGGTGCGCGTGGTGGCCGAGCAGGAGCTGATGGCGCGCTTCGGCCATTGACGGCCGGGCCGCTGCGGGTCAGGTGCTCAATCGACGAAGTAGTCGCGCCAGACCTCTCGCCGCGCGGGCTTGAAGACCGGGCCGTCAGGCCCCGGCAGCACGTAGCAGTCGCCCGGGGTGTCGGTGTCCACCAGGCAGACGCCGGGTGCGATCACGCTGCGCGCGCGCACATGGCAGCGGCCTATCACCATCGCGTTCGGGAACAGCACCACCCCTTCTTCCAGCACCGGCCGCTCGCCGCCCATCTTGCGGCCTATGGTGCAGCCCTGGTGCACCACCAGGTGGCGGCCGTAGCCGGCCTTGGCGAACACCAGCCCGGGCGTGTGGCCGAGCAGGAACACGTCGGGCAGCTCGATCTCGTGGAACAGCTCCATCGCGTGCAAGGCCTTGTTGAGCAGGAACAACCGTGTCGCGGTGGCCGCATCGGCCTGCGACACGGCGACCTCGCGCGACAGGAAGTACAGGAAGCTCGCGTACTGCGCCGAGACCAGCGGGTCGAAGCCGCCCTGCCAGGCGCGCACCCCGGCCACGCAGTGGCGCGTGCGCTGCAGCGCCGGCCCCATCGCCGCCTGCACCGAGGGGCCGCTGGCGTGGCCGTCGGGGAAGAAGTTCTCGAGCTGGCGGCAGACGTAGGCGGCCAGGCGATCCGGGGAGCTTGTCATTGGCGGCGCCACCACTCGAGGCTGCGCCTGAGGCCTTGCTCGATGCCGACCTCCGGCTGCCAGCCCAGCGTGGCCAGCAGCTCGGGCGAGCCCGCCAGCCGGGCGGGGTCGCCGGCACGCGCCGGCAGCGCGCCCAGCCGCAGCAGGCCGGGTTGGCCGAGCAGCTCCGCCAGCCGGCTGGCCACCCAACCTATGGGCGTGGCCTGGCCGGAGCAGAGGTCCAGCGCGCCGTCGTGGCCGCGCGTGGTGAGCAGCACGATCATCGCGGCCAGGTCGTCCACGGCCAGCAGGTCGCGTGCAACTTCGGGTGGCCCGGTCAGCGCCGGCTGCCCCGCCAGCAGCGCGCGGGCGATGCTGGGCACCAGGCGGGCCGGGTGCTCGCCCGGGCCGAAGGGGAAGAACACGCGGCCCCAGGTCAGCGTGATGGCCAGCCGCTCGGCCAGCGCACGCGCCTGCTGCCCCAGCGCCGCCTTGCTGCGGCCGTAGAGCGTGGCGCCCTGCAGGGGGGTGTCGGCGGTGGGCCGGCCGTCGGGGCCCAGGGCCGACCAGTCGTACTCGGCGCAGCTGCCGGCCACCAGCGCGTGCCGGCCGCCCTGCCTGGCAAAGGCCTCCAGCAGGTCGAGGCTGGCGTCTGCCCAGTGGAGGTTGGCCGGGTCGTCCCAGTAGCGGCCGTGGGCGGTGGTCCACGCGAGGTGGACCAGATGGGTCGGGCGGGCCTCGCTCAAGACGCGGCGGCGTGCCGCTGCGTCGAGCAGGTCGCCGGCATGCAGCCTGCAGCCGGCCATCGCCGGCCCCTCGGCGCGGCGCCAGAGGTGGACCTCGGCGCCTGCGGCGCGCAGCCGCTCGGTGACCGGCCGCCCGATGAAACCGCTGCCCCCGGTGACCAGCACACGCATGGCGTCAGAACCGCTGCAGCGACGGCACGGCGGTGGCGAAACAGGCGCCCCACTCGCGCGCGTAGGCGAGCTGTTCGGCGATCTCCTCGCGCAGGTTCCACGGCAGGATCAGGATGACGTCGGGCTTCTCGCTGCGCAGCCTGGCCTCGTCGACCACCGGGATGCGCGAGCCCGGCAGCAGCCGCCCCTGCTTGTGCGGCGAGGCATCGACGACATAAGGCAGCAGGTCGGGCCGGATGCCCGCGTAGTTCAGCAAGGTGTTGCCCTTGGCGGCCGCGCCGTAGGCCGCCACGCGCTTGCCGGCCCGCTTTTGTTCGATCAGGAAGACCAGCAGGTCGTCCTTGATGCGCTCGGCCTGGCGCTGCAGGCCCTGGTAGAAGGCGGGCGTATTCATGCCGGCGGCGTCTTCCCGGGCCAGCATCTGCGCGACGCGCGGCTGCACGGGCCGGTCGTGCGCGGCATGCTGGGCCCAGATGCGCAGCGAGCCGCCGTGCGTGGGCAGCTCCTGCACGTCCCACAGGCGCAGGCCCTGGGCGGCGAAGATGCGCTGCACGGTGCCGAAGCCGAGGTAGGAGAAGTGCTCGTGGTAGATGGTGTCGAACTGGTGGTTCTGCACCAGTTGCAGCAGGTGCGGAAACTCCATCGTGACGCAGCCCTGCGGCGCCAGCGCCGCGGCCAGGCCGGCGACGAAGTCGTTGATGTCGGGCACATGGGCCAGCACGTTGTTGCCGACGATCAGGTCGGCCGCCCTGCGCTGCGCGACGAAGTCGCTCGCGAACTCGCGGCCGAAAAAGGCGCCGATGCTCTCTATGCCCAGGGCGCGCGCCACCCGCGCCGTGCTCTCGGTGGGCTCTATGCCCACGCAAGCGATGCCGCGGGCCTGCACATGCTGCAGCAGGTAGCCGTCGTTGGAGGCGATCTCCATCACCAGCGAGTCGCGGCCGAGTGCCAGGCGCTCGGCGGCCTCGTCGACGTATTGCCGGGCGTGGGCGACCCAGGAGCGCGAGTAGGACGAGAAGTAGACGTAGTCGTCGCTGAAGAGCTCGTCGTGGCGCTGCAGCTCCTCGAGCTGCACGAGCCGGCAGTCGCCGCACACGAAGGCCTTGAGCGGGAAGCAGGGCTCCATGCGGTCGAGTTGCC
Source organism: Ideonella sp. (assembly GCA_035460745.1). GTDB lineage: Bacteria > Pseudomonadota > Gammaproteobacteria > Burkholderiales > Burkholderiaceae_C > Ideonella. Next base: position 1,775 of record DATHWJ010000239.1, on the reverse strand, counting down.
CGGGCCGCAGGAAGGCGTTCGAGGCCGGTGCGCTGCCCAGGTCCACGAACACGTCGCCCAGCGCGTGGTGGCAGTGGCGGCACTTCACAGCGGCAGCCCGGCGAGCGGGCCCTGGATCAGGGCGTGGCGGCGGTCGCGGTCGGAGATCGCGCTCACCGGCAGCGGCCAGGCGATGGCCAGGGCGGGGTCGTCGTGGCGCAGGCCGTCTTCGCAAGCCGCGCTGTAGGGGGCCGTGTGGTGATAGAGCATGTGGACGTCGTCGGTCAGGGTCTGGAAGCCATGGGCGCAGCCCTCGGGGATGAAAAGTGTGCGCTGATTGCTGCCGCTCAGCTCGACCGCATGCCAGCGGCCCAGCGTGGGCGAGCCCGCGCGCAGGTCGACCACCACGTCGTGCACGCGGCCCTGCAGGCAGCGGACCAGCTTGGCCTCGAGCGCCGGGGCGCGCTGGAAGTGCAGCCCGCGTACGGTGCCGCGCTGGTGCGTGACGGTGTGGTTGGCCTGCACGAAGCACAGCCCGGGCCGGATGGCCTCGAACAGCTCGGTGCAGAACAGCCGCGTCAGCGCGCCGCGCTCGTCGCCCAGCGGCTGGGTCTCGATCTCCCAAAGACCGGCGATGGGCGTGGGGCCGAACTTCATGCGCCGGCCCAGGCGAAGCCGGCGCGGCGCGCGTCGGCCGCGTATTGGTGGAGATCGGCCAGGGTATTGACGGCGCCCGCCTGGTGCCAGTCGCGGTACCACTGCACCGTTCGTTCCAGCGCCATGCCGGTGCGCCAGACCGGGCGCCACTGCAATTGCTGCTGCGCCTTGCTGCAATCCAGGTGCAGCGTCGCGGCTTCGTGGGGGTGCGGGCCGGGGTCGGCCTGGTGGCGCAGCGCCGGCCAGTGGTGTGTGAAGCCGGCGATCACGGCGCCGACGGGCAGGTGGTCCTCGATCGAGGGCCCGAAGTTCCAGGCCTGGGCGCTGGCCGGTCCCTCGTGCCACAGCTGCTGGCCCAGCAGCAGGTAGCCGCAGAGCGGCTCCAGCACATGCTGCCACGGGCGGATGGCCTGCGGATTGCGTATCGGCGCGAGGCGGCCGGCCTGTGCGGCGCGGACGAGGTCGGGGATCAGGCGGTCCTCGCTCCAGTCGCCGCCGCCGATCACGTTGCCGGCACGCGCGGTGGCCAGCGCGGGCGCAGGCGTGCCCTGTGCACGGGCCGCGAAGTAGCTGTCGCGGTAGCTGGCGGAGACGATCTCGGCACAGGCCTTGGAGGCGCTGTACGGGTCGTGGCCGCCCAGTGGGTCGGTCTCGCGAAAGGCCAGTGCCGCACCGTCGTTGGCATAACACTTGTCGGTGGTGGCGTTGACCACCGCGCGGGCGCCGGGCCAGGCGCGCAAGGCCTCCAGCAGGTGCACCAGGCCCATCACGTTGGTCGCGAAGGTCTGCGTGGGCTCGCGGTAGCTGCGGCGCACCAGGGCCTGCGCGGCCAGGTGGAAGACGAACTCCGGCTGCACGGCCCGCACGGCCTGCTGCAGGGCCTGCGCATCGCGGATGTCGACCAGGTGCTCGCTGGCGAGCCGCGCGGGCAGGCCGAGCAGGGCCGCATGGTGGGGTTGGTGCTCGGCGGGCAGCGCCAGGCCGTGGACCTCGGCGCCGAGCTCGTGCAGCCACAGCGCCAGCCAGGAGCCCTTGAAGCCGGTGTGGCCGGTGACCAGCACCCGCTTGCCGCGCCAGAATTGCGGGCTCAGGCCCATTGCTTCCATGGGGCCTCCCCGCTCTGCCACAACGCTTCCAGG
>DATHWJ010000238.1:0-5238 GCA_035460745.1 Ideonella sp. | reverse complement strand
CGCATCGAGGAGCTGCGCACCGTGCAGTTCTGGCTCGAGCAGAACGCCCGCATGCTGGGCGCCACCATCCAGGCGCTCGAGGTGCAGCGCATGACGCTCTCGACGCTGAAGACGATGAACGTGCAGATGGGCGAACTGCGCGACTCGATGAAGCTGCACGTGCCCGGGCAGGACGAAGCCGCCGCCGATGACGAGGACGAGGACGACGAGCCCGAGGTCCACGCGCCGCCGCCCGCCGCGAGCGAGAAGCCGGCCTGGGCCGGGGCGCGTGGCAAGGCTGCCGAGCCGGCCGCGGCGCTGCCGCCCGGCGTGGTCGATCCGATGCAGTGGTGGGGCGCGCTGACCAAGCAGTTCACCGAGCTGGCGGCCAGCGCCGTCAAGGACACCGCCGCCGACGCCGCGAAGAACCTGGCCGGCGCGATGGTCAAGCAGGGCTTCGACGCCGCGGGCGAGACGCTGAAACGGGCCGCGGCGATGCCCGCCGCCGTCGCCAAGAAGGCCGCCGCGGCCGCGGGCCGCGGCGCGTCGCCGGCCGCGCCCGCCCCGGCCAAGCGCCGCGCCGCCAAGACCACCACCCGCGCTGCGCGCGGCAAATCAACCTGATCTTTCCGGCCGGCTGCCGGTGACGCTGCCTCATGAGCTCTGCCATCAAGTCGCCCTTTCTCTGCGGCCACGCCACCCACCCCGAGGCCCGCATGGCGCTGGCGCTGGTGGCCGCCCAGCTCGACGCGCAGCGTGCGCAGCAGCCCGGCTTCGTGCCCACGCTGGGCCTGCTCTACATCACCGACGCCTACGCCGCCCAGGCCGAGGCCTTGCTGGCCGACGCCCAGGCGCGCTGGCCGGCGCTGAGCATCGTCGGCACCACCGGCATCGGCGTGTGTGCCGGCGGCGTCGAGTACTTCGACGAGCCGGCGCTGGTGCTGATGCTGGCCGACCTGCCGCGCGAGCACTTCAGCGTTTTCAACGGCATGCGCGCGCTGCTGGATCCGCAGGCCTGGACCGCGCTGGTGCATGCCGACCCGGCGCTGCCCGAGCTGGCCGAGCTGGTGGGCGAGCTGGCCGAGCGCACCGGGGCGCGCTACCTCTTCGGCGGGCTGGCCAGCGGCCGCGGGCGCACGCCGCAGTTTGCCGACGGTGTCTTCGAGGGCGGTCTGTCGGGCGTCGCCTTCCACCATGAGATCGGCGTGATCTCGCGCGTCACCCAGGGCTGCCAGCCGGTCGGCCCGACGCACCGCGTCACCGCGGCCGAGCGCAACGTGGTGCTGACGCTGGACCACCAGCCGGCGCTGAAGCTGCTGCTGGCCGACCTGGGCGAGACCGGCGACATCCACCAGGCCTTGTCGCCGCAATCGGTGCAGAAGCTGCGCGGCACGCTGGTGGGCCTGAGCGACGCCGACGACGACGCACGCGGCCGCGGCGGCGAGTTCGGTGCCGACACGCGGGTGCGCGGGCTGATCGGCATCGACCCGGCGCGCGAGGCCATCGCGGTCGGCGACATCGCCGAGCCCGGCATGGGCCTGAGCTTTTGCAGCCGCCACGTGGCCGCGGCGCGGCGCGACCTGGTGCGCATCTGCACCGAGATCCGCGAGGAGGTCGAGGCCGACGAGGCCATCGCCGAGACCGCCGGCCACGCCGCCGAGGCCACCCGGCGCCAGATCGCCGGCGCGGTCTACGTGAGCTGCACCGGGCGCGGCGGGCCGCACTTCGGCGGACCCTCGGCCGAGCTGCAGATCGTGCGCCAGGCGCTGGGCGACGTGCCGCTGGCCGGCTTCTTCGCGGCCGGCGAGATCGGCCGCCACCATCTGTATGGCTACACCGGGGTGTTGACGGTCTTCCTGACCTCGTCCTGAGCGTGGCCGCGGCGCGCATCCCGCCCATCCAGTGCCTGCAGGCCTTCGAGGCGCTGGCGCGGCTGCGCAGCGTCAGCCAGGCGGCCGACGAGCTCAGCGTGACGCCCAGCGCGGTCAGCCACCGCATCCGGCAGCTCGAGTCCCTGTGGAGCCGGCGCCTGTTCGACCGCGCCGACTTCGGCCTGACGGCCGAGGGCCAGGCCTGTCTCGCACCGGTGCGGCAAGGCCTGGCCGCGCTGCAGCAGGTGCCGGGGCCGCAGGGCGCCGCCGCCGGGCCGCGCCTGCGGCTGTCGGTGCCGCCGACCTTCTCGCGCCAGCTGCTGCTGCCGCGGCTGGCCTTGTTCCGCCATGCCTACCCGGAGATCGAGCTGGTGCTGCAGGTGGCGATCCCGTTGCTGGCGCTGAAGACCGAGGAGGCCGACCTGGAGATACGCTTCGGCGCCGGGCCCTATGCCGACGTCGAGCAGCGACGGCTGCTGAGCGACTTGGTGACCCCCGTCTGCAGCCCCGAGTACCTGCACGAGGCCGGCCCGTTCGACGGCTTCGATCAGGCCGACAGCGTGGCCCGCGCCCGCCTGATCCGCAGCCCGCTGGAGCCCTGGGCGAGCTGGTTCCAGGCCTGCGGCCTCGCGTTGCCCGAGCCGCGCGACGGCGCGCAGTTCAACGACGTGGGCCTGGTGCTGGACGCCGCCGCGGCCGGCTTCGGCGTGGCGCTGCTGCGGCTCCGGCTGGGGGCGTCGTGGCTGGAGAGCGGCCGGCTGGTGCGCCTGTCGCCGCGCGCGGTGGCCTCGCCGCACCATCATCACCTGTGCTGGAAGCCGGGGGCGATGGAGCGCTGGGAGTGCGCGGCGTTTGCCGACTGGCTGACGGCCTCGCTGGCCGGCTGAAATTTCATCAGGCGCTGGTCCGGCAAGTTTCATGGGGCCATCGCCGCGCCGCTGCGGCGGGCTGGACTAGACTGCCCGCAACGCGGCGGACTGTGGGCCGGACGCGTGGAGAACCTTGCATGAACGCCCCCCAGGACCTTTTCCGGCAACCCGGCCACCGCGCGGCGCACCAGGCCGAAGTGGTCGCCGCGCTGCTCGCCGTGCTGCCGGCCCACGCTCTGCTGTGGCAAGCCGAAGACACGGGGCCTTACGAGTGCGATGGCCTGACCGCCTACCGCGAGCGCCCGCTCGCGGTGGCGCTGCCCGAGACCGGTGCGCAGGTGGCGGCGGTGCTGCGTGTCTGCCACGCCGCCGGCGTGCCGGTGGTCGCGCGTGGTGCCGGCACCGGCCTGTCGGGTGGCGCGATGCCGCACGCCATGGGGGTGACGCTGGCGCTGGCCAAGTTCAACCGCATCCTCAAGCTCGACAAGTTCTCCCGCACCGCCGTCGTGCAATGCGGCGTGCGCAACCTCGCGATCAGCGAGGCCGCGGCGCCGCTGGGCTTGTATTACGCGCCCGACCCGTCGAGCCAGATCGCCTGCACGATAGGCGGCAACGTGGCCGAGAACTCCGGCGGCGTGCACTGCCTGAAGTACGGCCTGACGCTGCACAACGTGATGAAGGTGCGTGGCTTCACGGTCGAGGGCGAGGCGGTGGAGTTCGGCGGCGACGCGCTCGACGCGCCGGGGCTGGACCTGCTCAGCGTGGTCGTCGGCAGCGAAGGCATGCTGGCGGTGATCACCGAGGTGACGGTGCGGCTGACGCCCAAGCCGCAGCTCGCGCGCTGCATCATGGCCAGCTTCGGCGAGCTGCGCCACGCCGGCGATGCGGTGGCCAACATCATCGGCGCCGGCATCATCCCGGCCGGCCTGGAGATGATGGACAAGCCCATGACCGCCGCGGTCGAGGACTTCGTGCATGCCGGCTACGACCTCGGCGCCGCCGCGATCCTGCTCTGCGAGAGCGACGGTACGCCGGAGGAGGTCGAGGAGGAGATCGCCCGCATGGAGGCGGTGCTGGCCGCGTCCGGCGCCACCCGGCTGGAGGTCAGCGCCAGCGAGGCGCAGCGTCTCAAGTTCTGGAGCGGCCGCAAGAATGCCTTCCCCGCCTCCGGCCGCATCAGCCCCGACTACATGTGCATGGACTCCACCATCCCGCGCAAGCGGCTGGCCGACATCCTGCTGGCGATTGGCGAGATGGAGCTCACCTACGGCCTGCGCTGCTGCAATGTCTTCCATGCCGGCGACGGCAACCTGCACCCGCTGATCCTGTTCGACGCCTGCGACCCCGACCAGCTGCACCGCGCCGAGCTCTTCGGCGCCGACATCCTCGAGACCAGCGTTGCGATGGGCGGCACGGTGACCGGCGAGCATGGTGTGGGCATCGAGAAGCTCAACTCCATGTGCGTGCAGTTCACGCCCGAGGAGCGCGAGCAGATGGTGGCGCTGAAGCGGGCCTTCGACCCGCGCGGCCTGCTCAACCCCGGCAAGGTGGTGCCCACGCTGCAGCGCTGCGCCGAGTACGGGAAGATGCATGTGAAGAAGGGACTGCTGCCCTTCCCCGAGCTGCCGCGCTTCTAGGTTGCAGACCGATGCAGGACACCCAGGACACTGACTTCCAGGCGCTGATGGAGACCGTGCGCGAAGCGGCCGCGCGCGAGCGGCCGCTGTGCATACGCGGCAGCGGCAGCAAGGACTTTCTCGGCGGGCCCATGCTGGGCGCGCCGCTGGACACCCGCCCGCTGCGCGGCGTCTCATCCTACGAGCCGACCGAGCTGGTGGTCACGGCGCGCGCCGGCACGCCGCTGGCCGAGCTGGAAGCGCTGCTGGCCGAGCGTGGCCAGTGCCTGCCGTTCGAGCCGCCGCGCTTTGCCGGCGTCGATGGCGCCAGCGGCACGGTGGGCGGCATGGTGGCGGCCGGCCTGGCGGGGCCGGCGCGCGCGGCGGTCGGCGGCGTGCGCGACTACGTGCTGGGCGCCAGCCTGCTCAACGGCAAGGGCGAGCTGCTCAGCTTTGGCGGCCAGGTGATCAAGAACGTCGCGGGCTACGACGTCTCGCGCCTGCTGGCCGGCTCGATGGGCGTGCTCGGCGTGGTCTGCGAGGTCTCGCTCAAGGTTTTGCCCATGGCGCCGGCGACGCTGACCCTGCGCTTCGACATGGACCAGGCGAACGCGCTGCGCCACCTCAACGAATGGGCCGGCCAGGCGCTGCCGCTGAACGCCAGCGCCTGGTGGGACGGCACGCTGGTGCTGCGGCTGCGCGGCGCCGAGGCGGCGGTGGCTTCGGCCGCGCGGCAACTGGGCGGCGAGCCCATAGACGCGGTGTTGGCCGACAGTTTCTGGGCCGGGCTGCGCGATCAGCAGGACGAGTTTTTCACCGGCGCCGCGCCGGCCATCGCGGCCGGGGCCACGTTGTGGCGGCTGTCGGTGGCGCCCACCGCGCCGCGCCTGAGCCTGCCGGGCG
>DATHWJ010000237.1:0-2423 GCA_035460745.1 Ideonella sp. | reverse complement strand
GAGGTAGGTCTTGCCGAGGGCCTTGCAGGCAATGCAGGGCGGCTCGGTGGCGGGCTGCGGCGGAGCGCCGCTCAGCGTGATGACGTTGTCCATGAAGAGCTCCCTTGGCTGAAGGTGTTCAATGACGGCCGTACAACCAGGGGAACGCGCGCCTGTGCAGCAGCCTGAAGCCCTGGTCGATGGCCAGGCCGATCAGGCCGATCAGCAGGATGCCGGCGAAGATCTTGTCGGTCTGCAGGAAGCGCTGGGCCTTCAGGATCGCGAAGCCCAGGCCCGAGTTCGCGGCCACCAGCTCCGCCACCACCAGGTAGGTCCAGGCCCAGCCCATGGTCACACGCAAGGTGTCCAGCAGGGCCGGCTTGGCCGAGGGGATGATCACCTGCTCGATCACCTCGGCGCGCGTGGCGCCCATGGTCTGCGCGGCCTCGATCTGCGCCATCGGCACGCGCCGCACGTCCTCGGCCACCATCAGCACCATCTGGAAGAAGGTGCCTATGAAGATGATCGCGACCTTGGCGCCTTCGTCTATGCCCACCCACAGCATCACCAGCGGCACGAAGGCGACGGCCGGCATGTAGCGGATGAAGTCGGTCAGCGGCTCCAGCAGCGCCTGCATCGCGCGCCAGCTGCCGATGAACAAGCCCAGCGGCAGGGCGACCAGCGCGGCCAGCGCCCAGCCGGTCACCACCCGCATGATGCTGACCGCCGCGTCGCCCAGCAGGTTGTCTTCGCGCCACCAGGTGGCGATGCGCGTGACCACCGTGCCCGGGCCGGGCATGAAGACCGCGTCCACCGCGCCGCTGGCCGCCAGCAGCGCCCAGGCCAGCAGCGGCACGATCAGCCCAGCGGCGGCCAGGCCCAGATAGACCTGGCGAGGGATCGCCTGTCGGATGCTCCAGAGCATGGCGGGCTCCCGGTGTTACTTGAGGGCGTCCGCGACCAGCGTGCCATCCACGCCCTTGCTCGCGTCCGGCTTGCCGTCGATCAGCTTGTGCTCGGCGAGAAAGCCGGCGATGGTCGGCGCGACGGCGACCAGCGATTGCGGCTGCTTGGCGTCGAAGGCCGAGGTGTTCGCGGCGGCGTCGAAGAAGCGCGTGCCGGGCAGGAAGACGGCGTATTCGTCCGGCTTCATGCTGACCACCTTGGCCATGATCTTCGAGGCCTCGGCGGGCTGCTCGCGGATGAACTTCTCGGCCTCGAACCAGGCCTTGATCATGCCCACCAGCTCCTTGCGCTTGCCCGCGATGGACTTCTCCTGCGCCACCAGCAGGTCGGGCACCAGGCCGGGCATGTCCTTGGAGGTGAAGAGGGCGCGGCCCTTGCCCGACTGCTGGATGGTGTTGACCCAGGGGTTCCAGACCACCGCCGCATCGACCCGGCCGGCGAGGAAGGCCGCGGCGGCGTCGCCCGCCGAGAGGTTGACGATCTTCACGTCGGCCGGCTTCATGCCGTTCTTGGCCAGCGCGGTGGCGAGCACGAAGTGCGAGATGCTGTACTGCTCCAGCGCCACGCTCTTGCCCTTGAGATCGGCGAAGCCCTTGATCTTGGGCGCGACCATCAGCGCGTCGTTGCCGGCCGAGTTGTCGTTGACCAGCACGGCCTTCAGCTTCAGCCCCTTGGCGAGCGGGCCCAGCGTGTCGGACCAGGTCTGCGAGTTGGCGTCGAGCTGGCCGGAGGAGAGGGCCGAGATCGAGTCGGTGTAGTTGGCGAACCAGACCAGCTTGACGTCGGCGCCGTTTTTCTTGAAGTAGCCCTTCTGCTCGGCCACGTACCAGGCGACCCAGCCCGGCCAGTCGGAGACCCCGACCTTGACCTCGGCATGGGCCGCGAGCGGCGAGAGCGCGGCGCTGGCGATGCCCAGCGCGGCCATGAAGGACAGGGCGCGGCGCGAGGCCGAACGGACAAGGGCGATGGAACGATGCATGAGAGGGCTCCGGCATTGGGTGGACACACGTCGAGAGGGGCCTCTCACGAAGCCTTCTCCCGGGTTTTTGTCCCGCCGTGTAGCCGCCTGCTCTTCAGCAGGCAGCCGGCAGCTCTCGGACCAGACACCACGCTGCGCCTGTGTGCACGCAGGCAGCCGGAACCCTAGCCACCATTCAAGTTGCGACTCGGTGGCCGCCCCTCTCGGGGGAAATCATATGCAATGCGTGTGCCAGGGTTTTTGCCGCTTCCGCCGGCCCTGTGCGCGTCCCGAAAGCGCTTTCAGGCACCAAGCCGGCGCCAAGCGCGCTGTTTGCGCGCCTCAAGACAGCGCCGCCGCACCGCGTTGGATCGCTGCCCGGCCTGGCGGATCAGATCGCCGTGCCCACCAGCTTGCCGATGCCGGCGGTGACGGCCATCGCCAGCGCGCCCCACACCGCCACCCGCGCCGTGCCCCGCCAGATCGGCGCGCCGCCGGCCTGTGCGGACAGCGCACCCAG
>DATHWJ010000236.1:0-6355 GCA_035460745.1 Ideonella sp. | reverse complement strand
GCGGCGCCGGGCGCGCCAGCAGGTCCAGCACGCCCAGCCGGATGCTGCCGACCGCGGCCGTGCCCTCGTGGGCCCAGGCGGCGATGGCCGGGTCGTCGATCAGCTGGCAGAGCGCCGAGCCCGCGGGGACGTGCGGCCCCGCGCCCTCGACGTGGTAGGTGAAGGCCGGTGCGCCGATTGCGAAGATCAGGTCGTGGCCGCCCAGCAGCTGCACGATCTTCTCGCGCATCGCCGGCAGGAAGCCGGCGAAGAGGCGGTGGTCTTCGGGGAAGCCGCAGCGGCCCGACATCGGGGCGACGAAGACGCGGGCGTTGTGCCGCTCGGCGAGTTGCACCACGGCGTCCCAGGCCTGGCCGCGGTCCACCGCGGCGCCGATCACGAAGGCCGGCCGCTCGCAGGCGTCGAGCGCCTCGCCGATACGCCCCAGCACCACCGGCTCGGGCCGGCTCTGCGAGCTGACGGTGCGCTGCGGCACGGGGTCCGCCGGCTGGTCCCAGTCGTCCGCGGGGATGGAGACCAGCACCGGGCCGCGCGGCTCCTGCATCGCGATGTAGTAGGCCCGCGCGATGGCCAGCGGCACGTCGGCCGCGCGGGCCGGCTCGACGCTCCACTTGACATAGGGCTTGGGCAGCTCGGTGGCCTGGCTGGAGAACAGGAAGGGGTCGAAGGGCAGGATGGAGCGGGCCTGCTGGCCGGCGGTGATCACCATCGGCGTGCGGTTCTTGTGGGCGCTGAAGATGTTGCCCATCGCATGGCCGACGCCGGCCGCCGAGTGCAGGTTGACGAAGGCGGCGTTGTGCGTGGCCTGGGCATAGCCGTCGGCCATCCCGACGACCACAGCCTCCTGCAGGCCCAGCACATAGCGGAAGTCCGCGGGGAAGTCGCGGAACAGCGGCAGCTCGGTGGAGCCCGGGTTGCCGAAGATGGCGGTCATGCCGAAGCGGCGCAGCAGGTCGAGCACGGCGTCGCGCACGGTGAGGCCGGAGGGTGCGGCGGTGGGTGCGGTGAGGTGGGTTTCCAAGGCGGCAGCCTCCGGGAGAGCGCAAAGAGGCCCGCAGTATTACGATCGCGTTGCCATCCAGCAATGCGATGGACTGTCTAAGTTACATTCACCCAATGCATATCAACGACCTCAACCTCAACCTGCTGCGCGTCTTCGACAGCGTCTACCGCAACCGCAACGTGAGCCGTTCGGCGGAGGAGCTCGGCCTCTCGCAGCCAGCCACCAGCCAGGCGCTGACCCGCCTGCGCCTGCTGCTGAAGGACCCGCTCTTCATGCGCGCACAAGGCGGCGTGCAGCCCACGCCCAAGGCCGACAAGCTGGCGCAGGCGGTGCGGCTGGCGATCTCGACGGTGGAGGCGGCGCTGAACGAGGCCGAGCTGTTCGACCCGCTGCGCTCGCAGAAGACCTTCCGGCTGCACCTGAGCGACATCGGCGAGGCGCGCTTCCTGCCCAGCCTGATGGCCGCGCTGAGCCGCAGCGCGCCCGGCCTGCGCATACAGAGCTTCCCGCTGCCGCACGGCGAGATCGCCGCGGCGCTGGACAGCGGCCGGCTCGACCTGGCGATCGGCTTCCTGCCGGCCGTCAACGACACCCAGACCGTCGAGCTGGTGCGGGACCGCTACATCGTGCTGCTGCGCGAGGGCCACCCGCTGGTGGCCAGGCGACGCGCCCGCAGCATAGCGCTGGCCGACCTCTCGCGGCTGGACTACGTGGCCGTGCGCAGCCACTCCGAGACGCTGCGCATCCTGCAGCTGCTGCGCCTGGAGGACCGCATCCGGCTCACCGCCTCGCACTTCCTCGCGCTGCCCGAGATCGTGCGCAGCACCGACCTCGGCGTCGTGATGCCGCTGGACATCGCGCGCGGCTTCGCCGAGGCCGGCGGCTACACCGTCATCGAGCCGCGCCTGCCACTGCGCGACTTCGGCGTGGCGCTGCACTGGAGCCGGCGCTTCCAGAGCGACCCGGCGCACGAGTGGATGCGGGAGCTGGTGATACGGCTGTTCAAGGCGCTGCCCGGCGGCGCGCGCCGGGCCTGATGGCGACGCCGGGTCTTGCCGCGGCACAGAATGGGCGCATGCCTGACACCGCTGCCCCCACCCGGCGCCTGTTCATCGGCCTCTTCCCCAGCCCGGCCGTGCAGGCGGCCATCGTGGCGCACGGCGAGCGCTGGTACTGGCCGCAAGGCTGCCGGCGCACGCGGCCGGGCCGGCTGCACATGACGCTGCACTTTCTCGGCAACGTCTCCGCCCCGCGCGAAGCGGCGCTGCGCAACGCGCTGGCGGACACACCGATGCACGCACTGACGCTGGTGCTGAGCACGCCGCAGGCCTGGAACAACCACATCGCCGTGCTGCTGCCCGACGAGAGCCCCGCGCTGCGTGCGCTGCACGCGACGCTCGCGCAGCCGCTGGCCCGCTCCGGGCTGCAGCCTTCGCACCACCGCTGGACACCGCACGTGACGCTGGCACGCGACGCGCCCGGCGCCGGCCCGCCGGACGCGCCGTGCAGCATCCCCTGGGCGGTGCACGAGGTGGTGCTGGTGTGGTCGCACAGCGTCCCCGCGGTGCGCTATGAGGCGCTGGCACGCTACCCCCTGGCGCGATGAGGCGGTGCACGAGGCCCGCCAGACCTCGGCCTGGGCCGCCCGGCCATACCGGCTGGGCTAGAATTCCGGGGCACGCGGGTGTAGTTCAATGGTAGAACGGCAGCTTCCCAAGCTTCATACGAGGGTTCGATTCCCTTCACCCGCTCCAGATGTGCGCTAACTCATTGTCGCAGCTGGACTTTCCGGAGGTGACTCGTTCCCAGGTACCTTTCACTGCTACGGTGAGGTGCTACGCTTGGGAACCTACGGACAATGCTTCTATCGCCGGCCCGGCGGCACCTACGTCGTGCGGGCCTATGTGCCGCTCCAGCTGGTCGCACGAGTCGGAAAGCGAGAGGTACATGTTTCGACTTTGCGGTCCAAGCGCGCAAGCGCTCTCGGTCTTGTTCGTTCGATCCAAGGTCGTTGGAAGGAGCTCTTTGACGAGCTCCGCCGCTTGGACGTCCTGAGCATCGCCCGAGGGTCCACCCAGCTTCTGGCTGCGGGCGAGATCTCGCTGCGCGAAGCATCGCGCGTTCTGGGCATGTCACCTGCAGCCCTCGCCGGGGCCAGCGAGGCACCACGAGTTGTTCATCGGCCGCGAGCAATGCGGCAGCGCGCTTGCGGACTGCAGCCTAACTAGACGTGCGCTCGCCCGAGCAGCGGCGGCTGCAGCGAGTGCCGCTGGTGGAATCGGGGTCTTGGCTGGTCAAGTAGCGCTGCGCGGCCTGGCGAGGTCGCCGCGGGACGACCACCTCAGCGCTGCGTCGATTGCCGCTCGACGATGCGAAAGCCGAGATCGAACACCCGCTGCTCCTGCGGCCGGCCCTCGCTGCGGCCGATGATCAGCTCCGCCGCCTGGCGCCCGATCGCGACGCCATCGACATGCACCGTGGTCAGCGAGGGATGGGTGTGGGCCGCGAAGTCGGCGTCGCCGAAGCCACAGACCGCGAGGTCCTGCGGCACGCGCAGGCCACGCACCTGCGCTTCGACCATCACGCCCTGCGCCAGCTGGTCGGAGCTGCAGTAGACGGCTTCGAGCCCGGGCTCCTGGGCCAGCAGCTCGCCGAGCGCACGGCGGCCAAGTTGCAGGCTGCTGGGCGCCGGCACCACGGCGGTGGGCACGGCGCGGCCGACGGCAGCCAGGAAGCCCTCGCGGCGCAGCGAGCCGCGGTGGTCGTCGCCGGTGGCGATGCCCAACCGCTGCCAGCCCTTCTTCAGGAAGTAGCCGGCCACCGCACTGCCCACCTTCAGGTGCGAGAAGCCGACCACCATGTCCACCGGCCGCTCGCTCAGGTCCCAGGTTTCGACCACCGGCATGCCCTGGCTGCGCAACTGCGCGCGCGCCTTGGCTGAATGGATCAGCCCGGTGACGACGATGCCGTCGGGCCGGCGGCTGAGCATGGTGGCGACCAGGGCCTCCTCGCGGGAGTGGTCGTAGCCGCTCTGGCCGATGATCAACTGGTAGCCCGCGGCAGCGAGCGTTTCGGTCAGCGCCTGCACGGTCGGCAGGAACTGCGCCACCGACATCGCCGGCACCAGCGCGGCCACCATGTGGCTGCGGTTCGACTTCAGGCCGCCTGCGAGCAAATTCGGGATGTAGCCGGTGAGCTCGACGGCGCGCTGTACCCGTTCGATGGTCTTCTTCGAGACCACGCCCGGATTGCCCAGCGCCCGCGACGCGGTGATCAGGGAGACACCCGCCTCGCGCGCGACGTCGTGCAGGGTGGCGGCTTTTTTTCCGGAAGAACTGGGCATCGGGCGGGTGCTTTGGGAAGGGAGCAAAACGGAACCCATTGTCGTAAACCCCAAGAAATGGGTGGTTGACACGACCAGAATGACAACGTTATCATTTTATCATGCGGTTGCAGCGAGCAGCCCGAAAAGGCAAAATCAAGGCGATTTTCGTTGCAGTTGTGATTCGATCATCCACCACACGCTCAACAATGACAACGTTACCGTTGTTCATCGCGAGCAAGGAGCGCGACATGAAACAAGTCCCCCTCACCCGCCGCCGCATCATCCAGGGCGCGGCCCTCGGTGGTCTTGCGTCGCTCGGCGGCATTCGGCCAGCTGGCGCCGCACCCGCACCGGCAGGCGTGGATCTCTCCGGTGCGCCCGTCCGCATCATCGTGCCCTTCACCGCCGGCGGCTCGTCGGACATCATCGCCCCCTTCGAAAGGATGCCACCGTGACCGACCCCCTCTCCGACGACCGCATCGACTGGCTGCGCATCTCCTCCTGCTACCTGCCGCTGGCCAACCCGATCAGCGATGCCAAGGTGCTGACCGGCCGCCAGAAACCGATGACCGAGATCGCGATGCTGTTCGCCGAGATCCAGACCCGCGACGGCCACACCGGCCTGGGCCTGAGCTACTCGAAGCGCGCCGGTGGGCCTGGCCAGTTCGCGCACGCCAAGGAGATCGCGCCCGCGCTGATCGGCGAAGACCCGAGCGACATCTCGCGCCTGTGGACCAAGCTCTGCTGGGCCGGTGCTTCGGTGGGCCGCAGCGGCATGTCGACCCAGGCGATCGGCGCCTTCGACGTCGCGCTGTATGACCTGAAGGCGCGCCGCGCGGGCCTCTCGCTCTCCAAGCTGTTGGGCTCGCAGCGCGACTCGGTGCAGTGCTACAACACCTCGGGCGGTTTCCTGCACACGCCGATCGAGCAGTTGACCGTCAACGCCGCCGCGTCCATCGAACGCGGCATCGGCGGCATCAAGCTCAAGGTCGGCCAGCCCGACCGCGCGCTGGACATCCAGCGCGTCGAGGCCGTGCGCAAGCACCTGGGCGACGCGGTGCCGCTGATGGTCGACGCCAACCAGCAATGGGACCGGCCAACGGCGCAGCGCATGTGCCGCATCTTCGAGCAGTTCAACTTGGTCTGGATCGAAGAGCCGCTGGACGCCTACGACAACGAAGGCCACGCCGCGCTGGCGGCCCAGTTCGACACGCCCATCGCCACCGGCGAGATGCTGACCAGCGCGGCCGAACACGGCGAGCTGATCCGCCACCGCGCGGCCGACTACCTGATGCCCGACGCGCCGCGTGTGGGCGGCATCACGCCTTACCTGAAGATCGCGGCACAGGCCGAGCAGGCCGGGCTGATGCTGGGCCCGCACTTCGCGATGGAGCTGCACGTGCACCTGGGCGCCATCTACCCGACCGAGCCCTGGGTCGAACACTTCGACTGGCTGGAGCCGCTGTTCAACGAACGCCTGGAGATCAAGGGCGGCCGCATGGTGGTGCCAAAGCGGCCCGGCCTGGGCCTCTCGCTGAGCGAACAGGCGCGTGGCTGGACGCGCGAGGTGGCGGAGGTCGGCAAGCGGCCCTGAAATGCCGCCTTTGCGTACCGCATCGCGAACTGGAAGCCCCCAGCACAGAGAATCGCCCGTCGTCGGAAACGAAGGGCCAGGCGTTCAAGTCCGGCGCAGTCCGCGCCTCATCAAGCAGGAGACATCGATGAAGAAGATTCTGTCCGCATTGGCGCTGAGCGCCGTGGCTGCAAGCGGCGCCTGGGCTCAGGCCTGGCCCGCCAAGCCGGTGACGCTGCTGGTGCCCTTCCCGCCCGGCGGCTCCACCGACATGATCGCCCGCACGGTCGGCGCGAAGCTGCAGGAAAAGCTGGGCAGCACCTTCATCATCGAGAACAAGGCCGGTGCCGGCGGCACGCTCGGCGCGACGGCGCTGACGACGGCCAGGCCCGACGGCTACACGGTCACGCAGCTTCCGATCACGATTTTCCGGATGCCGCACACGACCAAGGTC
>DATHWJ010000235.1:0-9306 GCA_035460745.1 Ideonella sp. | reverse complement strand
ACCGTGGCCCGCACCCGCAGCTCGGCCCGCGTGGCCGCTCTCGGCCGAGCAGTGCGAAAACACGCAGCGCTCCAGCACGGCCGGCGCCAGCGCCGCGGCCACCGCCACCGCGGCCGTGGAGATGAAGCCGTCGACCACGATCAACCGCCGTTCGCGCGCGGCCTGCAGCACCGCGCCGGCCATCACCGCGATCTCCAGCCCGCCGAAGGCCGCCAGCGCCGCCAGCGGCTCGACGGCCGCCTTGTGCAGCAGCAGCACCCGCTGCAGCACGCCGAGCTTGTGGGCCAGCCCGGCATCGTCGATGCCGGTGCCGCGGCCCACGCACTGCCACAGCGGCAGGCCGCTCAGCCGCGCCATCAGCAGCGCGGCGGCCGAGGTGTTGCCTATGCCCATCTCGCCCAGCAGCAGCGCGTTGCCGGGCAGGCGGTGGGCGAAGGCCGCCCCGCGGGCCAGCGCGGTGTCGCACTGGGTCGGTGTCATGGCCGGGCCCAGGCTGCTGTCCGCCGTGCCGGGGGCGATCTTGGCCGCCAGCAGGCCGGGCTGCGCGGCCAGCTCGCCGCGCACGCCGCAATCGACCACCGTCAGCGCGATGCCGTGCTGGCGCGCCAGCACCGAGATCGCCGCGCCGCCGGCCAGCATGTTGTTGACCATCTGCAGCGTCACCTCCTGCGGGTAGGCCGAGACGCCCTGCGCGGCCAGGCCGTGGTCGGCCGCGCAGACCAGCAGCTGCGGCGCCTGCAGCAGCGGCTGCGCAGTGCCCTGGATCATCGCGAGCTGCAGCGCCAGCGTCTCCAGCCGGCCCAGCGCACCGGGCGGCTTGGTCTGCTGGTTCAGGTGGGCCTGCACGCGAGCGGCGAGCGCGTCGTCGCGCAGGGACTTGATGCGGGTATCGATCATCATGGTGCGAGGGTAACGTGCCCGGCCCAGGCGGCGAACAGGCGGTGCAGCTGCGCCAGCCCGTCGGTCAGCGCGGCCGGGCCGGGCTGCAGGATGTCGCAGGACTTGATCTCGTGCAGCCGGCCCTCGCGCACCGCCGGCACCTCGGCCCAGCCGGGCCGCGCGGCGACCCGCTCGGGGCGGAACTTCTTGCCGCACCAGGAGCCGACGATCAGCTCGGGCGCGCGCCGCACCGGCTCCAGCGGGTCGGCGACGATGCGGTCGCGGCCCATGCGCTGCCGGCCGAGCTCGGCGAAGACGTCCTCGCCGCCGGCCAGCGCGATCAGCTCGGAGACCCACTGGATCGCGCTGATCATGGGCTCGTCCCACTCCTCGAAGTAGACCCGCGGGCGGCGCGGCCAGGCCGCTGCGGCCGCGGCGATCTCGCGGTGGCGCTGCTGGCAGCCGGCGATCCAGGCCTCGGCGGCGGCCTGCGCGCCGATCAGCGAGGCCACCAGCCGCAGCGTCGCGAAGATCTCAGCCACGCTGCGCTGGTTGGTCACCAGCACGTTCAGGCCGGCGCGTATCAGCTTGTCGGCCAGCGCGGCCTGCATGTCGGAGAAGCCGATCACCAGGTCAGGCTCGAGGGCGACGATGCGGTCTATCTTGCCGTCGAGAAAGGCCGAGACGCGCGGCTTCTCGTCGCGCGCGCGGCGCGGCCTCACGGTGTAGCCGGAGATGCCGACGATGCGCTGCTCCTCGCCGAGCAGGTAGAGCCACTCGGTGGTTTCTTCGGTCAGGCAGACGATGCGTTGGGGGCCGGTGCTCATGGCGCAAGTGTCGGTCAAGGCGGCCGATGACGACGCGCGGCCAGCACCGCGCGGCGCAGCGCGTCCTGGGCCTCGGGCGGCTGCACGCTCAGCCGCACCCAGCCCGGCAGGCCGAAGGAGGTGGCGTCGCGCACGGCCACGCCGTGCTCGCGCAAGCCGGCAGGCTGCACGCCGGCCGGCAGGCGGGCGCAGAAGAAGTGGGCCACGCTCTCGCGGTACTCGCAGTCGAGCCCGCGCAGCAGCGCCTGCTGGGCCGTTTTCCATGCCCGCAGCGTTTCGCGCTGGGCGGCCAGCCAGGCCTGCACCTCGTCGTCGGGCCAGGCCGTGAGCATCGCGACGGCGTGGGCGCCCAGCGGCCACGAGGGCGCAGCAGCTTCCAGCGCGTCTATCCACGGCAGGGCGGAGTCGCCGACCGGCGCGATGGCGTAGGCGCCGCGCACGCCCGTCAGGCCCAGCGCCTTGTTGGGGCTGTGCAGCTCGAAGACGTGGGCCCGCGCCGCGGCCGGCCAACTGCGCTGCCCCTGCAGGCGCAGCGGTGCGTAGACGGCGTCGAGCACGGTGGCGGCGTCGCCGGGCCGGTCGGGCGGCGGCGCGTCCTGCCCCAGCGGGCTGGAGGGCTCGCAGACCCAGCGCAGCGTCGCACGGGCGTCGTCGCTGCCGGTGAGCTCGCGGCGCCAGGCACGGGCCGCCTGCGCATAGTCGCCATAGGCGGAGCGCGGCACGCCGACCGGGCCCGGCGCGAGCCAAGCGCCGACCGCCGTGATGCGCTGGATGAACTCGCTCGCGCTGGCGGCCAGCAGCACACGCTGCGGCGCCACGCCATGCCAGTGGGCCAGCCGCTCGCGCAGCGCCTGGTAGGCCGGATCGGGGTAGCGGCTGGGGTCGGCTTCACGCAGGCGTGCCAGCACCGCGGGGCACGGCCCGGCGGCGTTGCCGTTGGTGGAGAAGTCCCAGCGCAGCGCGCCCCGGGCGTCGGGGCCGCCGTGGCATCGGCTCGCGCCGGGCGCGGTCAGGCCCGCCATGCCGCGCTCCCGAATACCGCCGCGCAGGCCAGCAGCAGGGCCAGCCCGGCCGCCTGGCCGGCGGCGGCCAGCGCACGCGGCAGGTCGGCGGCGCCGGGCGACGGCGCGCTGCCGTTGAGCACGTACACACCGGTCTTGCGCAGCCGCACGCCCAGGCGCAGCGCCATCGCGCCCATGGGCCAGCCACCGTTCGGCGATGGCGTCTGCCCGGCCTCGGCACGCAGCAGGCGCCAGCCGCCGGCGCGCCACAGCAGCAGCGCGGTCAGGCGGGCCGGCAGCCACGACAGCAGGTCATCGGCCCGCGCGGCCCACTTGCCGGCCCACTCGTAGCGGCCGCGGTAGCCCCACATCGCGTCGGCCGTGTTGGCCAGGCGGTAGACCACCGCGCCCGGCAGGCCGGCCAGCACGAACCAGCACAGCGGCGCCACCAGCGAGTCGTTGAGGTTCTCGGCCAGCGTCGCGATCGCCGCCTCGCGCACTTCGTCGGCCGAGGCCGTGGAGACGTCGCGGCTGACCAGCCGGGCGAGCTGTGCACGCGCTGCCTCCAGGCTCACGCCGAGAGCCTGATCCACGGCCGCGACTTCGTCGCGCAGCATGCGCCAGGCGAACATCGGCTTGAGCACCAGCGCCAACGCCGGCACCGCCAACCAGAGCGGCCAGGGGGTGGCCCACTGCTGCCAGCCCCAGGCCGCGGCCCCCAGCCCGCCGGCCAACACCAGCCAGGCCAGCGCGCCGCCGCAGAACGCCGCGGCCGGCGGCCACGCGGCCAGCCGCCGCCCCAGCGGCGCCAGCAGGCTGCCCAGCCAGGCAACAGGGTGCCAGGCGTTGCGCGGCTCGCCGAAGCGCAGGTCCCAGGCCCAGGCCAGCAGCAGGGCCAGGCCAGGCACGAGTGCGGCCCCGCTCATGCCAGCACGGGCGTGCTCGACACCAGCTCGGTCGGCGACAAGCACGAGTCCCATCCGGCGCGCCAACTGACCGCTGCCTTCATGCGCGCTTCACCGCCATCTCCAGGCCCGCCACCATCAGCGTGACCCGGGTGCAGCGCTGCGCGACCCGCTGGTGCAGCGAGCCCAGCGCATCGACGAAGCGGCGTGCCTCCGAGCTCATGGGCGCGACGCCCAGGCCGATCTCGTTGGAGACCAGCACGACGGGGCCGCGCGCGCCTTCGAGTGCCGCCAGCAGCGCCGCCTCACGGGCGCTCCAGGCCGCGGCATCCAGCCCCGGCCCCTGCATGGGCATCAGCAAGTGGGTCAGCCACAGCGTCAGGCAATCGACCACCAGCAGCCGCTGCGGCGCGGCCTGCCCGGCCAGCGCTTCGGGCAGCGCCTGCGGCACCTCCAGCGTGCGCAGCGCCGGCAGCGTCGCCGCCCGCTCGGCCTGGTGGCGCGCGATGCGCTCGCGCATCTCGTCGTCGCCGGCCAGCGCGGTGGCCACCAGCACCGCCTCGCGCCCCGGCTGCGCCAGCCACGCGGCAGCGCGCTGCTCCGCGCAGCGCGACTTGCCGCTCTTGCAGCCGCCGAGTATCAATTCATGCATGGCATCGGGGCAGGCCTCAAACCAAGGACCAAGCCGCGGGGCGACGAGCGTTGCGCAGCAGGAAAAAACATCAAGGAAACGGCGTCGGCGTCGGCGCCGTGCGTGCATCGAACGGGCCGGGATGATAGCGGAGAGGCACGCCAAGATCCTGCTCCAGACTTGACCAACGTAATGACGTTGGCGTTACATCGCGCTAGAGTTTGAACGGCCAACCTTGAAAGGCCCCCATGAAGACCACCGCCACGACCACGCGGCGCCGCGACACGCTGAATCTGCGCGTCCCGCCCGAGGAACGCAATCTCATTGACTGGGCCAGCGAGGAAGCCTTGCTTGCCCGTACGGTTCTCTCGGTCAGCGCGGCGGCATATGCCGAGTTCCTCGCGCGCTTGGACGCACCGACCCAGCCCAACGAGCGTTTGCGCGAGACGATGCAGGCGCCCGCGCCCTGGGGCAAGCGCTGACACAGGTCTGAACGAACCCTCGATGCTGGCAGTTCCCGAACCCCTGGTGAGCCACCACGAAGTAGCCGGATTTGACTCAGGCGCGCCCTCGCTCGACGACTGGCTGAAGCGCCGCACCGAATCCCCGCTCGACCCCTTGACCTTGATGTCGACCATCAACGACTTGCGCGCGAGCCTGGGCGACTGATCGAGGGGGGCGTCAGCCCCGGCGCGCGGTTCGCGCCACCGGCTTGGTTTTCCAGGTCATCGGCTGCCACAAGGCCAGCGAGGCCAGCGCCGGGCTGCCATCGACCAGGTCGGCCAGCGAGTAGTGGTCGAGCTCCTTGAAGAAGGCCTGGCGCGCCAGCACCAGCGCGCGCTCGAGGCCGCAGCCGCCGGTCAGCACGCAATGGTTGTCGTCGCCCAGGCATTCGACCAGCGCGAAGTCGTTCTCCAGCTGCTGCACCATCTGGCCCAGCCGCATCCGGCGCGGGTCGGCCGCCAGGCGCATGCCACCGTTGCGGCCGCGCACGGTCTCGACCCATTCGGTCTTGCCCAGCACATGGGTCACCTTCATCAGGTGGGCCTCCGAGATCTGGAACGCCGCCGACAGCTCGGCGATGGTGACCAGGGCCTCGGTGCGCGAGGCCAGCACCAGCAGCACGCGCAGCGCGTAGTCGGAGAAGGAGGTCAGCCTCATAAAGGTTCATTGTAGTTATTGCTTTTGGCGGGCCACCCCTTTAAGATCCATATTGCATACATCTTAAAGCGCCATGACCAACATCCATCTGCCCGTGCCGGGGCGCCACGCCCCTGCGCCCACCCCCGCGCCTTCGGGCTGGCCGCTGCTGCGGCTGGGCTTCAGGCCCTTCTACCTGGGTGCCGCCGTCAGCGCCGTGCTGCTGATGCTGCTGTGGCAGGGGATGCTGAGCGGCGTGCTGCTGCCGGCCACGGGCCTCTCGCCGGTGCTGTGGCATGCCCACGAGATGCTGTTCGGCTTCGTCATCGCGGTGATCGTCGGCTTCCTGTTCACCGCCGGCCAGCTGTGGACCGGGCTGCCGACGCCGCGCGGCGCGCAGCTCGGCGCGCTGGCGCTGCTGTGGGCGGCGGCGCGCTTCGCGGCGCTGCTGGCGCCCTACCCGGTGTTCTTCTTCCTCGACGTGCTGTTCCTGCCGCTGGTGGCCGCCACGTTCGTCGACCTGCTGGTGCGCTCGGGCAACCGGCGCAACGCGGGCGTCGGCGCCCTGCTGGTACTGCTGGCGCTGGCCAACCTCGTGTTCCACCTCGGCGCGAGCGGCGCGCTGGCGCTGGACCCGCTGCGTGCGCTGTACGCCGCGCTGGCCGGCGTGCTGGTGCTGGAGTCGCTGATCGGCGGGCGCGTGATCCCGGCCTTCACCCGCAGCGTGACGCCCGGCGCGGTGCTGCGCGAGTCGCCGGCGCTGGACCGCGCCGCCATCGCGGCGATGGCGCTGGGCCTGGCGCTGTGGGTGGCCGGCGTGGCGGCAGGCGCTTCGGCCGCACTGCTGGCGCTGGCGGCGCTGCTGCATGCGGTGCGGCTGGCGGGCTGGTCGCCTTGGCTCAGCCGGCGCCGGCCGGTGCTGTGGATACTGCATGCGTCCTACGCCTGGATCCCTCTCGGCCTGGCGCTGCTGGCGGCCGCGCAGGCGGGCGTGCTGCCCGCTTCGGCCGGCGTGCACGCGCTGGCGGTGGGCGCCACCGGCGGCCTGATCATCGGCATGCTCACGCGCACGGCGCGCGGCCACACCGGCCGGCCGGTGCAGGCTTCGCGGGTCGAAGTGGCCGCCTACGGCCTGGTGATGGCGGCAGCTGCACTGAGGGTGGGGGCCACCCTATTCCCTAAGGCCTATATGGCGCTGTTGGGCGCCGCCGGCCTTGCCTGGACGCTGGCCTTTGCGCTCTACTTGCTCCGCTTCGCACCCTGGCTGCTGGCGCCCCGCGCCGACGGCCGCGACGGGTGAGCCGGCCCTCCCGATCGCGCGCACTCGGCCGCCTCGGGGCGGCCGGCACCGGCCTGGACCTTCTTCACCACGGGCGAACCCATGAACACCCTGGCTATCCTGATGTCGGCCTTCATCCTGTCGGTCGTTGCGCTGTTCGTCTTCATCTGGAGCCAGCGCCGCCAGCTCTTCGACCGCAGCCCGCGCGGCGCCGAGGTGATCTTCGCGCCCGGCGAGATCGGCCGCATCGAGGAGCCCGCAGCGAACGCGCAGGCGCAGGCCGCGCTGCAGGCCGGCAGCGATGGCCCCGCCACCGCGGTGGACACCGCCGAGCTGCAGCAGCGCGCGCGGGCCGACGCTTCGAGCGCGCCGCTGGTGTTCTTCTTTCTCTGCTGCGCGTTCGCGTGGCTGCTGGTGGCCTCGGCCGCCGGCCTCACCGCCTCGCTCAAGCTGCATGAGCCCGACTGGCTGGCCCAGCAGGCCTGGCTGACCTTCGGCCGCATCCGCACCATCCACCTGAATGCGGTGGCCTACGGCTGGACGCCGATGGCCGGGCTGGGGGTGGCGCTGTTCGTGCTGCCGCGGCTGCTGAAGACGCCGCTGGTGGGCGCGCGTTTCGCGCTGTTCGGCGGCGTGCTCTGGAACGCCGGCCTGATCGCCGGGCTGGGCAGCATAGGCGCGGGGGTCAACGACGGCCTGGAGTGGCTGGAGATTCCGTGGCAGATCGACCTGCTGTTCATCGCCGGCGGCGCACTGGTCGGCGTGCCGCTGGTGCTGACGCTGCTGCGCCGCCAGGTGGACCACCTCTACGTCTCGGTCTGGTACATGGGCTGCGCGCTGTTCTGGTTCCCCACGCTGTTCATCGTCGCCAAGATCCCGGGCCTGCACGCGGGGGTCGAGCAGGCCACGATGAACTGGTGGTTCGGCCACAACGTGCTGGGCCTGTTCTACACGCCGCTGGCGCTGGCCTCGGTGTATTACTTCCTGCCCAAGGTGATAGGCCGGCCGGTGCAGTCCTACAACCTCTCGCTGCTGGGTTTCTGGGGCCTGGCCTTCTTCTACGGCCAGGTCGGCGGCCACCACCTGGTGGGCGGCCCGGTGCCGGCGTGGATGGTCACCCTGTCCATCGTGCAAAGCCTGATGATGATCGTGCCGGTGGTCGCCTTCACGGTGAACCAGCACCAGACGCTGAAGGGCCGGCTCTCCGCGCTGCGCTATTCGCCGACGCTGCGCTTCATCGGCTTCGGCGGGCTGATGTACACCGCCAGCTCGGTGCAGGGGGCGTTCGAGGCGCTGCGCAGCGTCAACGTGGTGGCGCATTTCACGCACTTCACCGTGGCCCATGCCCACCTGGGGCTCTACGGCTTCGTCAGCATGGTGTTCTTCGGCGCCATCTATTTCATCGTGCCGCGCCTCACCGGGCGCGAGTGGCCCTCGCCGCGGCTGATCTCGGCCCACTTCTGGCTCTCGGCCATCGGCATCACGGTGTACTTCACCTCGCTGACGATAGGCGGCTGGCTGCAGGGCCTGGCGATGCTGGACGCGGCCCGGCCCTTCATGGACTCGGTGACGCTGACCCTGCCCTACCTGAAGGCGCGCAGCGTCGGCGGCTCGCTGATGGTGGCCGGCCACCTGGCCTTCATCGGCCACTTTCTCTGGCTGGTGCTGGCCCGCCAGGGCCTGTCCGGCCGGGCCACCCTGCTGCGCAGCGCCTGAGGAGACGCCATGCACGACGAAACCAAACTGCTGGCCGGCGGCATGCTGATGCTGAGCCTGGCCACCAGCGCGCTGGTGGTGCTGCCCTACCTGCTGGTGGGCGACGTGAAGGCCACGCCCGGCCTCAAGCCCTACACCTCGGCGCAGGCCCGCGGCCGCGCGGTCTACATCGCCAACGGCTGCGTCTACTGCCACTCGCAGCAGCCGCGCGCCAAGAGCTTTGCGCCCGACTTCCAGCGCGGCTGGGGCCGCGCCACGGTGGCCGGCGACTACGCCTACGACACGCCGCACCTGCTGGGCACCATGCGCACCGGCCCCGACCTGATGAACATCGGCGTGCGCCAGCCCAGCGAGGCCTGGCACCTGGGCCATCTCTACCAGCCGCGCGCCTACGTGCCGGGCAGCATCATGCCGAGCTACCCCTTCCTGTTCGAGCTGAAGGCGCAGGCCGACGCCGGCGAAGTGCTGGTGGCGCTGCCGCCGGGCCAGACCCCCTTCGGCAAGGTGGTGGTGGCGCGCCCAGAGGCGCTGGACCTGGTCGCCTACCTGAAGTCGCTGGACCGCAGCTTCCCGGCGGTGCAGCCGCCGCCGGCACCCGCCTCCGCGGCCCGCTGAGCATCGCGCGACGCACTTCGCCCGCCTGCTCTCCCAACGCCACCTGCTCGACGAGTGAGCCCGCCATGACCGATCCCCGCACCGACCCCGGCATCTCCGCGCAGCACCGGCGCGAAAACGCCGAGCCCGAGGAACGCGCCAACCCGGTGCCCTGGCCGGTGCTGCTGGGCGTGGGCGCCGTCTTTGCCGCCTGCATCGTCTACATCGCCTATGCCAGCGTCGATACGCCCTCCGACTGGGGCGACGGCCGCACGCAGGCCGAGCTGGCCGGCGAGCCAAAGGCGGCCGGCCCGGCCGCGGTGGACGGCGCCGC
>DATHWJ010000234.1:0-23317 GCA_035460745.1 Ideonella sp. | reverse complement strand
CCTCACCTCCTAGCTGGATCAGAACATGAGCGTTCACCTGGTCGAATCTGCCGGCGCGGCCCCGGCTGCCCGTGCCCCGCTGAACCTGCCGCGCCTGCGCGAGCAGCTCGCCCGCGGCGAAAAGATCACGATGCTGACGGCCTACGACGCGACCTTCGCGCGGCTGATCGACGACGCCGGCATCGACGTGCTGCTGGTGGGCGACTCGCTGGGCAACGTGATCCAGGGCGAGACCAGCACGCTGCCGGTGACGCTGGAGCAGATGGCCTACCACACGCGCTGCGTGGCGCGCGGCAAGCGGGCCGCCTTCCTGATCGCCGACCTGCCGTTCGGCGCCTACGAAGCCGGCCCGGCGCAGGCGCTGGCGGCCTCGGTGGAGCTGATGCGCGCGGGGGCGCAGATGGTCAAGCTGGAGGGCGGCGGCTATACGACCGAGATCGTGCACTTCCTGGTCGAGCGCGGCATCCCCGTCTGCGCCCACCTGGGGCTGACGCCGCAAAAGGTGCATGCGCTGGGCGGCTACCGTGTGCAGGGTCGCGACGACGCGGCCGCCGCGGTGCTGCGGGCCGACTCGGCCGCGCTGGTGCAGGCGGGGGCGGCGATGATGGTGCTGGAGCTGGTGCCTTCGGCGCTGGCGCGGCAGATCAGCACCGAGTTGCCGGGCTTGATGACGATAGGCATAGGCGCGGGCGCCGGCTGCGCGGGCCAGGTGCTGGTGCTGCACGACATGCTGGGCCTGACCGCCGGCAAGCGCCCGCGCTTCGTGCGCGACTTCACCCGCGAGCCCGGCAGCGACGCCGCGGCCCCCGGCCTGTCGATCGCGCAGGCGGTGGCGCGCTACGTGGCCGACGTGAAGGCCGGCCGCTTCCCCGACGAGAGCCAGCACGGTTATTGATTGACGCCTGCGAGAAGAACGACAAGGAGATCCGCATGCAAGTCATCCACACCATCGCCGAGCTGCGCCGGGTGCTGGCCGGCCAGGCCCGCACGGCCTTCGTGCCCACCATGGGCAATCTGCACGAAGGCCATCTTTCACTGGTGCGCGACGCCAAGGCGCGCGGCGGCCCGGTGGTGGCGAGCGTCTTCGTGAACCGGCTGCAGTTCCTGCCGCACGAAGACTTCGACCGCTACCCGCGCACGCTGGCGCGCGACGTGGAGCTGCTGACCGGCGCCGGCTGCGAGCTGGTGTTCGCGCCCGACGAAGCCGAGCTCTACCCCGAGCCGCAGGCCTTCAAGGTGGCGCCGCCGGCCGGGCTGGCCGACATCCTGGAGGGCGAATTCCGGCCGGGCTTCTTCACGGGCGTGTGCACCGTGGTGATGAAGCTGTTCCAGTGCGTGCAGCCGGCGGTGGCCGTGTTCGGCCAGAAGGACTACCAGCAGCTCAAGGTGCTGAAGGCGATGGCACGCCAGTTCGCGCTGCCGGTGGAGGTGGTGGGCGCGGCCACGGTGCGGGCCGACGACGGGCTGGCGCTGTCGTCGCGCAACTGCTACCTGCAGGCGCCCGAGCGCGCCGAGGCCGTGGCCCTCTCGCGCGTGCTGAAGCAGCTCGCCGCGGCCGGCCGCGAAGCCACGCTGAGCCTGGCCGAGCTGGAGCAGGCGGCCGCCGATCAGTTGCGCGACCGCGGCTGGGCGCCCGACTACCTGACGCTGCGCCGCCAGAGCGACCTGCTGCTGCCCACGCCCGCGCAGCGCCTGGGCAACGAGCCGCTGGTCGCCTTGGGCGCCGCAAGGCTAGGCCAAACGCGCCTGATCGACAACCTGGAGTGTTGAGCGGCATGCCTGAGACCTCGCCCAACCAGGCCTGGCGCCAGCGCAGCCTGGCCGCCGTGTGGCACCCGTGCACGCAGATGAAGCTGCACGACCGCGCCGAACTGCCACAGCCGCTGATACCGATCGCGCGTGCCGAGGGGCTGTGGCTGCACGACTTCGAGGGCCGGCGCTATCTCGACGGCATCAGCTCCTGGTGGGTCAACCTCTTCGGCCACAACCACCCGCACCTGCGCGCCGCGCTGGTGGACCAGCTGCAGCAGCTCGACCACGTGATGCTGGCCGGCTTCACCCACGCGCCGGTGGTGGCGCTCTCCGAGAAGCTGGCCGCGCTGACCGGCCTGGGCCATGCCTTCTACGGCAGCGACGGCGCCTCGGCCACCGAGATCGCACTCAAGATGAGCGCGCACTACTGGCGCAACGCGGGCCGGCCGCAGAAATGCCGCTTCGTCGGCGTGGCCGGCGGCTACCACGGCGAGACCGTGGGTGCGCTGGCGGTGACCGACATCGCGCTCTTCCGCGAGGCCTACGCGCCGCTGGTGCGGCTGGCCGCCACCGTGCCCAGCCCCGACGCACGCGCGGCGGCACCCGGCGAGACCGCCGCCGCGGTGGCCGACCGCGCGGCCGATGCGCTGGCCGCCTGGCTGGCCGAGCACCACGGCGAGACGGCCGCGCTGATCGTCGAGCCGCTGGTGCAGTGCGCCACCGGCATGGCGATGCACGACCCGCAGTACCTGCGCCGCGTGCGCGCGCTGTGCAGCCAGTACGAGGTGCACCTGGTGGTCGACGAGATCGCGACCGGCTTCGGCCGCACCGGCTCGATGTTTGCGCACAGCCAGGCCGGCATCCGGCCCGACTTCATCTGCCTCTCCAAGGGGCTGACCGGCGGCATGCTGCCGCTCTCCGCGGTGCTCACCACCGACACCGTCTACCAGGCCTTCTACGACGACGAGGTGGCGCGCGGCTTCCTCCACTCGCACTCCTACACCGGCAACCCGCTGGCCTGCCGCGCCGCGCTGGCGACGCTGGAGCTCTTCGAGCGCGAGGCACTGCTGGAGCGCAACCGCGCCACCGGCGAGCGGCTGCACGCCCAGCTCGCCGCGCTGCACAGCCACCCGCGCGTGGCCCACGCCCGCCGGCTCGGCATGATCTGGGCCTGGGACGTGCGCAGCAGCCTGCCCGACTTTGCGCGGCGCTACGCCCGCCATGCGCTGGACCGCGGCGTGCTGCTGCGGCCCATAGGCCACACGCTGTACGTGATGCCGCCCTACCTGATCGACGAGGCCGAAGGGCAGCACCTGGCCGACGGTGCGCTGGCAGCGCTGCAGGCCACGCTGGCCGAGGAGACGCCGGGCCTGCCCGTGCCCGGCTTCGGGGGGGCGGCCGATGGCGTCTGAAGCCCGGCTGCTGCAGCCACCGGAGAGCTACTTCGTGACCGGCACCGACACGGGCGTCGGCAAGACCCTCGTCAGCGCCGCCCTGCTGCACACGCTGGCGAAGCGCCACGCGTGCGTCGTCGGCATGAAGCCGGTGGCGGCCGGCGGCCTGGTGCGCGACGGCGAGGGCTGGGCCAACGAAGACGTGCTGGCGCTGCGCGCCGCATCGACCCTGCAGGTGGCCCCCGGGCTGGCCAACCCGGTGCTGCTGCCCGAGCCCTTGTCGCCCCACCTGGCGGCGCGCCACGCCGGCGTGCCCATCGCCATCGCCGAGCTGCAGCGCTGCTTCGAGGCGCTGCAGGCCCAGGCCGATGCGGTGGTGGTGGAGGGCGCCGGCGGCTGGCTGGTGCCCATCGACGAAGACCACACCATGGCCGACCTGGCGAAGGCGCTGGCGCTGCCGGTGGTGCTGGTGGTGGGCCTGCGTCTGGGCTGCCTGAACCACGCGCTGCTCAGCGCCGCCGCCATCCGCGCCAGCGGCTTGGCTCTGGCCGGCTGGGTGGCGAACCGCATCGACCCGGCCATGGCCTGCGCCGACGAAAACCTGGCCTACCTGCAGAGCCACCTGCAGGCGCCGCTGCTGGGCGACATCGCCCACGCCGCCGCGCCCGACCCGCGCAACATCGCGCTGCAACTGCCCCGGGAGCAGAGATGAGCTGGACCGACGAATTCACGCACAAGCTCGCCGAGCTGAGGGATGCCAGCCTGCTGCGCGTGCGCCGCACCGTGGTGCCCGAGGGTGGCGCGCGGCTGCAGGTGGACGGCGAGTCGCTGCTGGCCTTTTGCAGCAACGACTACCTGGGCTTGTCCGGCGAGCCCGCGCTGGTCGAGGCGGCCATTGCCGGCGCCCGGCGCTACGGCATAGGCTCGGGGGCGTCGCCCATGGTCAGCGGCTACAGCCTGGCCAATGCGCAGCTCGAGGCCGAGCTGGCCGCCTTCGTGCAGTTGCCGCGCGCGCTCTACTTCTATGCCGGCTTCGCGACCAACGCCAGCATCATCCCGGCGCTGGTGGGCGAGGGCGACGCGCTCTTCTCCGACTCGCTCAACCACGCCTGCCTGATCGACGGCGCCCGCCTCTCGCGCGCCCGCATCCACCGCTTCGAGCATGCCCGCCTGGCCGCGCTGGCCGACCAGCTCGAGAGCAGCGGCGCGCCGCGCAAGCTGGTGATCAGCGACGCCGTCTTCAGCATGGACGGCGACGTGGCCGACATCCCCGCGCTGCTGGCCTTGTGCGAGCAGCATGACGCGCTGCTGCTGCTCGACGACGCGCACGGATTCGGCGTGCTCGGCCCCCAAGGCCGCGGCGCGCTGGCGGCGGCGGGGCTCATCGGCGAGCAGATGTCCAGCCGCGTGATCTACATGGCCACCCTCGGCAAGGCCCTGGGCGTCGCCGGCGCCTTCGTCGCCGGGCCCGACACGCTGATCGAATGGCTGCTGCAAAAGACCCGCAGCTACACCTTCGCCACCGCCGCCCCCGCGCTGCTCGCCGAGGCACTGCGCGCCAGCCTGGTCTGCGTCGAGCAGCAGGAGTGGCGCCGCGAGCGCCTCGCGCAGCTGATCGCCCGCCTGCGCGAACGCCTCTCGCCCGAAGCCAGCCCGGCGATCCGTGCTGCCGGCTGGTCCCTGATGCCTTCGCCCACGCCCATCCAGCCGCTGATCATCGGCGGCAACGCCGAAGCGCTGGCGGTGATGACGGGCTTGCGGGAGCAGGGGTTGTGGGTGCCCGCCATCCGCCCGCCGACGGTGCCTGCGGGAACGGCGCGGTTGCGGATTGCGCTGTCGGCGGCGCATACCTTGGCGGACGTGGATCAGCTGGGTGATGCGTTGGAGCGGCTGGCTGTTCGAGAGGCGGGCTGAGCGGCGGGGGGGGCGCTGTGTGCGGTGGTTCTTGGAGCGAGCGAGTGAGCCGCTGCCGGGTGCCCTGCCTGCGCCCTGGTGGCGGCGGTCCTCGCTGCGCTCGGACTGCCTTCGGATCGCAAGGGGGCCGGCCGCGTCGCCGACTCCTCTTCGCTCGCTGCGATCGCTTCGATCGATGGCGCCGAGTCAGTTGTTGATGCGCGCTTCGCGCGCCGGCCGGCCCCCTTGCGATCCTCAGCGCCGCCAACAGGGCGCAGGCAGGGCACCCGGCAGCGGCCTCTCCATACTCCAATCAATCTCCAACCCCCGTGCCACCCCCTGAAAGGACCGATCTCTAGAATGCCGCCATGCACTTCCCGGATCCCCAAGACCCCGATGACGCCGCTGCGCGCTTCGATGACAGCGCCTTGCTGCGCGGCCTGAACCCTGAGCAGCTCGAGGCCGTCACCCTGCCTGCGCAGCCGTCATTGATCCTGGCAGGCGCGGGATCCGGCAAGACGAGGGTGTTGACCACCCGCATCGCGTGGCTGCTGCAGACCGGCCAGGTCTCGCCCGGCGGGCTGATGGCCGTGACTTTCACCAACAAGGCCGCCAAGGAGATGCAGACGCGTCTCGGGGCGATGCTGCCGGTGAACGTGCGCGGCATGTGGATAGGCACCTTCCACGGCCTGTGCAACCGCTTCCTGCGCGCGCACTGGAAGCAGGCGGCGCTGCCGCAGAGTTTCCAGATCCTCGACAGCGGCGACACGCTGTCGGCCGTCAAGCGGGTGATCAAGGCGATGAACCTCGACGAAGAGCGCTTCGTGCCCAAGCAGGTGAGCTGGTTCATCGCGCACAGCAAGGAAGACGCGCTGCGCCCGCAAGACGTGGAGATCCGCGACGGGCAGACGCAGACGATGGTCAACGTCTACCAGGCGTATGAAGATCAGTGCCAGCGCGAGGGCGTGGTCGACTTCGCCGAGCTGATGCTGCGCAGCTACGAGCTGATGCGCGACAACGCGGCGCTGCGCGAGCACTACCAGCACCGCTTCCGCCACATCCTGGTCGACGAGTTCCAGGACACCAACAAGCTGCAGTACGCCTGGCTGAAGATGTTCGCCGGGCCGCAGAGCGCGATCTTCGCGGTGGGCGACGACGACCAGAGCATCTACGCCTTCCGCGGCGCGCGGGTGGGCAACATGGCCGACTTCGAGCGCGAGTTCCGGGTCGACAAGATCATCAAGCTGGAGCGCAACTACCGCAGCTTCGGCAACATCCTCGACAGCGCCAACCAGCTTATCAGCCGCAACACCCACCGCCTGGGCAAGAACCTCAGCACCGAGGCGGGACCGGGCGAGCCGGTGCGGGTGCAGGAGTCGGCCAGCGACTTCAACGAGGCGCAGTGGCTGCTCGAGGAGGCGCAGCAGCTGCACCGCGCCGGCACGCCGCGCATGCAGATCGCGGTGCTCTACCGCAGCAACGCGCAGTCGCGGGTGATCGAGTCGGCGCTGTTCAATGCCGGCATCCCCTACCGCGTCTATGGCGGCCTGCGCTTCTTCGAGCGGGCCGAGGTCAAGCACGCGCTGGCCTACCTGCGCCTGATCGAAAACGCCAACGACGACACCAGCTACCTGCGCGTCGTCAACTTCCCGACCCGCGGCATCGGCGCACGCACGCTGGAGCAACTGCAGGACTCGGCGCGGGCCACCGGCCGCAGCCTGTGGCAGAGCGTGGCGGCGGTGCCGGGCAAGGGCGGCGTCAACCTGGTGGCCTTCAACGCGCTGGTCGATTCGATGCGCAACGCGACGCACGGGCTGACGCTGCGCGAGATCATCGAGCACATGCTGCACGCCAGCGGGCTGATCGACTTCTACCGGACCGAAAAAGAGGGCGCCGACCGGATCGAGAACCTGGAAGAGCTGGTCAACGCCGCCGAGGCTTTCGTGACACAGGAGGGCTTCGGCAAGGACGCCGTCGGACTGCCGGTGGACGAACATGGCCCCGGCGCCATCGCGCAGGGCCTGCCCAATGCGGTCGCCGCGACCGACCAGACGCCCGACGCCGAGACCGGCGAGATCATGTCGCCGCTGGCGGCCTTCCTGACGCACGCCGCGCTGGAGGCCGGCGACAACCAGGCGCATGCCGGCCAGGACGCGATCCAGCTGATGACGGTGCACAGCGCCAAGGGCCTGGAGTTCGACTGCGTCTTCATCACCGGCCTGGAGGAGGGTCTGTTCCCGCACGAGAATTCGGCCGCTGACGCCGATGGGCTGGAAGAAGAGCGCCGGCTGATGTACGTGGCCATCACCCGGGCTCGCGAGCGGCTGTACCTGAGCTTCAGCCAGACCCGCATGCTGCACGGCCAGACGCGCTACAACGTCAAGAGCCGCTTCCTCGAAGAGCTCCCAGAGAATGCCTTGAAGTGGCTGAGCCCGCGCAACCAGGGCTTCGGCTCAGGCTATGCACGCGACTACCAGGCTGCCTGGCAGCGCGGCAGCGGCCCGGGCGGCATGGTGGGCGCCGGCCGCCAGACCGGCTGGCAAGCGCCCGCGCCACCGCCGGTGCCGGCCCAGATGCTGGCCGCCGCGGCCAAGGCGGCCGGCCACGGCCTGCGCGTCGGCCAGAGCGTGTTCCACAACAAGTTCGGCGAGGGCGTGGTGCTGACGCTGGAGGGCGCGGGGGAAGACGCGCGGGCGCAGATCAACTTCGGCCGCCATGGCGCGAAGTGGCTGGCGCTGTCGGTGGCGAAGCTGACGCCGGTGGACTGATACGGCTCAGTCGGGCACGCCGAAACAATCCGTGAAGCTGAAGTACAGCGAGACGTAGAACGCCGTCGTGAACATCAGCGCGATCGGCATCAGCAGGAAGCCGGCGAGCGGGCCGGCGCCCAGCACGCCCGTCAGCAGGATCACGATCACGCTGCTGAGCATCAGCGCCGCGGTCCAGCCCAGCGAATAGAGCAGGAAGGCGCCCTTGGCGCGCCACAGCGCCAGCGCGCTGGAGAACATGGCCTGGGCCGGGCCCTGGCCGCCCCAGAAGACCAGGGCAGGGGCGTGCCAGAACGGGATGCTCAGCAGCGCAGTCAGCAGCGTGCGCACCAGCGCGCCCTCGAAGACACCGGGTGCGGAGGCGAGCTTGGCAAGCTCCTCGGCGGTGGCCGAGCCGGTGGAGGCGGCGATCAGCATCGCGTCGGTCGCCCCGCCATCGACCCAGCGGCCGAGCGCGAACACCGCCGAGCTGGCAGCCGCGTAGGCGAAGCACAGCACCAGCAGCGAGCGGCGCTGGGCGGGGCTCTGCGTCTTGCGCCAGGGCGTGACATACACCCCCGGATGGGCCGGCTCGCCGCGTTGCGCGCCGTGGGCGGCCATCATGAAGGCCAGGCTCAGCAGCGGCACGGCCATCAGCAGCAGCAGGCCGCCTATCCACGGCAGCAGCGTCATCAGCAGCGCGCCGAACATGAAGGCGACGAAGAGGCCGGTGTAGGGCAGCGGCCGGCGCAAAAATTCGCGAAAGCCCAGGCCGACCCAGCGCAGCCCCTGGGCCGGCGCCACCACTTGCAGTTTTAGTCCCATGAGGTCTTGATCAGCTGTCTCGCCGCGCCGTTCAGGGCTGCGGGTGCCACGGGTTGGCGATGCAATCGCGCAGCACCCGTTCGAAGTGTTGAGGATCCTTGGGCGTCAGCAGCGCCGCGTCGCGCGGCAGGTGCCAATCGGCCAGGCGGGACAGCCAGAAGCGCAGCGCGGCCGAGCGCCGCAAGGCCGGCAGCAGGCGCAGCTCGGCGCCGTCGTGCAGGCGGTGGTCGGGGCTGGCGACCCGCTCGGCCAGGCGGTAGGCGGCCACCAGGGCGTCGGCCCGGGCGGTATCGACGCGGCCGGAGTCGAGGTCTATGCACCAGTCGTTCAGCACCACCGCGAGGTCGAAGCCGAACGTATCCACCCCGGCGAAGTAGAAGTCGAACACGCCGCTCAGGCGCTCGCGGCCGGGCAGGCCCTCGAACATCGCGTTGTCGCGGAACAGGTCGGCGTGCACCGCGCCGCGCGGCAGGCTGGCGTAGAGCGGCGAGGCGGCGAGCTGGCGCTGGAAGGCCATCTCGCCGTCCAGCAGCTGGGCCTGCTCGGAGCCCAGGTGCGGCCGCACCAGCAGCGCCGTGTCTTCCCACCAGGCCAGGCCGCGCAGGTTGGGCTGGGCCAGCGGGAAGTCGGCCACGGCGTCGTGCAGCCGGGCCAGCGTGGCGCCGAGCTGCTCGCAGTGGTGCAGGTCGGGCGCGTCGAGGTGCTCGCCGCGCAGCCGGTCGACCAGCGCCGCGGGCTTGCCGGCCACGCGGTGCAGGATCTCGCCGGCCGCGTCGGCGCGCGGCTCGGGCACCGGCAGGCCGTGGCGTGCCAGGTGCCGCATCAACTGCAGGTAGAAGGGCAGTTGCTCGAAGCCCAGGCGCTCGAACAGCGTCAGCACCCACTCGCCGTCGGCGGTGGTGACGAAATAGTTGGTGTTCTCGATGCCGCTGGCGACGGGCTTCAGCGCCAGCAGCTCGCCCAGGCCGAGCTGCAGCACGAATCGCCGGGCTTCGTCCAGGGAGACTTCGGTATAGACCGCCATCGGTGCTGTGTACAGGCTGGCCGCTCAGAAGCTGAGCGACCACCACACGCGCTGGCCCGCCTTCGGGTCCTGCGCGGGGTCGCGGCCGGGCTCCGAAGGCAGGATGTCGTAGGCCGACATGCCGGCCACCTTGGGCTGCACGGTGATCTTGCGGGTCTGGCCGCGCACGCGCAGCTCCTCGATGCGGATCTTGTCGTCCTCGGTCACCTCGCGCAGCACCTGGGGTTCCGGCGTGCGTGGCCGCGCCTCGGGAGCTTCCTGCAGGGCTTCAGCACTCGCGGGTGCGGTCGCCGGTGCCTTGGCCCGCGGCGCGGGGGCCGGCAAGGTGGCGAGCGCGGGCGGCGGCGGCACTTGCGCCCCCGCCTGGTGGGCAGACACGGCCAGCAGACAGGCTGCGAGGGCGATCGAAGTGCGGTTCATGGCAGGGATTCTACGGAAGCGGGCCCGACCCCCTCGTGGCGCAGGGCAAGCTGCGCCTCGCGTGGCGGCGCGCGAGAATGCCGCCATGACGACGACCTCGCCCCTCCCCACGCCGGATACCCCCCTCGAGACCACGCCGGCTGCCGCGCCTGCCGCCGCGGCGCCCTCGGCCGACACGCCCATCCTGCTGCTGGTGGACGGCTCCAGCTACCTCTACCGCGCCTACCACGCGCTGCCCGACCTGCGCGGCCCCGAGGGCGTGCCCACCGGCGCGCTGCACGGCATGGTGGCGATGATGAAGAAGCTGCGCGAGCAGATCGGCGCGCAGCACGCGGTGTGCGTTTTCGACGCCAAGGGCAACACCTTCCGCGACGAGTGGTATGCCGAGTACAAGGCCAACCGCGCGCCCATGCCCGACGACCTGCGGCTGCAGATCGAGCCCATCCACGAGGTGGTGAAGCTGCTGGGCTGGCCCATCCTGGAGGTGCCCGGCATCGAGGCCGACGACGCCATCGGCACGCTGGCCTGCGTGGCCAAGGAGAAGGGCTACAAGGTCGTGGTCTCGACCGGCGACAAGGACCTGGCGCAGCTCGTCAACGAGCACGTCACCTTGATCAATACGATGAGCGGCGAGACGCTGGACATCGAGGGCGTGAAGGCCAAGTTCGGCGTGCCGCCCAACCGCATCATCGACTACCTGACCCTCATCGGCGACACGGTGGACAACGTGCCGGGTGTCGAGAAGGTAGGCCCCAAGACGGCGGCCAAGTGGATCGCCGAATACGGTTCGCTGGACGGCGTGGTGGCCGCCGCCGGCAGCATCAAGGGCGTGGCCGGCGAGAACCTGCGCAAGGCGCTGGACTGGCTGCCGATGGGCCGCAAGCTGATCACGGTGGTCACCGACTGCGACCTGGCCGGGCACATCGAGCAGTGGCCTTCGATGGAGACGCTGGGCCTGCGCGAGCCCGACGCCGAAGGCCTGCTGGCCTTCTACCAGCGCTACGGTTTTCGCAGCATGCGCAAGGAGCTGGAGGCCGAGCTGGCCGGTGCGCCCGCGGCCGACGCGCCGGCCACCAAGCTCTTCGACGAAGACGCCGCGGCGGCGCTGGCGGGCCTGGTGCGCGAGTACGAGACCATCACCACCGAAGAGCGGCTGGACCACTGGTTAGCGCTGCTGCAGGCCGCGCCGCTCAGCGCGGTGGACACCGAGACCGACTCGCTGGACGCCATCCGCGCCCGCATCGTCGGCATCTCGTTCGCGGTGGAGCCCGGCCGCGCCGCCTATGTGCCGGTGGCCCACGACGGCCCGGGCGCGCCCGACCAGCTGCCGCTGACCTTCGTGCTCGACAAGCTCAAGCCCTGGCTCGAGAACCCGGCCGCCGCCAAGGTCGGCCAGAACATCAAGTACGACCTGCACGTGCTGGCGAACTACGACATCGCCGCCAAGGGCTTCGCGCACGACACCATGCTGCAGAGCTACGTGATCGAGGCCCACAAGCCGCACAGCCTGGAGAGCCTGGCCGAGCGCCACGTGGGCCGCAAGGGCCTGAGCTACGAAGACCTCTGCGGCAAGGGCGCCAACCAGATCCCGTTCTCGCAGGTCGACGTCGAGCGCGCCACCACCTACAGCGGCGAAGACAGCGAGATGTGCCTGCAGGTGCACCAGGCGCTGTGGCCGCAGATCGAGGCCGACCCCAAGCTGCTGGAGGTCTACCGGCGCATCGAGATGCCGGTGGTGGCGGTCATCGCGCGCATCGAGCGCAACGGCGTGCTGATCGACAGCGCGCGGCTCGCGGCGCAGAGCCACGCGCTGGCCGAACGCATGATGGCGCTGGAGCGCGAGGCCTACGAGCTGGCCGGCCAGCCCTTCAACCTCGGCAGCCCCAAGCAGATCGGCGAGATCCTGTTCAACAAGCTCGGCCTGCCGGTCAAGAAGAAGACCGCCAGCGGCGCACCCTCCACCGACGAAGAGGTGCTGCAGGAGTTGGCGGCCGACTACCCGCTGCCGGCCAAGCTGCTGGAGAACCGCAGCCTAGCGAAGCTGAAGGGCACCTACACCGACAAGCTGCCGCTGATGGTCAACCCGGCGACCGGCCGCGTGCACACCAACTACGCGCAGGCGGTGGCGGTCACCGGCCGGCTCTCCAGCAACGACCCCAACCTGCAGAACATCCCCATCCGCACGGCCGAGGGCCGGCGCGTGCGCGAGGCCTTCGTCGCGCCGGCTGGGCACCACATCGTCAGCGCCGACTACTCGCAGATCGAGCTGCGCATCATGGCCCACATCAGCGGCGACCCGGGCCTGACGCGGGCCTTCGCCGAGGGGCTGGACGTGCACCGGGCGACGGCCTCCGAGGTCTTCGGCATCGCGCCCGAGGCCGTCACCAGCGAGCAGCGGCGCTACGCCAAGACCATCAACTTCGGGCTGATCTACGGCATGGGGGCGTTCGGCCTGGCGCAGAGCCTGGGCATAGACCAGAAGGCGGCGCGCAACTACATCGACCGCTACTTCGAGCGCTTCGCCGGCGTGCGCCGCTACATGGACGAGACCAAGCGCAGTGCCGCCGAGCTGGGCTATGTGGAGACGGTCTTCGGCCGGCGGCTCTGGCTGCCGGAGATCAAGGGCGGCAACGGCCCGCGCCGCTCGGGCGCCGAGCGCCAGGCCATCAACGCGCCGATGCAGGGCACGGCGGCCGACCTGATCAAGCTGGCGATGATCGCCGTGCAGGCCGAGCTGGACACCGGGCAGCGCGCCACCCGCATGGTGATGCAGGTGCACGACGAACTGGTCTTCGAGGTGCCCGACGCCGAGCTGGACTGGGCCCGCGAAGCCGTGCCGCGCCTGATGGCCGGCGTGGCGCAGCTCGCGGTGCCGCTGCTGGCCGAGGTCGGCGTGGGTGCCAACTGGGACGAGGCGCACTGACGCTGGCGGACGGCCTGCGCCCCGGTGGCGGGGCCGCGACAAAGCATGGCAAACCAAGGGCTGGCAGGGATGTCGGCCTGTGCACGTATCGTGCAACATCGGCGCACGCCTCAGACACCCCAGTGCCATGTCCTCGCCTTTCCAACTGCTTTGCCTGCACCCCAGCCCGCCCGATCTGCTCACCTCGGCTTTCGGCCCCTTTGTGATGCGCACCTGCACCTCGTTGGACCAGCTCGCGGCCCAGCAGGGGGCGCTGGCCTGCGACGCGATGCTGATCGATCTCAAGGCCGCCGGCGGCATCGACAAGCTGCTCGGCTGGCCCGGCCTGCCGGTCGCCGTGCTGGCCTCGGCGCTGGTGGTGGTCGGCCCCGAGCCGACCGCGGCGATGTGCCTGCGGCTGCTGCAGATGGGCGTGCGCGACGTGGTCTCGATGCGCGAGAGCTCGCCCGAGCAGATCGGCCGCGTGCTGCGCCTGGCCATAGAGCGCAAGCGGCTCGACGACGCCGCCAAGCGCGCCTACAGCATCGACCTGACCACCGGCCTGCCCAACCACAACCAGCTGCTCGAGCACATGAGCCACCTGCTGGCGCTGCGCGAGCGCGAGCCGGCGGCGATGGCGCTGATCGTGCTGCAGCTCGACGGCTTCCGGGCCGTCGAGGTCTCGCTCGGCGCCGAGTCCGCCAACGTGCTGCGCCGCAAGGCCGCGGTGCGCCTGCGCGCCTCGCTGCGCGCGAGCGACGTGGTGGCCTCGCTGGGCACCGACATGTTCGCGGTGCTGCTGGCCTGGATAGAGTCGCAGGACGACGGCGAGCGTGTCGCGCGCAAGCTGCTGCAGTCGGTCAGCCAGCCTTTCAAGGTGGCGGGGCAGGACGTGCCGGTGGGCGCCCGCATCGGCGTCGGCCAGTACCCGGCGCACGGCAAGGAGGCGCAGGCGCTGCTGCAGCATGCAGTGGCCCAGGCCAGCAGCAGCGGCGTCGGCCGGCTGCTGGGCGGTGCCGCGGCCGCCAACGACGAGGCTTGAAGGGGCGCGCGGGCGCGCCGCGCCGCGATCCCGGGCCCGGTCTTTCAGCCGCGAGGCTTGCGCTCCGAGCGCGCCCGCCAGCCCCACAGGCCCAGCAGCGCCAGCACGGCGGCGCCGCCGCCCAGCATCAAGCCCCAGGGGCGCTCCTCGGCCGGCATTTCCACCGGCGGCGGCGCGCTGGCCGCGCCAAAGGGGTTGAAGCCGCCGTGGCCCGGATCGGCGGCGCCGCTGGCGGCTTCGTCGGCAGCCGGCTGGGCGGCGGCCTGCGCCAGCCCGGACACGCCCGCCACGGGGTCGCCGCTGTCCCAGCGCCATCCCGAGCCGCTCCACTCGAGGTAGCTCTCCTCGTCGTCATCGTCGTCCAGCACGATTCGCTCGCCGGCCTGCGGTGAGGCGCCGCCGGGCGGCAGCAGGTAGATCTCGCGCAGCGTCTGGTCGCCTTCGGGTGCCTGCAGCCCGAGCGCCACGCTGCCGTCGGGCGCTTCGGCCAGGCCGATGGCGTGGCTGCGCTCGCGGCCCGGCCGCTGCCACAGGCCCCCGGCGCCGAACTTGAAGTCCAGCGAACCATCGGGCTTCAGCCGCCACACCGCGGCGTGCTGGCCACCGGGCGAGGCGAGGGCATTGCCGGCCAGCCAGACCGAGCCGTCGGGCATGGGCAGCAGGTCGACCACCACCAGCCGCTGGCCGGGGGGCGCTGCGCTGTCGCGGCCGCCGGCGCCCCAGGTGTTGTCCACCGTGCCGTCGGGCAGGAAGCGCATCACCACCGGGCCGGGAGTACCGGAGGCCGAGGAGGTGCCGGCCACCCAGATGCGGCCCGAGGCCTCCACCCGCAGCGCGACCGTGCCGGCGTCGGCGTGGCCCAGCGTGTAGCCGACCCAGCCGCCCTTGCCGAAGCGCGCGTCGAGCTTGCCGTCGGCGGTGTGGCGCTCGAGCCGGGTGTCGTCGTCTTCGTTGACGCGCCAGTCGCTGCCGTCCGGCGCGCGCACCGCCAGCGGCCCGGCGGCCGCCGGCCCCGCCCAAAGCAGCAGCAGCGAGAGCAGCGCGGCGCCGGCGCGCCGGCTCACTTCTGGATGTCGCCCAGGCACAGGTACTTGGTCTCGACGTAGTCGTCCATCCCTTGCCGCCCGCCTTCGCGGCCCAGGCCGGACTGCTTGACGCCGCCGAACGGCACCTCGGCGGTCGAGATCAAGCCGGTGTTGATGCCCACCATGCCGTACTCCAGCGCCTCGCCGACGCGGAAGATGCGGCCGACGTCGCGGCTGTAGAAATAGCTCGCGAGGCCGAACTCGGTGGCGTTGGCCAGCGTAATCGCCTCGGCCTCGTCGTCGAAGCGTATCACCGGCGCCACCGGGCCGAAGGTCTCCTCGCGCGAGCACAGCATGGCCGGCGTCACGTTGGCCAGCACGGTCGGGGTGAAGTAGTGCTCGCCGCCCAGGCCGGTGGCGCGGCTGCCGCCGGTGACCACCGTGGCCCCCAGCGCCACCGCGTCCGCCACGTGGGCCTCGACCTTGGCAAGGGCTTGCCCGTCGATCAGCGGGCCGACGCTGACGCCGGCCTCGAAGCCGTTGCCCACCTTCATTGCGGCGGCCTTCTCGGCCAGCTTGGCGACGAAGGCCTCGTAGATGCCGGCTTGCGCATAGAAGCGGTTGGCGCAGACGCAGGTCTGGCCGGCGTTGCGGTACTTGCTGGCCATCGCGCCCTCGACGGCGCTGTCCAGGTCGGCGTCGTCGAAGACGATGAAGGGCGCGTTGCCGCCGAGCTCCAGCGAGAGCTTCTTGACGGTGGGCGC
Source organism: Ideonella sp. (assembly GCA_035460745.1). GTDB lineage: Bacteria > Pseudomonadota > Gammaproteobacteria > Burkholderiales > Burkholderiaceae_C > Ideonella. The sequence continues at coordinate 7,529 of DATHWJ010000234.1, read as the reverse complement.
GCACTGCCTGGCCAGGATGCGGCCGACCTCGGTGGAGCCGGTGAACGAGAGGTGGCGCACCACGTCGCTGCTGCACAGCACCTGGCCGACGGCGATCGATTGCTCGGCGTCGGCGGTGACGATGTTCAGCACGCCGGCCGGCATGCCGGCGCGCTGCGCCAGCTCGGCCACCGCGAGCGCGGAGAGCGGCGTCTGCTCGGCCGGCTTGATGACGACCGGGCAGCCCGCCGCCAGCGCGGGCGCCACCTTGCGGGTGATCATCGCGATGGGGAAGTTCCACGGCGTGATCGCGGCGCAGACGCCGACCGGCTGCTTGATCACCAGGTAGCGCTTGTTGTTGTCGGTGGTGGGGATGCTCTCGCCGTAGATCCGCCGGGCCTCCTCGGCGAACCACTCGATGAAGCTGGCGCCGTAGGCCACCTCGCCCTTGGCCTCGGCCAGCGGCTTGCCCTGTTCGGCCGTCATGATGCGGGCCAGGTCGTCGGCATGCTGGTGCAGCAGCTGGAACCACTTCATCAGGATGGCGCCGCGCTCCTTGGCGGTCTTGCCGCGCCACGGGCCCCAGGCCTTCTGGGCCGCGGCGACCGCGTTCTCGGCCTCGGCGGCACCGAGGTTGGCCACCTCGGCGAGCTTCAGTCCGGTGGCGGGGTCGGTGACTTCAAAGCGGCTGTCACCCGCCACCCACTCGCCGCCGATCAGCGCGTCGGTCTTCAGCAGGCTGGGGTCGTTGAGGGCGGCGAGGGGGGAGATTTTGATGTCCATGATGCGTGCTTCGGTGGTGGCGGGCGGCAGGGCGCCGCGCGACAGATCAGGAGAGGGACTCTAACCCGGGCTCGGCGGGCGAGTCCGGGGCCTGGGCGGGCAGCAGCCTGGCCGGCAGGCGTGCCGGCGCGGCGCGGCCCGCAAATTGCTCAAAACGGTGTCGGAGGCCACGGCGGTGCGCCGATTTGGGGCGCCATGGCGCGTCGTGCAAAGGGTGTCCGCCGGGCGCGCCGGGTGCTGCGTGTTAGATTGGCCGATGCCTCACGGGCACCGACTTGTTGCCTTGTCATCTTCTCTATTCACCATGGTTTACCGCAGATGAAACCCAAGCTGCTGCTACACATCGGCACCCCCAAGACGGGGACGACGACCATCCAGGCCGCCCTGTTCGAGGCGCGCACACGCCTGTTGACGGATTGCAAGACGCTGTTCCCGACGACCAGCCGCGGCAAATCGGCGCACCGGCACACGTCGATCGCCAATGCGATCAAGGCCGGGCTCGATGAGCAGGCGCTGGAGTTCAAGGAGATCATGAGCGAGTTCGAGCGCTCGGGTGCCCAGCAGATCTTCATCACCGACGAGGGGCTGGCGCTGAAGGCGCGTACGGCCCCCTTCTTCCAGCGTTTCGAGCGCGCGGGCTTCGACATCAGCGTGGTCTGCTACGTGCGGCGCTGGGACTACTTTGCCGAGTCGCTGTACAACCAGGTGATACGCCTGAAGAACTACAAGGGCGTGCCGCCGATCAACGAGTTCTGGCGTGACGACAAGGTCATCAGCAAGATGGACTACAGCGAGATGCTGTCGCCCTGGGAGGATATCTCCAGCGAGATGATCGTGCGCGACTTCCACAAGGAGGTGGCCAGCGACGGCGGGCTGCTGGAGTCGTTCAAGCGGGCCTGTGGCTTCGAGGCGCTTGGCGACATCGACGCGCCGCGCCGCAACGTCTCGCGCGACATGCGCATGCTGATGCTGCTGTGCCACAGCAGCCCGGGCAACAGCGTCGATGACTTGAAGGCGCTGGCGTTGGCGGTGGGCGGCGCAACCCGCCGCTTGATCGAGACCGGCGTGCTCAAGCCGTTCAAGTACCTGCTGGGTACCGACGAGCGCGAAGAGCTGCTCTCGACCATGCGTGCCAATTCGACGCAGTTGACCGACGACCACGGCATCGACTTCGCCGACGATCGGCCGCGCGAACCCAAGGACCCGCTGCTGGCGCCCGACGCGGCCTACATGCTGGCGGTGATGGGCGAACTGTCGGTGATCGAACTGCTGCGCTTGCACAAGTGCCTCAAATGGCGCCTCACCGAACTGCTCGGCGAGGTGCCCGACGGCGATCTGCTCGACGCCTCCATGGACGGCCAGGAAGACGTGCCGGGTGCGTGGCTCTCGGCGCTCGACGAGGATGAGTTCGCCACAAACCTCGCGGCCGAGCCCGAGCCTGAACTGGCGGCTGCAAGCGCCTGAGCTTGCTGGCGGGCAGGCCCCGACGGGGCCCCGCCCTTCATGCGCTCGTCTGGGCGCTTGTGTCAGGCTTTCAGGCCGACGCGGCGTCGAAGGCCTGCTTCAGCAGCGCCAGACCTTCGTCCAGCACCTCGTCGCTGACGGTCAGCGGCACCAGGATGCGCACGACGTTGCTGTGCACGCCGCAGGACAGCAGCACCAGGCCGCGCTGGATCGCTTCCGTGCAGACGCGCTTGGTCAGCTCCGCATCGGCTGACCCGTGCCCCCCGGCCTGCTGAGTGCCGTCTTCCTTGAACAACTCGATCGCGATCATCGCGCCCGGCCCGCGCACGTCCCGGATGCTGGCATGCTGCTTCGCCAGCGCCTTCAAGCTCGCCGTCATGCGCTCGCCGATCGCGCGCGAGCGCGCCAGCAGCTTTTCTTCCTCGAACACGTCGAGCACCGCCAGCGCCGCGGCGCAAGCCAGCGGGTTGCCGGCGTAGGTGCCGCCCAGGCCGCCGGGGCCTGGAGCGTCCATCAGGCTGGCGCGGCCTATCACGGCCGAGATCGGGAAACCGCCGGCCATGGACTTGGCCATCGTGACCATGTCGGGCACCGCGTCCGGGCCCCATTGTTCGCAGGCCAGCCAGGTGCCGGTGCGGCCGGCGCCGCTCTGCACTTCATCGGCGATCAGCACGATGCCGTGCCGGTCGCAGAGCTGGCGCAGCGCCACCGCGAACTCGGGCGGCGCGACGTAGAAGCCGCCTTCGCCCTGCACCGGCTCGATGATGATGGCCGCCACCCGCTCGGGCTCGACGTCGTACTTGAAGATGGCGTCGATGGAGGCCAGCGCGTCGGCCACGCTGACGCCGTGCAGCGGGTTGGGGAACTTGGCGTGGAAGACCTCGGCCGGGAAGGGGCCGAAGCCGGCCTTGTACGGCGCGACCTTGCCGGTCAGCGCCATGCCCAGCAGCGTGCGGCCGTGGAAGCCGCCGCCGAAGGCGATCACCGCGGCGCGCTTGGTGGCGGCGCGCGCCACCTTGACGGCGTTCTCCACCGCCTCGGCGCCGGTGCTGAGGAAGTAGGCCTTCTTCGCGAAGTCGCCGGGCGTGCGGGCGATCAGCTTCTCGGCCAGCTCCACATAGGGTTCGTAGGCCAGCACCTGGAAGCAGGTGTGGTGCACCCGGTCGAGCTGGGCCTTGACGGCTTCGACGATCTTGGGGTGGCGGTGGCCGGTGTTCAGCACCGCGATGCCGCCGGCGAAGTCGATGTAGCGCTTGCCTTCGACGTCCCAGACCTCGGCGTTCTCGGCCCGGTCGACGAAGATGTCGTAGGTCTGGCCCAGGCCGGTGGGCAGCGCGGCGCGGCGGCGCGCCATCAGCGCGGCATTGCTGTGGGCGGCTTGGGGCAGGTTGGGGTCGCGTTGCATGGGCAGCTCCTGGAGGGGCGCGCAGGCCGGCAACAGGCTGGCGCGCAAGGGTGACGATGCCCGCACTGTAGGCCGGCCGCGCCGGCAACGCCATGTACAGCGCGGCGCCGGCAGGGTGGGCTGTGCTGGGCTGCGGGCCGGTACAGCGGCACCGGCCTCGATCAAGGCCCGAAGCGCTGTACCCGGACGTCGCCGTCGAAGATCGCGCGCGACTCCCCGTGGGCCAGCACCGGCCGGCCCATGACGTCCACCCGCAGGTCGTAGCCGCGCTGCGACGTGGCGATCACCGGGTTGTCGCCCAGCAGCAGCCAGGCGCTGCCGTTCCAGCGCTGCACGTGGGTCTGCATGGTCGCGGCTTCTGTCCAGGCCACGACGGGCTGGCCGGACTTCAGCAGCGAGAGTTTCGGGATCACGACGGAGCGGCTGGCGACGCCGCCGTCCAGCGCTCCGCCGAGCGCCAGCCAGCCGGCCGCGCCGCTGGCCCAGCGCGCCGCGTAGACCTTGCTGGCGTTGTCGGCCTGCTCCTGCCAGGCGATGGCCACGCTGCCGTCCGCCGCGGCCGCGAGCGACGGCGATGCCGAAGGGCGTGCCGGGTCCCGGTTCAGCGGGCCGCCCAGCGGCGACCACTGCGTGCCGTCCCAGCGCTTGGCGAAGACCTGCCGCAGCCCGAAGCTGACCTCGGCGGTGTAGGCCACCGTGATCTGACCCGCGCCGTCCACCGCGACCTGCGTCTCCGCGCCGAGGCCGATGTCGTCGGGGCCGCCGATCAGTTGCCACTGCGCGCCGTCCCAGCGGCGCACCCGCACGGCGAGCCCGCCCACGGCGCTCTCGGCCAGCGCCACGACCGGCTGCTGATCGGGGCCCAGCGCGAGCGAGGGGCTGAGCGCGCTGCGCCGCGGGTCGGTGTTGAGGGCGCCGCCGAGCTGTTCCCAGGCGCTGCCGCTCCAGCGCTTGACGTAGACGGCGAAGCGGCCGGCGTCCTCGTTCTGCGCTTCGTACCAGACCACGATGGGTTTGTCCTGCGCATCGACCACCACCCGTGGCAGCTCGGCCGCGAAGCGCCGCTTGACGTTCAGCGCGACGCCCTGGGGCAGCCAGGCGCTGCCATCCCAGCGCTCGACGAAGACATGGCCCACCTGCCGGCCATCGGACGGCACGGTGACAGTGCGCACGTAGGCCACCACGGGCTGCTGCCGGCCCGCGATGGCCAGCGACGGCGATCGGCTCAGGTAGCTGTCATCGACCGTCGGGCCGACGTCCTGCCAAGCCGGCGCCCTGGCGGGGCCTGCCGCGTCGGCGGCCGGCGAGGCCAGGCCGGCGACGGCCAGCAAGAAGAGGACGATCCAGGACTGCATGGGCTTGTCTCCTCGTTGTGAGTGGGTTGCGAAGCCCCGTCTTGGTGCGAGGAGGTTTCGTTTTTTGCGAAGTGTAGGGGCCGGGGCGCCTGGCTGGTGCATCACCGGAGCGGCTGCGGGGACATGTCCGGCGAAGCGCTGCGCTCCCGCGGTGGCCGGGCTTCGCCGGCTACCATGCCGCCTCCGCCCAGCGCCGTTTGCTGCCCGATCCTGCTCCTCCCGATGCTCACGCTAGCGCCGCACACCGGCATCCCCCTGGTCACGCAGATCGTCGACGGCCTGCGCGCGCTGATCGACGAGCGCGCGCTGCGGGCCGGCAGCAAGCTGCCGTCGATACGCCAGTTTGCGCAGACACACCGCGTCAGCGTGTTCACCGTGGTCGAGGCCTACGACCGGCTGGTGGCCCAGGGCTACCTGGTGTCGCGGCCGCATTCGGGGTTTTTTGTGCGGCGCCGTGCGGCCGAGCCCGCCGCCGAAGCCCCCGGTGCCCCGACCGGCTTCGACGCCATGTGGTACCTGAGCAAGATCTTCGAGCACCGCCACCTGGGCATGAAACCGGGCTGCGGCTGGCTGCCGGGCGACTGGCTGTTCGAGGAGGGCGTGCGCAAGAGCCTGCGCGCGCTGGCTACCGACCCCGCCGAGCTCGGCGGCTACGGCGACCCCAAGGGCTTCGCGCCACTGCGCGGCTTGATACGCGACACCCTGGCCGAGCAGGAGATCGCGCTGCAGCCCGACCAGGTGCTGCTGACCCAGGGCTCCAGCCAGGCGCTGGATCTGGCCGCGCGCCGCCTGGTGCGGCCCGGCGACACGGTGCTGGTCGACGACCCCGGCTACGCCAACCTGCTGTTCGGCCTGCGCTTCATCGGCGCCACGCTGGTGGGCGTGCCGCGCACGCCGGCCGGCTACGACCTGGCGGCGCTGGAGCGCGCGATCATCGACCACCGGCCCAAGGTCTTCTTCACCCAGCCGCGGCTGCAGAGCCCGACCGGCTCGGTGGCGCAGCTCTCGCACCTGCACCGGGTCTTGCAACTGGCCGAGAAGCACGACCTGGTGATCGTCGAGAACGACATCTATGCCGACCTGGACCCGGCGCCGCGGCCTTCGCTGGCCAGCCTGGACCAGCTCGCGCGGGTGCTCTACATCGCGAGCTACTCCAAGACCGTCTCGCCCAACCTGCGCGTCGGCTTCGTCGCGGCGCCGCCGGACCTGCTGGACGACCTGGCCCAGCTCAAGATGATCTCCGGCCTGACCTCGTCGGAGTTCGCCGAGCGGCTGATCTACGGCGCGCTGACCGAAGGCCGCTGGCGCAAGCACCTCAAGGCCTTGCGCGAGCGCCTGGCCGCTGCCCACGAGCAGGTCGCGCCGCGCCTGCTGGGCCTGGGTTTCGAGCTCTTCGCCGAGCCCAAGGCGGGCATGTTCCTTTGGGCGCGCCACCCGGGCCTGCCGGACGCGACCGCGCTGTCGAACACCGCCGCGCGCAGCGACATCATGCTGGGCCCCGGCGACCTCTTCAGCGCCAGCCTGCAGCCGGGGCCGTGGCTGCGCTTCAACGTGGCGTTCTGCGGCGACGAGCGGCTGATGCGCTTCCTCGAAGGGCAAGTGCCGCGCTGACCTGGCGCCGGGGAGCGCTCCCTATAATCAAAAGTTCCGCCCGACCCAGAGAGCCATCCGGATGAAAGCCGCAGAGATCCGCCAGACCTTCCTGAAGTTCTTCGAATCGAAGGGCCACCAGATCGTCGCCTCCAGCCCGGTGGTGCCGGGCGACGACCCGACGCTGCTGTTCACCAACGCCGGGATGAACCAGTTCAAGGACGTCTTCCTCGGCTTCGACAAGCGCAGCTACACGCGCGCCACCACGGCCCAGAAGTGCATCCGCGCCGGCGGCAAGCACAACGACCTCGACAACGTCGGCTACACCGCGCGCCACCACACGTTTTTCGAGATGCTGGGCAACTTCAGCTTCGGCGACTACTTCAAGCAGGACGCGATCCACTACGCCTGGGAGCTGCTGACCGAGCAGTACAAGCTGCCCAAGGACAAGCTCTGGGTCACCGTCTACGCGGAGGACGACGAGGCCTACCAGATCTGGAACGAAGGCATTGGCGTGCCGGCCGAGCGCATCGTGCGCATCGGCGACAACAAGGGCGCGCGCTACGCCAGCGACAACTTCTGGATGATGAGCGACACGGGCCCCTGCGGCCCCTGCACCGAGATCTTCTACGACCACGGCCCGGAGATCGCCGGCGGCCCGCCCGGCAGCCCGGACGAAGACGGCGACCGCTACATCGAGATCTGGAACAACGTCTTCATGCAGTTCAACCGCACCGAAGACGGTGTGATGCACAAGCTGCCCAAGCCCAGCGTCGATACCGGCATGGGGCTGGAGCGGCTGACCGCCGTGTTGCAGCACGTGCACAGCAACTACGAGATCGACCTCTTTGTGGCGCTGCTGGCCGGCGCCAAGAGGGCCGTCGACGACGCCGGCGCCGGCGCGGCCGAAGGCGGCTGCGACAAGGACAGCCCCAGCCTCAAGGTCATCGCCG
>DATHWJ010000233.1:0-5138 GCA_035460745.1 Ideonella sp. | reverse complement strand
TCGGGTTCGTTCTTGCTCATCGCCTCGGCGGCGAGGCGGATCATGTTGAAACTGCCGATCAGGTTCACCGTGACCACCTTGCTGAAGGTGGCCAGCGAGTGGGCGCCGTCCTTGCCGACGGTCTTGGCAGCCGGTGCGATGCCGGCGCAGTTGACCAGGCCCATCAGCTTGCCCAGGCTGGTCGCCGCTGCCACGGCGGCGCGGCCATCGTCTTCCTGGCTGACGTCGCAGCGCACGAAGACGCCGCCCAGTTCCTTTGCGACCGCCTCGCCCTTGTCGGCCTGCAGGTCGGCGATGACGGGCTTGCCGCCGTGCGCTGCCAGCATGCGCGCCGTGCCTTCGCCGAGGCCCGAGGCGCCGCCGGTGACGATGAATACCTTGCCTGCGATGTCCATGTGTTGTCCTTCGGAGCTTGTGTTGAGACGTGCCGCAATTTTGCTGGAAAAGACCGCGGCGGCAGGCATGGCCTCAAACACGAAGGGCCGCAACGAGCGGCCCTTCGGGTGTAGCCAGCGCGGCGCGAAGCCGCTGCCGTGATGCCGAGTCTTACGCCAACGCTTCGAGCGCCCGCCGCGTGATGTCCTCGACCGAGCCGGTGCCCGAGATCTTGCGGTAGCGCGGCGCCTGGGCGTCGCCGCTGGCGGACCACTTGCTGTAGTAGTCGACCAGCGGGCGGGTCTGGTCCTTGTAGACCTGCAGGCGGGTGCGCACGGTGGCTTCTTCGTCGTCCTTGCGCTGTATCAGCTCCTCGCCGGTCAGGTCATCGACGCCGTCGCTCTTGGGCGGGTTGAACTTGACGTGGTAGGTGCGGCCGGAGGCCACGTGCACGCGGCGGCCGCTCATGCGCTCGATGATGGCCTCGTCGGGCACGTCGATCTCGAGCACGAGGTCCAGCTTGACGCCGGCCGCCTTCATCGCGTCGGCCTGCGGGATGGTGCGCGGAAAGCCGTCGAAGAGAAAGCCGTTGGCACAGTCGGGCTGGGCGATGCGCTCCTTGACCAGACCGATGATGATCTCGTCGCTGACGAGTGCGCCGGAGTCCATCACGCGCTTGGCGGCCAGGCCCATCTCGGTGCCGGCCTTGACGGCGGCGCGCAGCATGTCGCCGGTGGAGATTTGCGGGATGCCGTATTTCTGGCAGATGAACGTGGCCTGGGTTCCTTTGCCGGCGCCGGGCGCGCCCAAGAGAATGAGTCGCATAGATGATGCCTCGTTTATGTTGATTCTGTGTGGCCGCGGCGCGGGGCTCGCGGCCGGCAGGCGGGGCTCGTCGTCTCGGCGCGCCCGGTGCCGCCTGCACATGGTTGATCCCAGCATAGCATGGCAATTCCCGCACTTTGCTGACGCCGGCCCGGGGCTGGCGGCGGGACTTCCCTGACCTGCGCGGCGCGGGTTTCTGCTAGCGCGCGGCCCTAGGCAAACAGCGCCTGAACCCGCGCCAGGTCCTCCGGCGTGTCGACCCCCGCCTCGGGGGCGGTGTCCGAGACGTGCACCGCGATGCGGTCGCCGTGCCACAGCACGCGCAGCTGCTCCAGCGCTTCGAGCTGCTCCAGCGGCGCAGGGGGCAGTTGCGGGAAGCGCCTCAGGTAGCCCGCGCGGTAGGCATACAGGCCGATGTGGCGCAGCGCGGGCGGGTTGGGCAGCGCGGGCTGGCCGGCGCTGGAGCCGTCGCGCCACCACGGCAGCGGCGCGCGGCTGAAGTAGAGAGCCCGGCCGGCGGCGTCGCACACCACCTTGACGACATTCGGGTTGACGAAGTCCGCCAGCGTCTCGATCGCGTGCGCCGCGGTGGCCACCGCGCACTCGGGGCGTGCCACCAGCAGCGCCGCGCAGGCGGAGACCAGGGCCGGGGCGATCAGCGGCTCGTCGCCCTGCACGTTGACGACCACGTCGTCGCCGTCCAGCCCGAGCTGCTCGCAGGCCTCGGCCAGCCGGTCGCTGCCGCTGCTGTGGTCGGTGCGGGTCAGCAGGGCGCGCACGCCGTGGGCGGCGCAGGCCTGCACGATGGAGACGTCGTCCGCCGCCACCACCACCTGGTGGGCGCCGGCCTCGGCCACCCGCTCCGCCACGCGCACCACCATGGGCTTGCCGCCCAGGTCGGCCAGCGGCTTGTTGGGCAAGCGGGTGGAGGCCAGGCGTGCGGGAACGATGACCCAGAACTTCATTTGACTTCTTCCTCCACCGCCAGCGCGCGGGCTTCGTTCTCCAGCATCACCGGGATGCCGTCGCGCACCGGGTAGGCGAGCCGGTCGGCGCCGCAGAGCAGCTCGAGCGGCCGGCCGCCTTCGTCGTGGCGCAGGTGAAGCGGGCCTTTGCAGACCGGGCAGACCAGCATGGCCAGCAAGCGAACATCAACCGTCATGGTGGAGGAGGGCGTCAAGAGGGTGGGAGGGCGCGGGCCGCCGCGGCGGCCCGCAGGCGGGCCAGCAAGGCGTGGACAAAATCCGGCGGCAGGCCGAAGTCTAGCGCCGCGACCCAGACGCGGGTGGCGCCGACACCCTCGGGGCGCAGCTTGACGGCGTCCTTCTCGGTCACGACCACGTCGGCCGTGCCCGGCGGCCAGGGCAGGGTGTCCAGGCGGGCGTGGTCGGCCAGCGGCAGGCGGGCGATGCGCAGGCCCTCGGCCTCCAGCATCGTGAAGAAGCGCTCCGGCTGCCCCAGCCCGGCCGCCGCGGTCAAGGACGGCAGGGCGCGCAGCGCGTGCAACGCAGGCAGCGTGGCCGCCTCGCCGGCCCACCAGCCCGCCAGGCTCACCGCGCCGGCCAGCCGCCGCTGCACCAGCCAGCCGGGCAGGGCGGTGCTGGGCGCCGCGGCGTTGTAGAGCAGCAGCGTGTCGGCCGGCAGCCGCTCCGGCAGCGGCTGGCGCAGCGGGCCGGCGGGCAGGGTCAGGCCGTTGCCGGCGCCGCGCGCGTCGAACACCAGCACCTGCAGGTCGCGCGGCAGCCGCCAGTGCTGCAGCCCGTCGTCGGCCAGCAGCAGGTTCACGGCTGGGTTCGCCGCCAGCAGCGCCTGCGCGGCCTGCAGGCGGTCGCGCGCCACGGCCACCGGGGCGCCGCTGCGCAGGTGGATCAGCAGCGGCTCGTCGCCGCATTCGCGCGCGTCAGAGCCGCGCGTCACCAGCACCAGCCCGTCACCGCTGCGCCCGTAGCCGCGCGAGACCACGCCCGGCCGCCAGCCCTGCTGCTGCAGCACGCGCAGCAGCGCGATCACGGTCGGCGTCTTGCCGGCCCCGCCGACGATCAGGTTGCCCACCACGATCACCGGCACCGGCAGGCGGGCGGCACCGCGCGAGCGGTAGCGCTTGTCCAGCCGGGCCAGGCCTTGCAGCAGCGCGGCCAGCGGCTGCAGCGCACGCGCCAGCGCCGAGGGGCGGGGCCGCCACCAGTGGCGCTGCAGCAGGTCGGAGAGCACGCCGGTCAAGCCGCGCCCACGGGGTGGGAACGGGCCGTGCTCAAGGCGCGGCGCTGGGCGCGGCGCCACCGCCCTGGCCTTGCTGCGCCGCAAAGGTGATGCGCACCAGCCCGGCGCGGCGAGCGGCGTCCAGCACGTTGATCACCGCCTGGTGGGCGGTCAGCGCGTCGGCCGAGATGATCACATAGGGGTCCTTGCGCAGCTCGGCGCTGGCGCGCAAGGCGGCGGCCAGCAGCTCCACGCTGCGGCCCTCGACGGCGTTGTGGTCGATCGCGTAGCGCCCGTCGGCCGCCACCGAGACGATGATCTCGGCCGGGCGGTCGCGCGCGCTGTCGGCGTTGGCCGTCGGCAGGTTGACCTGCAGTTCGGTGAACTTGGAGTAGGTGGTCGACAGCATCAGGAAGATGAGCACCACCAGCAGCACGTCGATGAACGGGATCAGGTTGATCTCCGGCTCCTCGCTCGTCGGCCGGCGGAAGTTCAGCGCCACGGTGCCGGCTCCTTCACTTGGGCTGCCGCATCGGCAGCCGCGCGAGATGCTGCAGCAACCGCTCCGCGGCGCGCTCCATGTCGTGCAGGTACTCGTTGACCCGGCCGCGGAAGTAGCGGTAGCACATCAGCGAGGGGATCGCGATGATCAGGCCGAAGGCGGTGTTGTAGAGCGCCACCGAGATGCCGTGGGCGAGTAGCGCCGGGTTGGCGCCCGAGGAGCCCGGCGCCTGCGAGCCGAAGATCTCGATCATGCCGATCACCGTGCCCAGCAGTCCCAGCAGCGGCGCCGCCGAGGCGATGGTGGCCAGCGCGTTGAGGTAGCGCTCCAGCCGGTGCGCCGCGGTGCGGCCGGCCGCCTCGAAGGCCTCGCGCAGCTGCGGCTCCGGGCAGCGCGGATCGGCCGCCAGGGCCTTCAGCCCGGTGGCCAGCAGCTCGCCCAGCGTGGAGTTGCTCGCCAGCTTGCCGAGCACGTCGGCCGAAGGCACGCCCTTGCCGGTCACGGTGATGACCTCGTCGATCAGGCCGTTGGGTGCCACGCGGATGCGCCGCAACGAGCTGACGCGTTCGAAGATCAGGGCCAGCGCAGCCACGGAACACAGGATCAGCGGCCAGATGGGCCAGCCTGCGGCTTGTATGATCGACAGCAAAGGGGATGTCCTCTGGCGCGGGGCCCTGGAGAAAAGACGCGCGATTATGGACCCAAGCCGCCACCCTCCCGCGGCCGCCCGCCGCGCCCCGAAAAGGTGCTGCCAACCCCCCGCAGCGAGTCATCCACACGATCTGTGGAAAACTTTGTGGGCAACCCCGGTAGAAGGGCCCGAATGGGCCGGTTTTGCGGGCCTCTTCTTGCCATGCCTAAAAATGAGGCGCCAAAAAGCCTCGCTAAATCATGACCTTGCACCAATATGTCAGCGCCGTGACGGCCCTGGGTAATTACGGAGGCCCTGCCGCCGGGGTGTGGACTTCCACCGTTTTGGGCTGCGTCGCAGGCCACTTTTCAGCCCCATGAGCAGCGTTCCCCAGGCACGCGCAGGCGCGCAGGTGTGGAGCGTCGCGGGCCTGCTGCTGGCGGTGTCGGACGCGCTGGCCTCCCGTTTCTCGGCCGTCGCGGTGCGCGGCGAGCTCTCGGGCTTCACCCGGGCGGCCAGCGGGCACTGCTACTTCACGCTGAAGGACGCCACCGGCGCCGGTGCGGGCATGCGCTGCGCGATGTTCCGCCGGGCGGCGCAGTTGCT
>DATHWJ010000232.1:0-17600 GCA_035460745.1 Ideonella sp. | reverse complement strand
AGGTCATGGTGCGTTCCTGGTTCGGGGATGAAACGCGGCGCGGCCAGGGGGCCGGCGCCGCATGCGGGAAAGGGCAAGTCGGCCAGGTGGTCAGGCCTGCTGCAGCGGAGCCGGCGGCCGGATCGGCGGCTGGATCGGCGGCTGGATCGGTAACCAGTGGGCGCGTGGCGGCGCGGCGCTGCAGCGGGCGCAGGTGCTGGTGCAGTACCAGCGCCGCGCCGCCCACGGCCGGGGCCAGCAGGCCGTAGCGCGCGGCGCGCAGCGTGGGTGCCGGCATGCCGGCGGCCTCGGCGTAGTGGCGCACGGCGTCGACGGCGATGCGCAGCAGCTCGGGTTGGCCGACGCAGCTCGGGCCGCCGGTCACGATGGTGCGCGGGTTGAAGGTGGTCCAGAGGTTTTGCAGCAGCACGCCGAGGTAGTGGCCGCCGCGCTCGACGCCGCCGGCCTGGGCCAGCGCCCGCGAGCCGATGAAGACCTCGGCGCAGCCGGCGCGGCCGCAGGAGCAGCGCGGGCCATCGATCTGCAGCACGGTGTGGCCGATCTCGCCGGCCATGCCGTGGGCACCCGTGAAGAGGCGGTCGTTCAGCACGATGCCGGCACCGACGCCGACGTCGCAGTTGACGAAGATCAGCGGGTCTTCGCCGTCGCCTTCGCCGTCGCCGGCAAACTCGAATTCGCCCAGCGCGGCCACGTCGGCCTCGTTGTGCAGCAGCAGCGGCACGTCGGGCACGTCGGCCGCGGCGAGGGCTACGCGCAGCAGCGGCAGCACCTCGACGTTGTGCCAGCCCAGGTTGGGCGCAAAACGCACGATGCCGGTGGCGTCGTCCACCGCACCCGGCAGGCCCACGCCGATGCCGGCCAGCTTCAGGCCCCGGGCCTGCAGCTCGGCGCAGGCCGCGGCGACGCGCCTGGCGGCCAGCGCGCTGACGCGCCGCGGCTCGGTGCTGCGCGAGGGCTGCTCGTCGGCATGCAGCACCTCGCCGCGCAGCGAGACCACCACCACCCGCACACATTCCACCGCGATCTCGACGCCGACCAGCGCATGCACGCCGACATGGATCGCCAGCGGCGTCGAGGGCCGGCCCAGGCCGTCGGCGACGGCCGCATCGGCCTCGTTGAGCCAGCCGTCGTCGATCAGCTCGCGCACCAGCAGGCTCACGGTCGACTTGGTCAGGCCGCTCTCGTCGGCCAGCCGGGCGCGCGACAGGCCGGGCCGGGCCCGCACCAGGCGCAGCAGCAGGCTGCGGTTGATGCGCTTGACGAGCTGCTGGTCGCCGGTGGTTTTCATGTCGCAGGCGGAGAAGCTCTCAGGCGGTGGCCCGCTCGCAGAGCGCTTTGCCGGCCGGCCGCTTGCCGGCGATGATCATGCCCAGCACCTCGTCCTCGTTCACGTCGGTGGTGCGGTAGGTGCCGACCAGCTTGCCGTTCTTCATCACCGCGAGGCGGTCGGAGAGGCCGAACACGTCGGGCATGTCGTGGGTGATCAGGAAGATGCCCACGCCGTCGTCCTTCAGCTGCTTGACGAGCCGGCCCACCATCGCGGTCTCTTCCGGCCCGAGCGCGGCGCAGGGCTCGTCCATGATCAGGATGCGGGCGTTGAAGTAGAGGGCGCGCGAGATCGCCACCACCTGGCGCTGGCCGCCCGAGAGGCGGCGCACCGGGATGCGGATGTTGGTGAAGTTCTTGTTCAGCCGGGCGAAGACCTTGCGGGCCTCGACCTCCATGAAGTCGTCGTCCAGCGTGCGCCAGGGCGTCATCTTCTCGCGGCCGAGGAAGAGGTTGGCCACCGAGTCGAGGTTGTCGGCCAGGGCCAGCGTCTGGTAGATGGTCTCTATGCCCTGGGCCTGCGCGTCGGCGGGGGTGTGGATGTGGACCTTCTCGCCGGCGATCAAGGTGTCGCCCGAATCGATCGGGTAGGCGCCCGCCAGCATCTTCATCAGCGTGGACTTGCCAGCGCCGTTGTGGCCCAGCAGCGCGACGACCTCGCCGGGGTAGAGGTTGATGCTGACGCCCTCCACGGCCTTGACGCCGCCGAAGGCCTTGCGGATGTCCTTCAGCTCGACGATGGGTTTGCTGTTGTCGATCACGGCACTCATCTCAGTTCTCCCCGACGTACTTGCGATAGACCACGTCGAAGACGACGGCGATGATCAGCACCTGGCCGATGATGACCATGCGCTTGCCTATGGGCACGTCGAGCAGCAGCAGGCCGCTGTCCAGCGACTGCATGATCAGCGCACCCAGCACCGAGCCGAGGATGGAGCCGCTGCCGCCCGCCAGCGCGGTGCCGCCTATCACCGCGGCGGCGATCACGTAGAGCTCCATGCCGGTGCCCAGCGAGTTGGTGCCGGCGTTCAGCCGCGCCACCGAGACGGTGGCCGCCACGGTGATCAGCACGCCGAGCAGCGCGAACAGCATCATCGTGACGCGCTTGACCGGGATGCCCACCAGCGCCGCCGCGTCGGGGTTGCCGCCCATCGCAAACACGTAGCGGCCGAAGCGGGTGCGGTGCACGATGAACGAGAGCACGCCCGCCACCACGGCCCAGATCAGCACCGGCACCGGGATGCCCTGGGCCACCGGCTTGGACGAGATGGTGTAGGCGTTCATCGCCGCGGCGAAGGCGCACAGCAGCCCCACCGGCACCAGCACCAGCAGCGCGTCCATCCAGATCGGCGGCAGCGGCATGCCGTGGCGCTGCTTGGAGCGGCGCTTCTGCAGCGCGCGCCCCGCCAGCCCCACGCTCACCAACCCCACCAGCACCCAGCTCGCCGTGGTGCCTATGGCGCCGTCGTAGCCGCCGCCCAGCGTGAGGAAGAAGTCGTCGCTGACCGGCTGGGTCTTGCCGTCGGCCACCAGGAAGGCCGCGCCGCGGAACGACATCAGCCCGCCCAGCGTGACGACGAACGAAGGCACGCCCAGCAGCGCCGTCAAGCCGCCCTGGTAGACCGAGACCAGCAGCGCCAGCGCCAGCCCGGCGAGCACCGACATCGGCCACGACCAGCCGGCCGTGTACTGCAGGTAGGCGATCAGCACGCCGACGAAACCCATCACCGAGCCCACCGAGAGGTCGATGTGGCGGGCCACGATCACCAGCACCATCACGGTCGAGGCGATGCCGACCACCGCGGTCTGCTGGGCGATGTTGTAGAGGTTCTCGGGCGACAGGAAGATGCCGCCCGACATCAGGTTGAAGACGATGGCCATCACGGCCAGCACCAGGCTCATCAGCACGAGCCGCCAATCGATGCCGGCACTGCGCCAGACACTCTGATCCGAAGACATGGTTGTGCTCCACGCGGAGATCGGCCGCTGCCCGCCGCAGCGAACACCGGTCCGAACGGAGCCGCGACGCCACGCCGCGACTCCCAGACCCTCCGCTCTACCGCAGTGGAGGGAACGCAACGGCACTATCAGCCGGGTCGGCCGACCCGGCCGAACGGCCCGCCTACTTGCAGGCGGCCGGCGCCTTGTCGGCGGCCACGCCCTTGCAGAGCTCGTCTTTCTTGATCCAGCCGGCCTTGACGACCACGTCGAGGTTGTCGCGCGTGATCGCCACCGGGGCCAGGAAGCGGGCGTCCAGCGCGACCTTCTTCTCGCCGCCGTTCCAGCTGGCGGCCTTGTCGGGCTTCTTGCCACCGGCCAGCGTCACCGCGGCGGCGGCAGCCTCGCGGCCCAGATCGCGCGAGTCCTTCCAGACCGACACCGTCTGCGAGCCCAGCGCCACGCGGTTCAGCGCGGCGAAGTCGGCGTCCTGCCCCGAGACCGGGATGCCCTTGATGCCCTTGCCCGTCAGCGCGGCCACCACGCCGCCGGCGGTGCCGTCGTTGGAGGCCACCACCGCGTCGACCTTGCCGCCGTTCTTGGTGAGGATCTGCTCCATGTTCTTCTGCGCCACTTCGGGCTTCCAGCCGTCGGTGTACTCGTCGCCGACGATCTTGATGTCGCCCTTCTTGACCGCCGCATCGACGATCTCCTGCTGGCCTTCGCGCAGGAAGTTGGCGTTGGGGTCGGTCGGCGAGCCCTTGATGAAAACGTAGTTGCCCTTGGGCTGGGCCTTGAAGACGGCGCGCGCCTGCATGCGGCCGACCTCCTTGTTGTCGAAGGTGATGTAGAACACCCCGGGCGCCTCGATCAGGCGGTCGTAGGCGACGACCGGAATCTTCTGCTTGCCGGCCTTGTTGACGGCCGGCAGGATCGCGTCCTTGTCCATCGCCAGCACGATCAGCGCCTTGGCGCCCTTGGAGACCAGGCCCTCGATGTCGGCCAGCTGCTTCTCCGGCGAGCCGCCGGCGTCAGCGCTGATGTACTTGGCGCCCATCTTCTCGAGCTGCGCCTTGATGGCGGCCTCGTCGGTCTTCCAGCGCTCCTCCTGGAAGTTGGACCAGCTCACGCCGACCACCGTCTGTGCCATTGCGCCGCTTGCGACCAGGGCCAATGCCAGTGTGGTCAGGGTGTGTTTCAGCTTCATCGTTTGTCTCCGGACTGTTGCTCTTGGGTTGCGCCTGCGCTCACGAGAGCGGCGGTGCGGGAATCGCTCGGGGCAGTCTTGCGGGGGTCTGCGCCTTTAGTTCGAGCGACAAACTAACTATCCGCTTTACGGACGCCCGCAGCATCCGGACTATCCCTGAGAGGTTTGTAAACCGCTACGCCACCGAGCCCATCAGGCCACGCAGCAGCGTAGCGAGCTGGTGGGCCTGCGGCAGCACCGGGCCGAAGAAGCGCTCGACGCCCGCCTGCGAGATGCGCAGCGTCGGGAAGGTCTCCACCTCCACGTCGGCCTCGGCCTCGTCTTCTTCGATGTCGCTCCAGCGGAACACCACCCCCGGGTGCTCCCGCGCGACCTGCGCGAAAACCCCCTCGTACTCGCGGCAGACGCCGCACCAGGCCGCACACAGGCACACCACCGACCAAACCGGCTCGCCGCCCTGCGCCGCTGTCATCATCGCCATCGCCCCGCGCTCCAGAATCGAATCAGCGGCCATTGAAGCAGAGGATGGCGACGGCTGCCGGGACGCATACTCAAACCCCGTCCACGCGGAGCCCGCCATGAAGACCCTGAACCTCGACGTCGCCATCATCGGCGCCGGCACCGCCGGCATGAGCGCCTACCGCGCTGCCCGCAACCACACGCCCAGCGTCGGGCTGATCGAAGCCGGCGCCTACGGCACCACCTGCGCCCGGGTCGGCTGCATGCCCAGCAAGCTGCTGATCGCCGCCGCCGAGAGCGCGCACCGGGCCCAGCATGCCGACGTCTTCGGCGTGCACGCCGGCGGCGTCACGGTGGACGGCGCGGCAGTGATGCGGCGGGTGCGGTCCGAGCGCGACCGCTTCGTCGGCTTCGTCACCGAGGCGGTCGAGAGCTGGCCCGAGGCCGACCGCCTGCTCGGCCGCGCGCGCTTCCTCTCGCCCCACGAGCTGCAGATCGACGACCACACCCGCGTGATCGCCAAGGCCGTGGTGATCGCCACCGGCTCGGCGCCGCACCTGCCGCCCGGCTGGCGCGAGCAACTGGGCGAGCGCCTGGTCACCAACGACGACGTGTTCGAGTGGCAGCACCTGCCGGCCTCGGTGGCGGTGGTCGGCGGCGGCGTGATCGGGCTGGAGCTGGCGCAGGCGCTGAGCCGGCTGGGCGTGCGCGTGCTGCTGCTGGCGCGCAACAACAAGCTCGGGCCCTTCACCGACCCGGCCCTGAGCGCCAAGGCCCTGGCCATCTTCTCGCAGGGCGGCCCGGCAGCGGCCGGCGGGCGCTCCTTCGAGCTGTCGCTGGACGCGCAGGTCGACAAGATCGAACCCCGCCGCGAGGGCGACCAGGTCGTCGTGCGCTGGAGCAGCGGCGGCGAGACGCACGAAGCCCGCTTCGACTACCTGCTCGCCGCCACCGGCCGCCGGCCCAGTCTGCAAGGGCTGGACATCGCCGCCGCCGGCATCGCGCTCGACGAACACGGCATGCCGCCGGCCGACCGCGAGACCGGCCAGATCGCCGCCGTGGGCGGCAGCAGCGGCAGCCACCTCTTCATCGCCGGCGACGTGCACAACCTGCACCCGCTGCTGCACGAGGCGGCCGACGACGGCCGCATCGCCGGCGACAACGCCGGCCGCTTCCCCGACGTGCGGGTGCGCCCGCGCCGCGCCGCGCTCAACGTGGTCTTCTGCGACCCGCAGATGATGATGGCCGGCGCGAGCTACCGCTCGCTGCTGGCGGCCGGCACCGACTTCTGCACCGGCACGGTCAGCTTCGACGACCAGGGCCGCAGCCGCGTGATGGCGCAGAACAGCGGCCTGCTGCACGTCTACGGCGAGCAGCACAGCGGCCGCTTCCTGGGCGCCGAGATGGTGGGGCCGGCCGCCGAGCATATCGGCCACCTGCTGTCGTGGGCGGTGCAGCACCAGCTCACGGTGCAGCAAATGCTGGACAGCCCCTTCTACCACCCGGTGATCGAAGAGGGCGTGCGCACCGCGCTGCGCGAGCTGAGCCGCCAGCTCCGCATGGGCCCGGTGCCGATCGAACGCTGCCTGGACTGCGGGCCGGGGGCTTGAATTTAGACCCCCTACGGCCTTCGGCCGCCCCCCCGAGGGGGCTGAGCCCGAACACAAAAGGTCCGGTGGACCTTTTGTGCCTGGCGAAGGGCCGGGCCAGCGGCCCGGCGCGGCCTGCAAGGCCCACTGGCGGACCGGCAGAGCCGGATCCGCGGTGGCTGCTGGGCTGGAGCGCTCAGGCGGTGAGCAGCACTGTGGCGGCTCGAAGGTGGGTGAGGGTTTCGACGCAGGCGCGTGCCACTTCGGTGCCCTTCTTGACGAAGTGCTCGCTGAAGAAGCGCAGGTGGTCTTCGTGCTCGTGGAAGTCGCGCGGGGTGAGCACCGCGGAGAGTACCGGCACCTCGGTGTCGAGCTGCACGCGCATCAGGCCGTCGATCACGGCCGACGAGACGAACTCGTGGCGGTAGATGCCGCCGTTGACGACCAGCGCGCAGGCGACGATGGCGTCGAAGCGGCCGCTCGCGGCCAGCTTCTTGGCCAGCAGCGGGATCTCGAAAGCGCCGGGCACGTCGAACAGCTCGACCTGCTCGGTGGCGATGCCGCTGCGCTGGAATTCGGCCAGCGCGGCGTCGCGCGACCGGTGCACGATCTCGCGGTGCCAGGAGGCGGAGATGACCGCGATGCGGCTGTGGCGGGGGGAGGTCTGATTCATGGGGTTCTCTTGCGGGAGTGGTCTACCAGAATCAGGGCGCGCGAAAACGCGGCCGCGGCACACCCAAGAGGCGCACCGTGGCCGAGAACCTCGCGATCTCTTTCATCCGGACTGTGACCGTCGGCCCTGGCCTCTCACCAGGTCTGCTGACCTCCCGCACGGCGCGATGCCGGGCGGGAGCGCTCGCGGGCTGCTGCGGCTGACCGCAGATACCGCCGGTGGGGAATTTCGCCCCGCCCTGAGAACGCGCCGGCTCTTGCGGGCCGGCGGCGGGATTCTAGAGGGGCCGGCGCGGGCCGCTGCGGCGCGGGGTTTTGCGCCGGGCCGCTGAGCAGCCAGGGCCCCGGCTCAGGCGTCGCCGGCAGGCGCGTCCAGGTTCGCCGGCAGGTCTTCGCGCAGCAGCGCGAGGTCGCGCACGTTCTTCTGCACCGCGACCGCGGCAAACAGGCTCAGCACGAAGGACATGGCGTAAAAGCCCTTCTCGCTGGACGAGAGCGTGGCGTTCCACAGGCCCACGGCCAGCAGCAGCACAGCCAGCCCGAGCGAGACCCAGCACAGGCCGAAGTAGATGCCGGTGACGGGAATGTTCTCCAGGCGGTCGCGGACCGACTTCTGCAGCGAGACGGCCGAGAACAGGCCGTACATCAGCAGGGTGAAGTAGTAGCCCTTCTCGTTCAGCTGCATCTCGGCGTTCCACAGGCCGATCAGGTAGGTCACCGCGCCGACCAGCAAGGCGGCCCAGGAGGCGCCGATGAAGGCGCCGGTGGGGCGCTGGATCTGGGGTTTCATGGGCGGGCCTCCCTGTGTGATGTCGTGGTGCGGCAATATAACCAAAGGCGGCGTCTCGCCGTCAGGGCGGCTGCGTGAGCTTTTCCGCCCAATCGAACTCCAGCTGGCGCGCCGTCTGCAGCGCCAGCTCCCGGCCGGCCAGCCGCTCCACCAGGTGCAGGCTCATGTCGATGCCCGCGGAGATGCCTGCCGACGTGACGACCGCGCCCTCATCGACCCAGCGCTGCTGCGCCAGCACGGTCAGCCGCGGGTAGCTGGCCTGCAGCTCCGCGATGTCTTCCCAGTGGGTGGTCACCCGCCGGCCGTCCAGCAGGCCGGCCTGTGCCAGCAGAAAAGCGCCGGTGCAGACCGAGGCCGTGACCTGGGCGCTGCGGGCGCAGGCAGCGATCCACGCGATGACCTCCGGCCGTGCCACTTCGTCCGCCACGACACCGCCGGGCACCACCAGCAGTTCCAGCGGCGGGTGAGCTTGAAGCGCGTGGTCGGGCAGCACGCTCAAGCCCGCACGGGCACGCACCGGCGCCATGCTGCGGGCCACGGTGACGACGCGGAAGGGCTCTGGCACTGCGGGGTGCTCGCGCGCACTCACGCGGGAAGCCGTGGTGAAGACCTCGTACGGCCCGGCGAAGTCCAGCACTTCCACACGGTCGAAGATGAAGATGCCGACAGTGCAGGTCATGGGTCAGGTGCTTGACAGGACGGCCGGGCGAGCAAAGCCATGGCGCCCCGGCGAGCGCGCCCAGGCTCACCCGCCATGGCGCTCGAACGCATCGCAGGGCGTTCCCTGGTGGAACAGCATCTGCCAGCCGGCCGGCGTGCGCTGCCAGAGCGACGAGCGCAGCGTGGGCCGCACCAGGCTGCCGTCGGCCGTGAGGTGGGCGGAGCGGTAGGTCAGCTGGCCGAGGCCGCTGGCCAGCGGCTTCAGCACGAAGTCCTGCGACCAGATCACGGGAGCGTCTTGCTCGGCGATGAGCAGAGCCCGGATGTCGGCCTTGGCATACCGTCGGCCGGAGCGGCCGATCTCCTGGAAGTCCGGGTGCAGCAGCGCGTCGAGGCGCGCGCCATCGCCCCGCACCGCCGGCTGGTGCAGGGCCTGCTCCAGCCCCCTCAGCAGCGATAGCAGCGACCGCAGTGGCTCGCCCGCCGAGCCCGGAGAGAGCTCGGCAGCCAGCTCGCTGAACGCACCGAGGTCAGCCTCGCGGCGCGTCAGGCGCTCGCAGGCCTGGTCGAGGGCCCGGTAGGGCGCAGCGAAGCGCTCGCGAAACGAGCGGTAGGCCGTGGCGCTTTGCCAGCGGTCCAGCGTCAGGTAGCGCCCGGGCCGGGCCAGGTCCTGCAGCAGCAGGGTTTCGAGGTAGGCCGGGTCCTGCCGGAACAGTTGGGCCCAGCTTCCCTGCGGACCGTAGTGGCGCTGGAACTCGGCCTGCGCGTCCGGCGGCACCTCGAACTCCCAGATCACGGCGAAGGGGCTGTCCATGCGGCGCTTGCTCCGTCAGCGCAGCGGGCGCAGCGGGCGCATGGCTCAGGTGCGCGGTGCCGCCGGCGCGGCGCAGCCCGCGGCCTGGCCCAGGCCCTTGAGGTAGGCGCGCCGGATGGTGCCGGCGGCGATCGCGGCGGCCACGTCCTTGGAGTAGCGCTCGGCGCCGCTGAGCTTGCGCACCCAGCCGCGGAAGGGCACGACGCCCTCGGCCGCCCCGCGCAGCGCGCCCACCGCGGCGTCGCCCACGGCCCCGCCGCTGCGCTCGACCAGGCTGGGATTGGCGGGCGTGGGCGGTGTGTCGAGGTCGGCGCCCAGCGCCGCGTCCAGCGTCTGGATCTGCGTGGCCAGCGCCGGGCAGCTCTTGTCCGCCGGCGCCGTGTACGGACCCTTTTGCGCACTGGCGAGCACCGCCGGGATGTCGGCTTTCACGAGGTTCAGGTCGCTCAGCGGCGTGGTGGCGACTTGCGCCATCTGTGTCGATCCGCCTGCCGAGCCGGCATCGCGCTGGCGGGAGGCATCGGGCGCGGCGCATGCCACGAGGGCCAGCGAAGCGAGCAAGGGCAGGGTGTGGGTTTTCATGAAGAAAGCTTAGCAGGCTTCCTCGCGTGCGCCGCCCTGCGCTTCTACCGCAGCGCCTGCGCAAAGCGCGCCCAGCGCGGCTGCCAGCCGCTGCCGATGTCGGCCGAGACGACGATGCGGTGCGCGCGGCCTATCAGCAAGTGCCTGGGCACCATGCCGATGTAGCGCGAGTCTTCGCTGTTGTCGCGGTTGTCGCCCAGCATGAAGTAGCTGCCGGGCGGCACCACCAGCGGGCCGAAGCTGCTCCGGCCGCCGGCACCGGGAAAAAACTGCACCGTGCGCCGGCTGCCCGCGAGCTGCTCCACCGCCTTCAGGGCGGGCACCTCGATGCCGGGGCCCAGCGCCTCGGAGACGGCGGTGGTCTCGGCGTACACCGCCGCCTGGCCGTTGACGGCCAGGACCTCGTTGCGCATCTGCACCACGTCGCCGGGCACGGCGACGATGCGCTTGATCAGCCGGGTGCCGTCGCGCGGCGAGCTGAAGGTGACCACGTCGCCGCGCCGCGGCTCGCCGAGCCGCAGCAGCGAGATGTCGGTGATGGGGATCTTCAGGTCGTAGGCCAGCCGGTTGACCAGCACGACGTCGCCTTCGAGGATGGTCGGCCGCATCGAGCCCGAGGGAATCGGGTTCCAGTCGGCCACGGCGGTGCGGAAGACGCCGAAGCAGAGCAGGAACACGAGCAGGCCGCGGTTGTCCTTGAGCCAGCGTTTCATGGAGAGCCTCCTGGGTGGACGAGCCGCCCGGCACCGGCGGCAGGCGCCCAGTGTGTCCCGCCGGCGGCGCGGCGAGGCCGGATTCGGGCGAACGGTCGCCCTGGCCGCACCAGCAGCAGCGCAGGCGGTGCGGATGGTGCCGGAACGCCCGCGGCGCTCAGCCGATGCGCTCGCGCAGTTGCAGCACATTGCCCTCGGGGTCGTGGCCGTCGCAAACACGCCAGCCCCGGTACGGCCACTCGCGCCCGGGCGGATCGATGACGCCGCCCAGGTCGGCGGCGGCGTTGCGCGCCTCGGCCAGGCTGGCCACGCTGAAGACGAGCTTGATGGGCGTCTCTTCGCGCCGCACCGGCGGCGACGCGATGACGATGCCGGCGGCGATGGCCTCCGGGATGGCCACCAGCGTGAGCTGCACGGCGGGCGACGCCAGCACCAGGTGATCGGGCGCCGCGTGGCACGCCGCCAAGCCGGCCACCCCGGTGTAGAAGGCTGCCAGCAGATAGGGGTCCTTGGCAAACAGCACGGCAGCCGCCGGCTCCCGGGGTGCCTGGCTGGCCTCGTAGGCGAGCAGCAGCTCCGAGACCAGGATGCCGTTGATGGTCATGCCCTCCAGCCCCGCATCTTCGACCGACACGTCCTTGAGCGACACGTCGCGGAACCGGGCGCCCGCGAGCGTGGTGTTCTCGAAGGTGGCACGCTGCAGGTTGACGTCGTCGAACAGCGATTCGCTGAGGTCGATGTCGCTGAAGCGCGAGCCCGGGGCGCGGGCGTGCTGGTGGAGCAAGGGGGTGGTGTCGGGCATGCGGGTCTCTCCTGTGTCAGCCTCAGGCGGGCAGCAGCGCCGCCACCACGTCGGCCAGCGCGGCGCCCAGGGCCGCGTGCTGGTCGGCGTCCAGGTGCACGCCGTCGATCTCGCTGGCCGTGGTGACCCGGCCCGCGTCGAAGAAGTGGCAGCCCAGCTCGTCGCACACCTGCGCATAGGCGACCGCCAGCCCTGCGCACTTCGCATCGCCGCCCTCGAACTTGGGCGCGATCGGCCCGCGCGGCGTGCGGATGGGCGGCGGCGCGACGACCAGCACCGCGGGCACCGGCATGCCGGGCTCTATGGGTGCCTGGCGGATCGCCGACACCATCGCCGCGATGCCCTGGCCCGAGTGCCAGGCGTTGTGCGCATGCATGGACTGGAAGTCGTTGGTGCCCAGCATCAGCACCACCAGCGCCAGCGGCGAGTTGACCTCGATGCGCTGCGCCAGCCCCACCAGCCCGTTGCGGCCGGCCTTGAACGGGTCGTCCCACACGGTGCGGCGGCCGTTCAGGCAGTCTTCGATGATGCGCACCTGGCGGCCCCGCGCGATCAGCGCCGCCTCCAGCACGCCGGGCCAGCGTTGGTCGAAGTCCAGTCGCCGGCGCGTGGCCGGCACGATGCCCCATGACAGGGAGTCGGCGTAGACGAGGAGATGCTGCGGGGTGCTCACTGGAGGGTCCTTCGCGCTGCGCGCTGCGGGATGGGCGCTTCGGAACGTCCGGGCGCGCTCATGGTCCCGTGGGTGTCAAGGGCTTCATCATGCCAAGCTCGTCGTAGAACACACCATCGACCTGCAGCGCCTCGGAGGCGCAACCGTAGACGCGAAAGCCCGCGGCCTCGTAGAGCGCGAGCGCGGCGTCGTTGCCCGCGGTGACGGCCAGCGTGAGCTGGCGCAGCCCGGGCAGCGTCGCGGCAAAGGCCAGTGCAGCGTCCAGCAACTGCCGGCCCAGGCCCGCGCCGCGGTGGCCGGGTGCGACGTACATGCTGCGCACGAAGCCCCGGTGCAGTTCCTTGCGGCCGCTCTCTCGGCCCACCCCCACCATGCCGACCAGCTCGCCCTCGACGAAGGCGCCGAACAGGTGGCGCCCGGACCCCGGCGCCAGCGAAGCGGCCACGGCCTCCAGCGGCCTGTCGCACTCCTCTTCGTGGCTGGAGCCGAAGGCGGTGGGGCTTTCGCGCAGCGCATGCAGGCGCAGGGCCTGGAAGGCGGCGGCGTCGGAGGCGGTCAGCGGGCGTATCGTCATCGGCGGGGGCAGCACTCGTCGGTTGAAACCGCGAGTATGGAGCGGCCGGGGCCCACCCGCGCCGCTCAAGCCATCGGCCACCACTTCTGCGCGCTCGCCGACGACGCGATCGTGGCCTCGATGAAACGCACGCCGCGGGCGCCGTCTTGGACGCGCGGGTAGTCGGCTTCGAGCACGCTGGCCACCGTGCCGGCCAGGCGCGCGCGGATGTCGGCGGCCACGCCGAGGTAGACGTTGGCGAAGGCCTCGATGAAGCCTTCGGGGTGGCCCGTCGGCAGGCGGGTGGCCTGCTGGGCCGCGGCACACAGGCCGGGCGAGCCGCGGGTGAAGACCTGCGGCGGCCCGTCCAGGCGGGAATGCAGCAAGCGGTTCGGGTCTTCCTGGCGCCAGGCCAGCGAGCCCAGGCTGCCGGACACGTGCAGCCGCAGGTCGTTCTCGGCGCCGACGCGCACCTGCGAGGCGATCAGCACGCCGCGCGCGCCGTTGTCGAAACGCAGCAGCACGCTGGCGTCGTCGTCGAGCCGGCGGCCGGGCACCAGCGAGCTGAGGTCGGCGCACAGGCTCTCGACCTCCAGCCCGGTGACGGTGGCGATGAGGTTTTCGGCATGCGAGCCGATGTCGCCCATCGCGCCGGCGGCACCGCTGCGCGCCGGGTCGGAGCGCCAGGCGGCCTGCTTGTTGTCGCCGTCTTCCAGCCGCGTGGCCAGCCAGCCCTGGTTGTATTGCACGACCACCTTGCGGATCTCGCCCAGCGCGCCGCTGCGCACCATCTCGCGGGCCTGGCGCACCAGCGGGTAGCCGGTGTAGTTGTAGGTCACGCCGAAGACCGTGCCCTTCTCGGCCACCAGCCGCACCAGCTCCTCGGCCTGCGCGGCGGTATGCACCAGCGGCTTGTCGCAAACGACGTGGAAGCCCGCCTCGGTGAAGGCCTTGGCGACGTCGAAGTGCACGTGGTTGGGCGTGACGATGGAGACGAAGTGGATGCGCTCGTCGGCGGGGCGCTGCAGTTCGTCGGCCAGCAGCGCCTGCCAGGTGGTGTGGTTGCGGCTGGGTGCCAGGCCCAGTTCGCGGCCGGACATGATGGAGCGCTCGGCGCTACCCGAGAGCGCGCCGGCGACCAGCGCCATCTGCCCGTCCAGCGCCATCGCCTTGCGGTGCACGCCGCCGATGAAGGCGCCCTGCCCGCCGCCGACCATGGCGTAACGAAGTGGCTGCGTCATCCCAGTTCTCCATGCCGCGCAGCGGTACGCGCGACGCACGACTCGATCAAAACCCAGGGCGTGCGCGGATCCGGCTTCGCCGGTCCGCTGCGCGAGCCCCCTCGGGGGGCAGCGACCGCCAGGGAGCGTGGGGGCTTCATTTCCCGAAGGCCGCGTCGAAGGCGCCCGCGGCCGGCTTGAAGTCCAGCCGCTTGCAGAAGGCCGCGCTCTCGGTGGCGCCGTGCACCCGGTCCATGCGGCTGTCTTCCCACTCCACGCTCAGCGGGCCGTCGTAGCCGATGTCGTTGAGCGCGACGATCAACGCCTCGAAGTCGATCATGCCGCGGCCCACGCTGCGAAAGTCCCAGTAGCGGCGCGCATCGCCGAAGCTGGTGTGGCCGCCGAAGACGCCCACCGTGCCGTCGCCCTTGCCACACCAGACGTCCTTCATGTGGGCGTTGTAGATGCGGTCGGGGAAGCTGCGGATGAACTTCACGTAGTCCACCCCCTGGTAGGCCAGGTGGCTGGGGTCGAAGTTGAAGCCGAAGCGGCGGTGCTGCTTCACCGCCGCCAGCGCACGCTGGCTGGTGGCGATGTCGAAGGCGATCTCGGTGGGGTGCACCTCGAGCGCGAAGTTGACGCCGGCTGCTTCGAAGCTGTCGAGGATGGGCGTCCAGCGCGTTGCAAAGTCTTCGAAGCCGCGCTCCCAGAAGGCCTGCGTCGTCGGCGGGAAGGCGTAGGTGGCGTGCCACACCGACGAGCCGGTGAAGCCCGTCACCGTCTTCACGCCGAAGCGCGCGGCCGCCTGCGCGGTGAGCTGCATCTCGCGCGCCGCCCGCTGGCGCACGCCCTCGGGGTCGCCGTCACCCCAGATCGCCGCCGGCAGGATCGCCTGGTGGCGCTCGTCGATCAGATCGCAGACGGCCTGGCCGACCAGGTGGTTGCTGACCGCGAAACACTGCAGGCCGTGGTCGGCCAGCAGCTCGCGCTTGGCCTTCACGTAGGCGGCGGATTCCAGCGCCTCGTGCACGCTGAAATGGTCGCCCCAGCTCGCCAGCTCCAGGCCGTCGTAGCCCATGCGCTTGGCCAGCGGCGCCAGCTCATGCAGCGGCAGGTCGGCCCACTGGCCGGTGAAGAGGGTGACGGGACGGGGCATCTTTTTTCCGATCAGAAGGGGGAGTCGGGGAAGTAGAAGTTCTTGGCGTTTTCTTTCGTGATCAGCACCGACGGGATGATGGTGGTGGCCGGCAGCTTCTCGCCCTTGAGCCTGGCCTCGGCGGTGAGCTTGATCGCGTCGTAGATGAACTTGGGCGAGTACGAGACGTTGGCCTGGATGCGCGGGTCCTTGCCGTCCATCAGCGTCTTGATCATGCCCTTGGCGCCGGCGCCGCCGAAGACCACCTTGACGTCGGTGCGCTTGGCCTGGTCGATGGCCTTGAGCACGCCCACCGCCATGTCGTCGTCGGCGGCCCAGATCGCGTCGAGCTGCTTGAAGCGGGTGAGGTAGTCCTGCGTCACCTTGAAGGCGTCGTCGCGGTTCCAGTTGGCGTACTTGGCGTCGAGCAGCTTGATGTCGGGGTGGGCCTTGAGCACGGCATTGAAGGCGTCCATGCGCTCGTTGTCCAGCGTGGTCGCGATGCCGCGCAGCGCAACGATGTTGCCCTTGCCGCCCAGCGCCTTGGCGAGGTACTCGGCCGGGATCTTGCCGAAGGCGGTGTTGTCGCCGGCCACGTAGGCGTCCTGCGCGCTGGTGTCGGTAAGGCCGCGGTCGACCACTGTCACGTAGATGCCCTTGGCCTTGAGCTGCGCGACCGGCTTGGTCAGCGAGGCCGACTCGAACGGGAAGATCACCAGCGTGTTGATCTTGGTGACCGTGGCCAGGTCTTGCAGCTGGTTGGCCTGCTCGGGCGCGCCGCCGGCCGTCTTGACGGTGATCTTCAGGCCCGGGTGGGCCTTCTCCAGCTCCTTCTTGGCCTGGTTGGCCCAGTAGACGATGCCGCCGGTGAAGCCGTGGGTGGCGGCCGGGATGGCCACGCCGAGGTTGACCTTGTCGGCCTGCGCGGCCGCGGGCAAGGCGCCGAGTGCGAGCGCCGATGCGGCAAGGGCCAGGGCGGTTCTGCGGTGCATGCTGTTCATGGGTTCGTCTCCGGGGTGCTGTGGTTGAAATGGATAGCCTGGGTGCTATCGGTACGGGGAAAAATACTCATCGCCGCCCGCGCTGCAGGAAGGCCACGACGATGATCACGAAGCCCTGCATCGCCGCGTTGAGGTACACGCTGATGATGCTGGTGAGGTTAAGGATGTTGCCGATGACGGACAGCAGGATGGCGCCGACCACCGTGCCGGTGACGCTGCCCGCGCCGCCCTTGAGCGCGGTGCCGCCGACGATCACCGCGGCGATGGCCTCCAGCTCCCACAGCAGCCCGGTGTTGGGGGTGGCCGAGCCGAGGCGCGGCACGTAGAGCAGGGTGGCCACGCCGACGCACACGCCGAGCAGCACGTAGGTGAGGATCTTGATGCGGTCCACGTCCACCGCCGCGTAGCGCGCCACCTGCTCGTTGGAGCCTATGGCCTGCACGTAGCGGCCATAGGCGGTGCGCTTCAGGATCACGCCGCCGACGACGGCGACGATCAGGAAGACCCAGACCGGGATGGGCACGCCCAGCAGGCTGGCGTAGTAGACGGGGCTGTAGACGTCGGCGAGCGTGTTGTCCAGCGTGATCGCGCCGCCGTTGGAGAAGTAGGTCAGGTAGGCGCGGTAGATGCCCAGCGTGCCCAGCGTGACGATGAAGGGCTCGATGCGGCCCTTGGTGATCAGCAGGCCGTGCGCGAGGCCGAAGGCCGCGCCCAGCAGCAGCGCGAGGCCCATGCCCAGCGCCACGGCGACCAGCGGCGAGCCCACCGGCTCGGCGATCGCGTTCATGAACAGGATCATGCTGCCGGCGATCAGCGCGGCCATCGAGCCCACCGAGAGGTCGATGCCGCCGCAGATGATCACGAAGCACATGCCCACCGCGATGATGCCGATGAACGAGGTGCGGGTGATCACGTTGAGCGCGTTTTCGGCGGTCGCGAAATCGCTGTTCAAGGCGGCCCCGGCGATGCACAGCAGCACCAGGCCGATGACCGGGCCGAGCGCCTGCAGGCGGCTCACCCAGTGCGGCTTGGCGTCCGGGTTGCGCAAGGCCCCATCGCCCTGCGCGTCGTTGGCCGCGGCGTTCGCCGCGGCGGGATCAGCGCGTTCCTGTGGCATGGGCTATCAGCTCCTCTTCACTCAATTGGTCTTGCTCCAGCGTGCAGCGCAGCCGCCCGGTGCGCATCACCGCGACGCGGTGGCACAGGCCGATCAGCTCCATCAGCTCGCTGGAGATCACGATCACCGCCAGGCCGGCTTGCGCCAGCCGCTGGATCAGGAAGTAGATGTCGCGCTTGGCGCCCACGTCGACGCCGCGGGTGGGCTCGTCCAGCACCACCACCTTGGGCTCGGGCTGCAGCACCTTGGCCAGCGCGAGCTTCTGCTGGTTGCCGCCCGAGAGCGACGAGGCGGTGTTGCTCAGCGAGCCGGTGCGTATGCCGAAGTCCTTCACCGCCGTCTCCAGCGC
>DATHWJ010000231.1:0-27758 GCA_035460745.1 Ideonella sp. | reverse complement strand
GGGCTCGACGGCCTCCCAGTGCTCCAGCGCGTACTGCATCGTCGCGGCGACCGGTGCCGCGTCGGCGGCGCGCGCCAGGTCGCGCGAGACGACGACCAGGCGGCCGTCGCGGCTGCCGTCCTTGAGGGTGGCGAGTTTCATCGGAGATGCCTTCTCATTCGCGTAGGGGGTGGGTCATGACAATGGGCGGCCACCGTCGACGGGGATGACCGCGCCGGTGGTGAAGGTGAGATGGGTGGCCGCAGCGACCACGGCGGCGCCGACTTCGGCCGGCAGCGCCAGGCGTGCGAGCGGGGTACGGCCGGCTTGTTCGTTGCGCCAGCCGGGATCGAGTGCCTTGACGAAGTCGGTGTCGGCCAGCCCCGGCGACACCGACAGGACACGGATGGCCGGGGCCAGCGCGCGGGCCAGCGACTTCGTCATGTTGTCGACCGCGGCCTTGGAGGCGCAGTAGGCCACATTGCTGCCCATCGCCGAGACCGCAGCGATCGACGAGATGTTGATCACCAGGCCGGTGGTGCCCTCACCGCGCGGCGCACCCAGCAAGCTTCTGAAGGCCCGTACCGCTGCGAAGGGGCCGCGCACATTGGTCGCGAGGATCTCGTCGATCAGCGCGTCGTCCAGCCCGTCCAGGTCGGCATGCGGCACGAAGCGCGTGGTGCCGGCGCAGTTGACCAGGATGTCGCAGCGGCCATAGCGCTGCGCCACCTCGGCCGCCAGCGCGGCGAGCGCGTCACTGTCGGTGACCGGGGCCTTCAGCGCACAGTGCGGCAGCGCAGCCGGCGCCAGCCGCTGCACCAGCGCCTGCGCCGGGCCCTGCGAGCTGTTGTAGCCCGCCACCACCGCGCAGCCGGCCTCGGCCAGGCCCACGCAGATGGCCTCGCCTAGCCCCCCGGCGCCGCCGGTGACGACGGCTACCTGTCCGTTCAACGTTGTCATCACCCCAATCTCCAACTCATTTCAGTTCCTCCATGCCGCATGGCAACCCCCTCTGCGCACAGCTCGGCCAAATCCCAGGGCGTGCGCGGAACCGGCTCTGCCGGTCCGCTGCGCGAGCCCCCTCGGGGGGCAGCGACCGCCAGGGAGCGTGGGGGCCCTACTTCCACCGTCGCACCCGGATGTCGGCCTGCTCCTTGTGGCCCGAGAGGTGCTCCAGCGCGCACAGCCGCGAGCAGGCCTCGCCGACCATCACCGAGGCTTCGTCGGTCAGCACGCGCTGGTAGGTGTGGGTCTTGATGAACTTGCCCACCCACAGCCCCCCGGTGTAGCGGCCCGCGCCTTGCGTGGGCAGCGTGTGGTTGGTGCCTATCACCTTGTCGCCGTAGCTCACGTTGGTGCGGTGGCCGAGGAAGAGCGCGCCGTAGCGCGTCATGCGCTGCAGGTACCAGTCCGGGTCTTTCGTCATCACCTGCACATGCTCCGAGCACAGGCGCTCGGCTTCCTGCAGCGCTTCCTCGTCCGTGTCGCAGAGGATGAGCTCGCCGTAGTCGCGCCAGGAGACGCTGGCCACCGGGGCGGTATCGAGCCGGCCCAGCACGTCCTCGATCGCACCGGGCAGCTCGGCGGCGATCTTCTTGCTGGTGGTGATGCAGTAGGCCGGCGA
Source organism: Ideonella sp. (assembly GCA_035460745.1). Classification (GTDB taxonomy): domain Bacteria; phylum Pseudomonadota; class Gammaproteobacteria; order Burkholderiales; family Burkholderiaceae_C; genus Ideonella. Next base: position 26,155 of record DATHWJ010000231.1, on the reverse strand, counting down.
GGTCGGGCCGTGCTCGGCCTGGCCCAGCAGGTCCACCGCGACCAGCTCGGCGTCGACGCTGTCGTCGCAGATCACCATGGTCTCGGTCGGCCCGGCGAACAGGTCGATGCCGACCCGGCCGAAGAGCTGGCGCTTGGCCTCGGCGACATAGGCGTTGCCCGGGCCGACGATCATGTCCACGGCAGCGATGCTCTCGGTGCCTATGGCCATCGCGGCCACTGCCTGCACGCCGCCCAGGCAGTAGATCTCGTCGGCGCCGGCCAGGTGCATCGCGGCGATGATTTCCGGGCAGGGCTTGCCGTCGAAGGGCGGCGCGAAGGCGATCACGCGCTTCACCCCGGCCACCTTGGCCGTCAGCACGCTCATGTGGGCCGAGGCGATCAGCGGGTACTTGCCGCCCGGGATGTAGCAGCCGACCGAGTTCATCGGGATGTTGCGGTGGCCCAGCACGACGCCAGGCAGGGTCTCGATCTCTATGTCGTGCATCGAGCTCTTCTGGATCTGCGCGAAGCGGCGGATCTGGGCCTGGGCGAACTGGATGTCGGCCAGCGCCTGCGGGGTGAGTTGCGCGATGCAGGCCGCGATCTCGGCCGCGCTCAGGCGGAAGCTCTCGGGCGACCACTGGTCGAACTTGGCGCTGTACTCGCGCACCGCCGCGTCGCCGCGCGCTTCGATGTCGGCCAGGATGGCTTCGACGGTGCTGCGCACCTGGGTGTTGATGTCGGCCTTGGCCTGGGCAGGCTTGCCTTGCTTGAGGTACTGGATCATTGCGGACTCCGTGATTCAAAAGGTTGAAGGAACTCGATCAGGTTGCCGGCGCAGTCGCGCACGAAGGCGGTCGGGTTGCCGTCCACCGTGAGCTCGAAGGCGATGTCGGCGCCGGCCGCGCGCAGCGCCGCCACCGCAGCGGGCACATCGGGCAGCTCGAAGCACATGTGCTTGTTGCCATGCGTCTTGAGGTCGAGGTTGGGCAGCCGCCGCTCGGCCGGCAGCGGTGCGGCGCCGGCCACTTCGAAGATCTCGATGCGGAAGCCGCCGCGCTCGACGAAGGCGATGTGGGCCGGGATCTTCTCGATGAACAGCCGCCGCTCCAGCGAAAAGCCCAGCATGCGCTCGTACCACGCGAGCGCGGCAGCGAGGTCGGGCACGCTGATCCCGAAGTGGTGCGGCCGCAGTGGGCCGATGGCGCCGGTGTGGGGTTCGTGGATGGACATGGAGACCTCGGGCTTGGGAAGGGTCTGGCGATCGAGCTCGGGCGACGCGAGGTGCATGGCTCAGCGCAGCAGGGCCGGCAGATCCAGCCGCGCGAAGGCTTCGCTGTAGGCCACCTGCTGGCCGGCGATCCAGCTGTCGAGCTGGGGGCCGAAGAGTTGGCTGTAGGCCGCCAGGTAACGCAGCGTGGGGGCCCCGGCCTCGGGGCGGTGCTCGGGGGCGAGGGGCAGGCGTTGCAGCAGGTAGACGCCTTGGGGCGTCACCAGCGGCTCGGCGAAGCGGCCGGGGAGCAGCGCGGCGGCCAGGTCGTGCAGGGCGCGGTCTTTGGGCTCCAGGCCGAGGATGCGGCCGTCGGGGTAGAGCGTGGCGGCCTGGTCCTCGCCGAGTTCACGGACCCGGCGCTCGAAGACGAGCTCGGCGCCGGGGCGGCCGTCGAGTTCGGCGCGCAGGCTGCGCAGCGTGGTGGCGATGGCAGTGGCGCTGGCGCGACCGCTGCGCAGGAACAGCACCTGCGCGCGCACCAGTTGCCGCTCTTGGACGTAGCGGGCAAAGGCCTGGTCGGGCAGGTTTTCACCATCGGCGCCATAGAGCTGCTCCAGCAGGCGCGTGCCCAGCAGGTCGGCCCGGGCGAGGTCCTCGTAGACCTGCTCGCTGACATAGCTGCGGCTCACCACCCGCAGGTACTCGGCCACGCCGCCGTAGATGCGGATCTCCTTGTCGCGGCGGGCCTGCATCTGTTGCAGGTCTTGCTCGCTGGGCGCTATGCCCAGGCGGCGCGCCTGCGCTTGCAGCGCCAGGCGCTTGCGGGCGAGCTCGACGGCGCTGCGCACCAGCGCGGCGCTGTCGGCGCCCGGCGGCAAGGCCTTGCGGGCGTGCTTGAGCCAGTAGCTGAACTCGGGCCACAGCACCGGCGCGCCGTCCACCGTGAACAAGGGGACGGTGGCGGACGGCCACCCGCGGGACGGCGCGACAGGCGCCGGGCCTGCGGACTCCGGCATGCCCTGCGGCAGGGCCGGCCCCGCGACCCACAAGGCCGCCAGCAACAGCCCCCTGCGCACCGGGCGGGTGAACATGCGTCGGTGAAGGCGGACTGGGGGCGTCATGACAGGCTCCTGGCAGGAGAGTGCGGGGGTGGGCTGGCGATCAGGAGACCGTCAGCGTGATGGCCCCGCTGTAGCTCTGGCCGGCCACGATGGGCGTGCTCACACCGTCCACCGTCATCGTCACGCGCTTGCCGGCAGGGGCCCTGACGACCGCGCCGCTGGCCAGCGTGAGGCTGGTCAGGTAGGAGGTCTTGCTGACCACCCAGCGCGAGCTGGCGTCCAGCGACACGCTCATGCCGAAGCTGCTGGCCAGCGGCGCGAAGCTGTGGCTGAACTCGCCGATCAGGTGGTACAGCTCGGGGTGGTCCATGTCCACCGTTTCGCCGTTGGGGCCCAGCGCGTGGGTGGTGGTGGCCGTGGAGATGGCGCCGGTGAGGGTGGCGTTGCTGAAAGCTGCGCTGACGCTGCCGGCCAGCGAGTTGCCGTTGATGATGTCGCCCTTCAGCGTGGTGTTGGCGAAGCTGGCGTTGACGTTGGAGGCCGACGACGGAAAGCCCAGCGAGATGCCGAAGGGGTCGTCGTTGACCACGGCTTGCAGCAGGATGCCGTTGGCCGGGTTGAGCTTGGCGCCATCGACCACGATGTTCGGGCTGCTGCTCTTCATCTGGAACACGGCCGCCTGGGTGTTGAAGACGCTCTGCTTGTCGACGCGCAGCGTGCCGCCCGAGTTGCTGTGCATCATCACGCCGAAGCGGCCGGAGTTGACGACGGTGCCGTCGGTGAAGGTGCCGCTGGCCGGGCCGTTGGCCATGATCAGCGCCATGTCGGCCACGTCGAGCCGGCTGCCGCTGAAGGTGGTGATGCAGTCGCCGATCGAGTAGGTGCCGTAGCCGCTCTCGACCACTTCGACCCAGCTGTTCTTGACGTTCAGGCGGACCTTGGTGGTGTCGTCGGTGGACAGCGCGCCCCAAGCCTGCGCCTTGATGCGGCTGTTGACGTAGTTGGCGGTGGCGTTGCCGACCAGGTTGGTGGCGCGGTTGTTGCCGGCCAGGCCCAGCACCCAGGGCACCTCCATCATCTTGCCGGTGGCCACCGTGAAGCTGTAGCCGGCCGGCAGCGTGCCGCCGCGGGTCTCGATGGTGGAGTCCTTCACCGTCAGCGTGCTGTTGCCGGCCCCGACGATCGCGGGGCGGATCGCGCCCTTGGTGAAGACGTTGGCGTTGCGCACCGTGAGTTGGGCGTTGCCGTCGGACTTGATGGCCGCGCCGAAGCCGACGAAGTCGTTGCCACCGTTGCCGACCAGGCTGATAGTGGGCCGGTTGATCGCATAGGTGGAGTCGCCGGTGACGATGATGCCGTTGAAGTTGGGGGCGCGCGACTGGATCACCACGTTGTTGGCGGCCGTGTTGGCCACCGAGCCGCCCTGCACGACGGCGGCGACCGACTTGCCCGGCACGTAGGAGCCGTTGTCGATGTAGACCCCCGTGCGGAACAGATGCGTCAGCAGCTCGGGCGCGGTGCCGGGGCCGGCGCTGGTGAACTGCACGACGATGTCGTCGGTGACGGTGAGCACGACGTTGCCGGTGTAGGTGCCGGCGGCGATGGGCAGGCCGATGCCGTTGACGGTCAAGGTCAGGCTCTTGCCTTCAGGCGTGGTGAGGGTGGCGCCCTTGCCGAGCTTGAGGCCCAGCAGCTGGGTGGTCTCGCTGATCAACTGGGTCTTGCCGGCGCCGACGGTGAGCACGGTGGCAGTGGCCGCCGGAGCGGTGGAGGCCCAGGCCGCGGGCGTGGCGGCGCCCAGCATCAGCAGGGCGGCCGCGAAGGCGGTCGCCGTCAGCGCCGCGCTCAGCGTGCGGCGGGGTTGGGTCAGTCGATTCATTGTCTCGCTCCTGTTTCGATTTGGTGGACTGAGAGGGGGTTGTCGCGGAGCGCCATCGATCAGGCGGCACCCCTCGATTCGGGCAGCAGCGCATCGGCAGCGCGGGCAGATGGGATAGATGGGATAGATGGGACAGACGGAGCGGTGGGTTGCGGGGCCGGCGCGGTGCGCAGCAGCCAGCAGGCGAGCGCCGGCAGCAGCAGCAGCGCGCCCAGCATGTTCCAGAGGAACATGAAGGCCAGCAGCAGGCCCATGTCGGCCTGGAACTTGATGGGCGAGAAGACCCAGGTAGCCACGGCCACCGCCAGCGTCAGGCCGGTGAGCAACACGACGCGGCCGGTGAAGTGCAAGGCCACGCGGTAGGCCGCCGCCAGCGTGGCGCCGCGGCGCAGCTCGGCCAGCATCACGCTGAGGATGTAGAGCGCGTAGTCCACGCCTATGCCCACGCCCAGTGCGATCACCGGCAAGGTGGCCACCTTGACGCCCATGCCCAGGCTCACCATCAGCGCCTCGGCCAGCACCGAGGTCAGCATCAGCGGCAGCACCGCCACGACCACTGCGCGCCAGGAGCGGAAGGTGATGAAGGCCAGCACCACCACGGCCGCGTAGACCAGCGCCAGCATGCGGTGCCAGGCCTCGCGCACGACGATGTTGGTGGCAGCCTCCACCCCGGCGCTGCCGGCGGCCAGCAGGAACTGCGCCTTGGCGCTGTCGTTGTCGGCCGCGAACTGGTTGACGCTCTCGACCAGGCCGGCCAGCGTGGCGGCCTTGTGGTCCTTCAGGAAGGCGGTCACCGTCAGCAGGCTGCAGGTCTCGTTGTAGAGGCCACGCGGCGCGTTGCCGGTCACCATGTTGAGCATGGCCTGGTTGGGGATCAGCTCGAACCACTTGGGCTGGCCTTCGTTCAGCCCCGTGAGCACCAGCCGGTTCAGGCGAGAGAGCGAGTTGGTGGACTCGACCCCCGGCAACTGCTGCAGTTGCCACTCCAGCGCATCGACGCGCATCAGCGTGTCGTAGTCGGCGCAGCCGCCGTCGGGCGTCTTGACCATCACCGCGAAGACGTCGCTGCTGGCGCCGTAGTGGGCGTTGACGAAGGCCACGTCGCGGTTGTAGCGGGAATCGGCGCGCAGCTCGGGGGCCCCGGGGTCGAGGTCGCCGATGGAGAGCTGGCGGCTGACCGCATAGCCGCCGGCCGCCAGCGCCACCGCGCACAGCACCGTGGGCAGCGCCCAGCGCCTGTCGGTGAAACGCGCCACCGTGGCCCACAGGCCGGTCGCCTGCTGGCTGGCCTGCTCGCTACGGGCACTGCGCTGCGCGGCACGCGGGCTCACACCCGTGTAGCTGAGCAGGATGGGCAGCATGATCAGGTTGGTGAAGATCAGCGCGGCCACGCCGATGCTGGCGGCGATGGCCAGCTCCTGGATCACGCGGATGTCGATCGCCAGCAGCACCGCGAAGCCCACCGCGTCGGCCAGCAGCGCCGTCAGGCCGGCCAGGAACAGGCGGCGGAAGGTGAAGCGCGCGGCCACCCATTTCGGCACGCCGCGGCCTATGTCCTGCATGATGCCGTTCATCTTCTGCGCGCCATGGCTCATGCCGATCGCGAAGACCAGGAAGGGCACCAGCATCGAATACGGGTCCAGCGCGAAGCCCAGCAGCGGCAGCAGCCCGAGCTGCCAGACCACCGCCGTCAGCGAGCTCAGCACCACCAGCAGCGTCGAGCGCACGCAGTGGGTGTAGGCGAAGACCATGCCGGCGGCGATCACGATGGCCACCGCGAAGAACACCAGCACCTGGCGCAGGCCGTCTATCAGGTCGCCGACGATCTTCGCGAAGCCGGTGATGTGCACGTCCACGCCGGCGGCCGCCGCTTCGCTGCGCAGCGCCTCGAGCTGGGCCGACAGGGCCACGTAGTCCAGCGGGCGGCCGGCCGTGTCCCTGGCCAGCAGCGGCACGTGGATCACGCTGGAGCGGCCGTCGAGCGCGACGATCTGGCCGATCTCGCCGGAGCGCTGCACGTTGGTGCGCAGCGCCTGCAGGCTCTCGGCCGCGCCGTCGTAGCCGTCCGGGATCACCGGGCCGCCCTCCAGGCCCTCTTCGGTCACGCCGGTCCAGCGCATGTTGGGCGTCCAGAGCGACTTCATCGCGGCGCGGTCCACGCCGGGGATCAGGAAGATGCGGTCGTTCAGCTTGCGCAGCGCGTCGAGGTAGGCCGCGTCATAAATCTCAGAACCTGTCGGCCCCAAGACGCCTTCGGCGTCGGCCCCCGAGGGGCGCACGTCCGCCTTGGGGCGGCCCGGCGCCGGCCGCCCCGGATTCGCCACCACCACGCGCACCGCGTTGGCCAGGCCCTTCAGGTCGGCCTGGTGGGCCATCCAGTTGACGATGTAGGGGTGGCTTTGCGGGATGGTCTTTTCGAAGCTGGCGTTGAGCTGCAAGCGCGTGGCCTGCCAGCCCAGCAGCAGCGTGACCAGCGCGCAGAGCAGCAGCACGCTGCGGCGGTGGTTGAACAGCACGCGCTCGACCCACGAGCCGGACTGCGGGTCGAAGGGGGCCGAAGCCGGCTCGGTGGTCAGGGTGGAAGAGGTCGGCAGCATGGCGTCAGCGGCTGTTGGGAGGGACACGGGTGATGCCGTTCCAGCCGGCGATCAGCAGGCAGCCGTCGACCAGGCGCAGCAGGCTGGCGGGTTGCTGGGCGGGGGTGGTGCTGACCAGGCGCAGGCGGGCGGCATCGGGCAATGGCGCCCAGAGCTGGCCGGCCTGGTTGGCCAGCAGCACCGGGCCGGTGCCGCCCGGCAGCAGCGCGGTGACACTGACCGGCGCGCCCTCGGCCAGCACGGCCCAGCGCTTGCCGCCGTCACCGCTGCGCAGCACGTTGCCGCGCAGGCCGGCCAGCAGCCAGGCGCCGCCGGCTTCCCGCGTCACCGCGAAGAAGCTGCCGGCATAGGGCGTGGCGATGCGCTCGAAGCGCTGGCCGCCATCGCTGGAGTGCAGCAGCAGGCCTTGTTCGCCGGCCAGCAGCAGCTCGTTGCCCTCGCTGTGCAGCGCATAGAGGTGCGCGCCCTTGGGATTGGGCAGGCGAGACGACAGCGCCTGCCAGCTCTGGCCGCCATCCTGCGTCTGCAACAGCGTGTTGAAGGCACCGGCCACGATGCCTTGCCGGGCGTTGCTGAAGTGCAGCGTGAGCAGCGGCTTGTCGGCGCCCTCCTGCACCGCCCTGCCCGCTTCGGCGATGGCGCGTTGATCGCCCTGGGCCTGGGCGTCCTTCAGCATCAGCTCGGCGACAGCGCGGCCTTCGAGCTGGCGGGTCCAGTGTTCACCGCCATCGGCGCTGTGCAGCACAACGCCCTGGTGTCCCACGGCCCAGCCCGTCTTGGCATCGACGAACTGCACCGCGGTCAGCGTGACGCTGACCGGCACGCTCGTGGCCTGGCGCCATTGCTGGCCACCGTCGTCGGACAGCAGCACCACGCCGCGCTCGCCGACCGCGACCACGCGCTCGCCGGCCTGGGCCAGCCCCAGCAGCGAGGCGCGTTGCACGTCGCGCAGCGCCACCGCGGGCCGCTCCAGCGGGGGCAGGACGGCGGCGGCGTGGGCCGGCGCGCTGCCGCTCAGCCATGCGGCGGCGAACACGGCAGCCGCCGTGGGGAGGTGGTGCAGGCGTCGCATGGCCGTCAGCGCACGGCTTCGCCGGTCAGGGCTTCGGGCGTGAACGCGGTGTCGGCGTAACGCGGCACGATCTTGTACTGCTCGGCCGCATCGTTCAGCGCGCTGTCGTAGTACCAGGCGCCGGAGATCAGGTCATAGAAGCCGAACATCTGCGGCGAGGTGGTGCCCGGCAGGTCGGGCATCACCACCGGGTTCGAAAAGCCCATCTGCCAGAGCTGGCCGTTGGCGTCCCAGTGGTCGGCGAGCACGGCGATCCAGGTGTCTTCGTCGAGGTAGTAGCGGCGCTTGGGCGCGAGGTGGCGCTTGCCGGCAGCGACGTTCGCTTCGATGACCCACACGCGGTGCAGCTCCCAGCGCATCGCCTCGGGGCTGAGGTGGTGCTTGCCCACGGCCTGGGCCTCCGGCGTGGCCAGCAGCTTGTTGCCGTTGTAGGGGATCAGCATCTCCTTCTTGCCGACGATCTTCCAGTCGAAGCGGTCCAGCCGGCCGTTGAAGACATCGGTCTGGTCGAACATCGAGACCCCGGCGCTGGCGGGCGTGGGCGTGTCGCAGCAGGCGTTGGGCACCTTGCGCACACGGCGCTGGCCGGTGATGTAGGCCCAGACCTGGGTCTTGTCGCCGTTCAGGTGCTCACGGCCGACCACGCCTTCGCCGGCCCGCAGCGGCGGCCCCGAGTTCAGCAGGCGGATGGACCAGAACTGGCCGTCGAACTTGTCGGCGCTGCCGTCCTTGAAGTAGTAGGGCATCTGGAAATCGCCGGAGGCGATGGCCGTGACCACATGCTTGCCGTCGGCCGTGCCCTGTATGCCCTTGACCGCCACGTGCCAGGCTTCGCCGCGCCAGCGCAGCGTGTGGTTCCACATCGCCTCGGCGCCGCTCTTGGGGATGGGGAAGGGAATGCCGCCGTAGGCATTCACCGGGATCATGTCCTTCAGCTCGGCCTTCACGGCGTTGCGCGCCGTGTTGTCCAGCACCCATTGCGGGGCGGTGGCGGTGCGCCGCGTCGGGTAGACGTCGATGCGGAAGCTGTCCGGGTACTTCTTGAGCATGGCCTTGACACCGTCGGTCAGCTTGTCGGCGTGCTGGTCCATGTTCTTCGCCGTGACCTGGTACAGCGGCTTGTCGGCGGCGAAGGGGTCGGGCCGCTTGCCGCCGTTCTTGAAGCCGGGGATGGCGGTGCTGTAGCCGCCTGCCCAGGCGGGGATGCTGCCGTCCTTGTTGCCGGCTTTTTCGCCGCCCAGCGGGGTCAGCTCGGTGCCCAGCTTGGCGGCTTCTTCGGCGCTGACGGCGCTCCAGGCGGTGGGCGTGCAAGCCAGCAGTGCGGCGACCAGGGCGAGCAGTTGGGGTTGTCCAGTCATGTCTTGTCTCCGGCTTTTTGTCAGAAGGTGCGGCGCAGGTTGAACGACAGGTAGTCGCGGTCGGCGTAGTACTGCTTGAAGCTGCGGTGGCCGCCTTCGATGAAGGGCGCTGCGCTGCCGAAGTAGTGCGTCAGGTTCAGGCCGAAGCGCCAGGCGTCGAGGTAGGAGCCGTTGATGCCCACGCTCAGGTCGCCGGTGTGCTTGCCGAGGAAGGCGCCGACGGCCGACGAGTTGCCCGCCAGCCCGTAGCCCACGCCAACCGGCACGCTCAGGTCCAGCCCCGGTGCGACCTGGCGGTACTTGGGCTCGAAGACCACCCGCAAATTGGTCGCGTCGCGTGTCGCGTTGGGGTTCATCGCGGCGGCGTTCTTGCTGATGGACAAGCGCCGGTTCCACGCGATCTCGCCGACGAAGTCGGCCTCGCGCGACAGGAAGCTGGGGCCGATGCTGGCGATCCAGCTCAGGTTGGCGTGGGCCGACTTGCCGACGGCATAGAGCGGGTTGCCGCTGTTGTCAGCGCCGGCCACATCGACTTGCGCATCGCTGTCCAGCGGGGTGTTGCTGCGGTAGGAGACTTCGCCGGAGAGGTTGACGCTGCCCAGCGTGGTGCTGAAGCTGCCGCCCACCGAGCGGATGCCTTCGTGGAAGACCCACTGGTAGGTGCCCACCTGCAGGCCGCTGGCGCTGCCTACCGGCGTGGCGAAGGGGTGCAGGTACAGGCCCGAAGGGCCGTGGTCGTTCCACTGCACGGCGTAGAGGCCGTAGTCCACGTCGCCCACGTTGAAGCGAAGCTGCAGGCCGAACTGGCCGCTCTTCCTGGCCTTCATGTCGGACTCGCGGTTGAAGCCCACGTTGCCGGCCGGCGAGTAGCCCACGATCAGGCGCTCGCCGCCGGTGGCCAGCGAGTCCATGAAGGAGTAGTAGCTGCCGGAGCCGGGCAGGCGGTCGGGCTGCCAGTCCAGCATGTAGTAGCCGCCCAGCGTGACACCCGGGCTCAGCTGCCACTGGCCGGACAGCTGGTTGATCGGCATCATGAATTCCTTGAACTGCGCGTTCGGCACCGTCGCGGCCTTGACAACGTCGATCGAGGCCTGCGCGGCGGCGATGCCGTTGGCGCCCAGCATCAAGGTCTCGCCATAGACCAGCGTGTGCTTGCCCAGCCGCAGCGAGGCCTGGCCACCGCCGAGCTGGAACTTGCCGAAGACGAAGGCGTCCAGCACCTCGGCGTCGCCGCCGTGCAGGCGGCGGGTGGCGTCGGTGAACTGGTTGTAGGCGACAGAGAGCGGATTGGCGGTGCCGGGCGAGTCGTTGGCGTTGTGGTCGCGCTGATAGACCGTGTCGTACCAGGCCGCCGCCGAGACGCGGGCGCCGAAGCCGCGGTAGGAGATGTCGAACTCGCTCAGCAGGTCCAGCCGGTTGGAGACCAGGCCGCGCTTGAAGTTGCGGCTGCCGTCGTCGGTATTGGGAAAGTAGTTGGCCGAAGCGGTGTCGTAGTTGGACCCGCCGACGATGGCCTGCGAGGGCTGCTTCAGGCGGAAACCGTTGCTGTACTTGACGGTGGTGTCCCACAAGACCTTCAGGTCGGGGTCGCCGGTTTCGACTTCAAAAGCCAGGGCGGCCGGGGCGGCCAGTGCCAGGCCGGTGGCGACGGCCAGCGCGCCGAGGGCGGGGGCCGGGGCGCGGTCCTGGGGGCGTGGCGTGCGGCGGCGGGCGGTGGGCGGGTTCACGGTGATGTCTCCTCGGGGGCGTCGAAAAGCGACGCGCTGGGGGCGGTGTTGTTCTGGGTCCGGGCATGGCGCTGCCCTGCCGGCCTGGGGGCCGGTTCTTCGTGCGGGAGGGTGGTGCCCGGTCCGGATCCCGGCGCGGGGCCGGGGAGGGACGCAGGTCAGCGCTCAGGGCGCTGCGCGGGGCGAGTGCGAGGTCATGGGTGTCTCCGGTTCTTGTCTGGGTGATCTGGAGCGCATGCTAGAGACGCCAGGGGCGCCAGCAAATCAAATAATTTCGTATCTACCTGTTGATGCCATCAACACATGGGCGCGGCGATGGGAGAATCGCCGCATGCGCCTGGGCCACTTCGACCTGAACCTCTTCGTCGCGCTGGATGCGCTGCTGGAGACCTGCAGCGTCACCCAGGCCAGCGAGCGGCTGCACATCGGCGCCTCGGCCACCAGCAGCGCACTCGGGCGGCTGCGGCAGCATTTCGGCGACGAGCTGCTCGTGCAGGTGGGGCGGCGCATGGAGCTGACGCCGCTGGCGCAAAGCCTGCGCGAGCCGGTGCGCGACGTGATCCTGCGCTCGCAGGCTGCGCTGGCGGCCAAGGCCGAGTTCGATCCCGCGCGCGAGCGGCGGCGCTTCGTCTTCAACGCCTCGGACTACGCGGCCACCGTGCTGCTGACCCCGCTGGCGCAGCGGCTGGAGTCCGAGGCGCCCGACATCTCCATCGACGTGGTGAGCCTGGGCGACAGCAATCTGCAGCGGCTGGAGCGCGGGGAGGTCGACCTCTCGATCTACCCGGACCGCAATGCCAGCCCGGACCACCCGCAGGAAGGGCTGCTGGTGGAGACCTACAGCTGCGTGATCTGGACCGGCCACGCGCTGAAGGGCGAGACCATCGGCTTCGACGAGTACATGGCGGCCCGCCACGTGGCGGCCCAGTTCGGCGAGCAGCGGGTGCCGAGCTTCGAGACCTGGTTCCTGTCGACCCACGGCGTGGCGCGCAACGTGGTGGTCACCGCCAGCACCTTCAATGCGCTGGGGCCCTTGGTCGTGGGCACGCAGCGCGTCGCGACCATGCACACGCGGCTGGCCCGCATCTACGAGCGCCTGCTGCCCATCCGCCTGCTGCCGCCGCCCTTCGACATCCCGCCGCTGAAGCTGGTGATGCAATGGAACCGGCACAAGGCACAGGACGCGGCGCATGCCTGGCTGCGCCATCGGCTGAAGGCCATCGCCGAAGAGGTGGCTTGAGTCTTGCCGTGTCACCAATCCAGACCTGGAGTCCGGCGCCCGCAGCAAGGACACTGGCTAGGATTTCCCTGGGCGGTGAGGCGGCGCGGTATCCGGTGCGGACGTTGTCGAGACGCCCTGCGCAAGCGCAGCGCGCTCCTGCACCTGCAGTGCACGAACGTACGCATCCCGTTGCTTCAAGCGGCCCCAATACGTCCGCACGGCAAGCGTGAACTGGGTCGCGAGCCCCAGATGCTCCGCCAGCAACAGCGCATAGCCGACCGAGATGTCCGCAGCCGTGAAGCGGCCTGCGCAGAGGTATTCCTGCGCCGCGAGCAACGGCTCCAATGTACGCAGCCGCGCAAGGAACCACTTGGCATAGTCCTCCGCGACCTGCGGTTGGCGCCTTGCGTCCGGCTCGAAGCGAGCGTAGCGCAGTACCAGGGTTTGCGGAAACGTGAGCGTGGCCTCCCCAAAATGCAGGTAGTTCAGGTAGGCGCCGAAGTCTGCCTCCGTCACCTCGACATTCAGCGGCGTGGGCGCGCTGCGCGCACAGAGGTACTGACAGATCGCTGCAGACTCGGTCATGCGGGTCGCGCCATCGACCAGCAGCGGGATCGTTCCCGCCGGATTGATGTCAAGGTAGGGGCGAGCCAGCACCCGGGGTGGGAACGGCAGCATCCTCAACTCATAGGGCAGGCCAAGTTCCTCCAGCGTCCACAGTGGACGAAAGGAACGTGCGCTCATGCAGTGGTACAGCGTGATCATGGGGGATGGTAGTGCCGTCTCCTCGGTCTTGCCTCTGCGCAATCGGCAGAGGTCGTTATGCCCAGACGATTCTGGGACCCGAGGCTTGAAGACTCTGTACACCGATGTACATTTGCGCGCGTCTTGCCTGGTCTTGTTGTGTCAATGAAAATCAGCGTCTTCTAGGGCGCCAGTTGCGCAGAAATCCCTTGCCCATCCTGGAGTGCCCATCCGGCGCACATGCCCAACAGGTTGCGAAGCGGACGACGGTGAGCGCCGCAATCGGCTGAGACCTGCCGTATCAACGGAACCCATCGACCTCGATCTTCAAGCGCCGCAGCTTGTCGTACAGCGTCTGCTTGGGCACCTGCAGCGACTTGGCGGTGGCGGCGATCTCGCCGTGGTGGCGCTGCAGGGCGTCGGCGAGCACCGCGCGCTCGAAGTGCTCGATCTGCTCCGGCAGGCCCAGCGGCATGCGTTGCGGCTCGCCCGTCATCGGCAGGCCGTCGCCGAGCAGGCCCAGCACGAAGCGGTCGGCCACGTTGCGCAGCTCGCGCACGTTGCCGGGCCAGGCATAGCCCATCAGCTCGGCCAGCTGCACGCTCGTCAGCAGCGGTGCGGCGCGTTCGTAGCGGCGCGCCGCGAGCAGCGAAAAGTGCTCGAACAGCAGCGGGATGTCTTCGCGCCGCTCGCGCAGCGGCGGCAGGTGGATGAAGGCCACGCCGATGCGGTAGTACAGGTCGGCCCGGAACTGGCGCTTGTCGCTCAGTGCCTTCAGGTCGTCCTTGCTGGCGGAGATCACGCGGCAGTCCACCGGCACCGGCGCATTGGCGCCGACACGCTCGATGCTGCGCTCCTGCAGGGCGCGCAGGAACTTGACCTGCACGGCCATCGGCATGCTCTCGATCTCGTCGAGAAACAGCGTGCCGCCATGGGCGTACTCGAACTTGCCCATCCGGCCCCGCACGGCGCCGGTGAAGGCCCCCATCTCGTGGCCGAAGAGCTCGCTCTCGGCCAGCGCCTCGGGCAGGCCGCCGCAGTTGAGCGGCACGAAGCGGCCCGAGCGCCGGCTGCTGTGGTCGTGCAGGCAGCGCGCGACCAGGTCCTTGCCCGTGCCGGTCTCGCCGTAGATGACGACGTCGGCCGAGGTGGCGGCCAGCGACAGCACCGTCCTGCGCACCTCCTCTATCTGCGCCGAGCGGCCGATCAGCACGGCCTGGATGCCATGCCAGTTTTCCAGCTCCTCGCGCAGCGCCTGGACCTGCAAGGTCAGCGCCCGCTTGTCCACGGCACGCCGGACGACCGACACCAGGTGCTCGGCCGGGAAGGGCTTCTCGAGGAAGTCGTAGGCACCGTCGCGTATCGCCGACACCGCCATCGCGATGTCGCCGTGTCCGGTGACCAGGATCACCGGCAGGTTGGGGTCGATGGCGTGGATCTGCCGCTGCCACTCCACCCCGTTGATGCCGGGCAGCTTCACGTCGCAGACCACCACGGCGCGTGCGCCGGGCACGATGAGCTTGCGCGCCTGCTCGGCGGTGGCGAAGCCGTCGACGGCGAAGCCCGCCAGCTCCAGCGTCTGGGTGCTGGCGATGCGCACGTCCTCTTCGTCCTCGACGAAGAGCACGCGCACCGGGGCCAGGGGGTCATTCATGTTCGATGGGCTCCAGGGAAGTCGCCAGCAGCAGCTCGACCGCAAAACACGCGCCGCCGGCGGCCGCGTTGCTGCCCGCCAGGCTGCCGCCGGCCTCGCGCACGATGTTGGCCGAGATCAGCAGGCCCAGGCCCAGGCCGGTACCGGCCGGCTTGCTGGTCACGAAGGGCTGGAACAGCTGCGGCAGGATGTCGGCGCGTATGCCCGGGCCGGTGTCGGTGAGGGTCACGGTACAGCGCTCGCCCTGCACCCTGCCCTCGATCAGCAGCCGGCGCACCGGCGCCTCGCTCATCGCGTCGACGGCATTGCCGATCAGGTTGACGAAGACCTGCTCCAGCTGCGCCTCGTCGCCCGCGACCCGGATCGACGGCGGCGCGATGCCGAGCTCGACCGCCACGCCCAGCTCGCCGATGCGGTCGGCGTGAAGCGACAGGGCCGAGGCGATCATCGCGCGCAGCGCCACCGGCGCGGCCGCCGTGCCGGACTTGCGCGAGAAGACCTTGAGCTGCCGCGTCAGCTTGCCCAGGCGCTCCACCAGCCTGCCGATGCGCAGCAGGTTGCCGCGAGCCTCGTCGTCGCGGTGCTGGTCGAGCAGCACGCGGGCGTTGTCGGAGAGCGTGCGCATGGCCGCCAGCGGCTGGTTCAGCTCGTGCACCAGGCCGGCTGACATCTGCCCCAGCGCGGCCATCTTCTCGGCATGCACCAGGTCGTTCTGGGCCCTGCGCAGCGCCGCGGTGCGCTCCACGACCCGGGACTCCAGCGTGTCGTGGGCGATCTGCAAGGCCGCCTGGTTGGCCCGCAAGGCCTGTTGCGCGCGCCGGCGCTGCCACGCGACCAGCAGCAGCAGCAGCGCCACGCTGCTCGCGAGCGCCGCGATGGCGGCCACGTTGCGTGCCGCATGCCGGGCCGGCGCGAGGTCGTCCAGCACGATCAGGCGCCAGCGCGCCGAGTTGACGCGCCGCAAGGACGCCAGCTGCGCCACGCCGGCGAGCGACACGATCCTGGCGTCGTCATCCAGCGGCTCCAGCTCGCGCCAGTCCAGCGGCTGCAGCTCGGCGTTGCCATAGGGGCGGGTGCGCGCGATCTCGGCCCGCGTATCGGCGGCCAGCGGCGTCAGCGGCCTGAACTTCCAGTGCTCCCGGGTCGCGAGGATGACCACGCCGCGCTCGTCGAGCAGCAGCACCTCGCCCGGCAGGGTCGCCCAGGCTCGCTCGGCGCCCGCCAGGCTGACCTTGACGGTCGCCACCCCGCGCGCCTGCCCGCCGGACGACAAGGCGTAGGACAGGTAGTAGCCGGGCCGCCCGCTGGTGATGCCCACGCCGAAGAAGCGGCCACGCCCTTGGCGCAGCGCGTCCTGCACGTAGGGGCGAAAGCCGAGGTGGGCGCCGACGGTGGTGCTGGGCAGGTCCCAGTCGGCCGCCGCCAGGGCCACGCCGTCGCGGTCCAGCACGTACAGCATCTCGGCCCCGGCGGTCGCGTTGATGCCGCTCAGGTAGCGGTTGACCTCGTCTCTCAGCACCGGCTCGGCGGGGGCCGAGAGCAGCTTTTGCACGTTGGGCGTCATCTCCAGCAAGGAGGGCAGGTAGTCGAAGCGCGCGAGGTCGCCGTCCAGGCCGGCAGCGATCATGTCGAGCCGATGCTGCGCGGCCTCCTTCAGGCTGCGCTGCTCCGCCCGCATCGCAATGCCGTGCCCGGCCGCCGCGGCGGCGGCGATCAGCAGCAGCGCCACGGCCCCCCAGACCAGCAGGGCACGGACATTGACGGCGGCTTTCGCGCCTTGCGGCAGCATCGGCAGGGGAAATCTCATGCGGCAGTGTGCAACAGCGACTGCCCGGGCAAGCCAGAGGCGGCTGAACACGGCTCGCGCGCCGGCCTCCCGGCACGGCAAGGCGCGCGAGCCCGGCGCCGCGTCACTGCATGTGCTGGCCGCCGTTGATCGCGATGTTGGCACCGGTCAGGAAGGCGGCCTCCTCGGAGGCCAGGTAGATGATCAGGCCGGCCACCTCCTCGGGCTTGCCCAGGCGGCCGACGGGGATCTGCGGCAGGATCTTGGAGTTCAGGATCTCCTCGGGGATGGCGGTGACCATCTTGGTGCCGATGTAGCCCGGCGAGATGGTGTTGACGGTGACGCCCTTCTTCGCGACCTCGAGCGCCAGCGCCTTGGTGAAGCCGTGCACGCCGGCCTTGGCCGCCGAGTAGTTGGTCTGGCCGAAGGCGCCCTTGGAGCCATTGACCGACGAGACGTTGATCACGCGGCCCCAGCCGCGCTCCACCATGCCGTCGGCCACCTGCTTGGTCATGTTGAACAGGCTGTCCAGGTTGGTGCGCATCACGGCGTCCCAGTTCAGCTTGTCCATCTTCTTGAAGGTCATGTCGCGCGTGATGCCGGCGTTGTTGACGAGCACGTCGACCGCGCCGAGCTGCCGCTGCACCTCGGCCACCGCGTTGGCGCAGGAGTCGATGTCGGCCACGTCGCAGGGTACGGCGAGCACCTCGTGGCCTTGCGCCTTCATCTGCGCCACCCACTCGGCGTGCTTGGTGTTGCCGGGCGAATAGGTCGCGACGACCTGGTAGCCGGCCTCGGCCATCTTGACGCAGATGGTCTCGCCGAGGCCGCCCATGCCGCCGGTGACGAGCACCACCCGCCGGGTTGTCGATGCCTTGCTCATGTCTATCTCCTGGTTGGTTTGAAGTGGGGATTCAGCGTTCTATCGTGAGGGCGACCCCCATGCCGCCGCCTATGCACAGGCTCGCGATGCCCTTCCTGGCGCCGCGGCGCTGCATCTCGTGCAGCAGGGTCACCAGGATGCGGCAGCCCGACGCACCGATCGGGTGGCCGATCGCGATCGCGCCACCGTTGACGTTGACCTTGGCCGTGTCCCAGCCCATTTCGTTGTTGACCGCGCAGGCCTGCGCCGCGAAGGCTTCGTTGATCTCCAGCAGGTCGAGGTCCTGCGGCTTCCAGCCGGCCCGCTGCAAGGCCTTCTGCGAGGCCGGCACCGGGCCCATGCCCATGATGGAGGGGTCCAGCGCTACCGTCGCATAGCTGGCGATGCGGCCCAGCGGCGTGAGGCCGAGCTGCGCGGCCTTCCTGGCGGTCATCACCACCACGCCGGCTGCGCCGTCGTTCAGGCCCGATGCGTTGCCGGCGGTCACCGAGCCTGCCTTGTCGAAGGCCGGCCGCAGCCCGGCGAGCGCTTCGGCGTTGGTCTTCTTGTTGATGAACTCGTCAGCCGCGAAGACGATGGGGTCGCCCTTCTTCTGGGCGATGCTGAAAGGCACGATCTCGTCGTTGAAGCGGCCGGCCTCCTGGGCGGCCACGGCTTTCTGCTGCGAAGCCAGCGCCAGCGCGTCCTGCTGCTCGCGGCTCACTCCGTACTGCTTCGCGACGTTCTCTGCGGTGATGCCCATGTGTATCTTGTTATACACGTCGAACAGGCCATCGACGATCATGGTGTCCACCAACTTCCAGTCGCCCATGCGCACGCCCTCGCGCGAGCTGGGCACCGCGTGCGGCGACAGGCTCATGTTCTCCTGTCCGCCGGCGATCACGATCTCGGAGTCGCCGTCGCGGATCGCCTGCGCAGCCAGCATCACGGCCTTCAGGCCCGAGCCGCAGACCGCATTGATGGTCAGCGCCGGCACGCCCTGCGGCAGACCGCTCTTGATGACCGTCTGGCGGGCCGGGTTCTGGCCCGAGCCGGCCGTCAGCACCTGGCCGAAGATCAGCTCGCCGATCTGCTCGCCGCTCAGTTGCGCCCGCGCCAGCAGCGCCTGCACGACCGCCGCGCCGAGCTCGGGCGCGGGCGTCCTGGCGAGCGTGCCGCCGAATTTGCCGACGGCCGTGCGGGCCGCAGCGACGATGACGATGTCTTCCATGGGGTGGTCTCCGGTGACGTGAGGGGAAAACTCAACCTAGATCTGGCAGTTGGACGCGCCCGAGTGAGCTGCGATGCGGTGCGCTGGCAAGGCGCGACAACGCTGCGGGCTCCTGCCCGCGAGGCGGAGCAACGCAGCCAGCGTGCCGTAGCGCGGCCCAATCGGGCGTGTAGCGCTCTGACCCAGGCGATGAGGGTCGTCGTGGGCAGAAAAACGAGCACTCATGCGGTCTTGCCAGCGGTGGGAAGCGGTCAACTGCCGGATCTAGGTTTAATGCAGCTTCACGTGCGGCTCTGTGCGGCGCGTGATCATGCGGGCCAGGGTCTCGAGCGCCACCTTGGCGAAGCCGTGCAGCGACAGCTCGTGCATCTTGTAGAGCGAGAGGTACATCAGGCGGGCGAACCGGCCCTGGATCAACAGGCTGCCCTTGAGCGGGCCGCCCATCATGTTGCCGACGGTGCTGAACTCGCCGAGCGACACCAGCGAGCCGAAGTCGCGGTAGCGGTAGTCGCGCAGCGGCTGGCCGGCCAGCCGGCGCTTGATCTGCCCGAACAGGTGCGTGGCCTGCTGGTGCGCGGCCTGGGCGCGCGGCGGCACGTAGCCGCCCTGCCCTTCGTTGGCCTCGGGCCAGGGGCAGGCGGCGCAGTCGCCCATCACGAAGATGTCGTCGTCGCGGGTGGTCTGCAGCGTGGGCTTCACCAGCAGCTGGTGGATGCGGTTGCTCTCCAGCCCGGCCAGGCCCTGCAGGAAGGGCGGCGCCATCACGCCCGCGGCCCAGACCACCAGCTCGGCCGGGATCTTGCGGCCGTCGGCCAGCAGCACGCCGTCGGCCACCACGCCGGCGACCCGGGCCTGCGTATGCACCACCACGCCGAGCCGCTTCAGCAAGCCCTCGGTGGCGCTGGACAGGGCCGCCGGCAGCGCGGGCAGCACGCGGCCCGCCGCCTCGATCAAGTGCAGCCGCAGGTCCTTGTCGGGGTCGATGCGGTCCAGCCCGTAGGCCACCACCTCGCGCGTCGTGCGGTGCAGCTCGGCCGCCAGCTCGACGCCGGTGGCGCCGGCGCCGATGATCGCCACCTGCAGCTGGTGCGGCGCGCGCGCCTCGGTCTGCGCATGGGCGCGGATGAAGGCGTTGACGAGGCGGCGGTTGAAGCGGCGCGCATCGCCCATCGACTCCAGCTTCATCGCATGCTCGGCCACCCCCGGTGTGCCGAAGTCGTTGCTCTGGCTGCCGACGCAGATCACCAGCGTGTCGTAGGGCACGGTGCGCTGCGGCGTGACCTGCTCGCCGCCTTCGTCGAAGGAGGCCGCCACCTGCACCTCGCGGCGCGCCCGGTCCAGCCCGGTCATCTCGCCGATGCGGTACCTGAAGTGGTGCCAGTGCGACTGGGCCAGGAAGTCGACCTCGTGCACGCCGATGTCCATGCTGCCGGCCGCGATCTCGTGCAGCTTGGGCTTCCAGATGTGCGAGCGCGTCTTGTCGACCAGGGTGACCGACAGGCGGCCGCCGCGGCCGTACTTGTCGCCGAGCGCGGTCGCCAGCTCCAGGCCGCCGGCCCCGCCGCCGACGATGACGACGCGGTGCGGGCCCTGAGAGTCGGTGGGTGGCATGGCCATGCTCTCCGCGCGCCGCTCAGCGTGTCGCCGGCATGTGCTGCTCGACCTGGTCCAGCACGATCTCGGGCTCGTCGGCCTCGGTGTCGGTCTCGCCGTTCAGCCGCTGCTGCATGCGCTGCAGGTCGAGATCGTTGGTCCACCGGGCCACCACCACGGTCGCGACGCCGTTGCCGATCAGGTTGGTCAGCGCACGCGCCTCCGACATGAAGCGGTCGATGCCGAGTATCAGCGCCAGGCCGGCCACCGGCACATGGCCGACCGCCGAGAGCGTGGCCGCCAGCACGATGAAGCCGCTGCCGGTGACCCCCGCCGCCCCCTTGGAGGTCAGCAGCAGCACCAGCAGCAGGGTGAGCTGCTGCCCCAGCGTCATGTCGGTGTTGGTCGCCTGGGCGATGAACACCGCCGCCATCGTCAGGTAGATCGAGGTGCCGTCGAGGTTGAAGGAGTAGCCGGTGGGAATGACGAGCCCGACCACCGACTTGCGCGCCCCCAGGTTCTCCAGCTTGGCCATCATGCGCGGCAGCACCGACTCGGAGGAGGAGGTGCCGAGCACGATCAGCAACTCCTCCTTGATGTACTTGATGAACTTCCAGATCGAGAAGCCGTGCAGCCGCGCGATGGTGCCGAGCACGACGAAGATGAAGAACAGGCAGGTGGCGTAGAAGGTGGCCATCAGCGCGCCCAGCGAGACCAGCGAGCTGACGCCGTACTTGCCGATCGTGAACGCCATCGCGCCGAAGGCACCGATGGGTGCGACCTTCATGATGTAGCCGACGATGGAGAACAGCACATGCGAGAACTTCTCGATGAAGTCGAACACCAGCGTGCCGCGGCCGCCGAACTTGTGCAGCGCGAAGCCGAACATCACCGCGAACAGCAGCACCTGCAGGATCTCGCCCTTGGCAAAGGCGTCGACCACCGTGCTCGGGATCACGTGCAGCAGGAAGTCGACCGTGCCTTGCATCTGGCCCGGCTGGGTGTAGGTGGCAATGGCCTTGGTGTCGAGCTGGCTGACGTCGATGTTCATGCCGACGCCGGGCTTGACCAGGTTGATGATCACCAGCCCCACGACCAGCGCGATCGTGCTCACGATCTCGAAGTACAGCAGCGCCAGGCCGCCGGTCTTGCCGACCTTCTTCATGTCCTCCATGCCGGCGATGCCGACCACCACGGTACAGAAGATGATGGGCGCGATGATCATCTTGATCAGCTTGATGAAGCCGTCGCCCAGCGGCTTCATCGCGGCCCCCGTCTGGGGCCAGAAGTGGCCCAGGATCACGCCGATCACGATGGCCGTGATGACCTGGAAGTAGAGCGAGCGGTAGAACGGCTTCGACGTCGGGTCTTTGTCCATGGGAGTCTCCGTGAGAGGTGGGCTGGGGTCGCCGTTCCGGTGCGCGGCCCGGGGGGTTCAGTCGAGCGTCCAGGGCTCGGTGCGCGGCTGCAGGCTGCCGGCATCCGCCGCCGCCAGCGCCGTCATGTTGACGATGCGGCGCACCGTGGACGAAGGTGTGAGGATGTGGACCGGCCGCGCGGCGCCGAGCAGGATGCCGCCGACCGTGATGCCGCCGCCGGCCGCGATGCGCAGCAGGTTGTAGGAGATGTTGGCCGCATCGACGTTGGGCATCACCAGCAGGTTGGCCTCCTCGCTCAGGCCCGAGTCGGGGAACTCGCGGTCCAGGATCTCCTTGGACAGCGCCGCGTCGCCGCGCATCTCGCCATCCACCGCGAGCAGCGGGTCGTGGGCCTGCACCAGCGCCAGCGCCTCGCGCATCTTGACCGCGCCGGGCGCCTCCGAGCCGCCGAAGCTGGAGTGCGACAGCAGCGCCACGCTGGGCGTGATGCCGAAGCGCCGCACCGCCGCCGCCGCCAGCAGCGCGATCTCGGCGACCTGCTCCGCGTCGGGGTCGACATTCACATGCGTGTCGCAGATGAAGAGCTGCCGGCCCGGCAGCATCAGCATCTGCATCACGGCCAGGGTGCGGGCACCGGGGCGCAGGCCGATCGCGTCGCGCACGTAGCCGAGGTGGTCGGCGAAGCGGCCGACGGTGCCGCACAGCATCGCATCGGCCCGGCCCTCGCGCACCAGCATCGCGCCCAGCAGCGTGGCACGGCTGCGCATCTCGGTGCGGGCCAGCGCACGCGAGACGCCGCGGCGCCGGGTGAGCTGGTAGTAGGTCTCGCTGGCGTCGCTGCCGGCCGCGGTGCCGCCCAGGTCGACGCTCTCGCAGTCGTGGTCCAGCCTGAGGCGCAGGCCATGCTCGGCGATGCGTTGCGCGATCACCGCCGGCCGGCCCACCAGCAGCGGCCGGGCCAGGCCTTCGTCGACCACCACCTGGGCCGCGCGCAGCACGCGCTCGTCCTCCCCTTCGGCGTAGACCACCCGCGTCGGCGCCCGGCCGGCCAGGCGCTTGGCCGCCGCGAACACCGGCTGCATCGCGCTGCCGGACTGGTAGACGAACTGGCTCAGGCGCTGCCGGTAGGCCGGCATGTCGGCGATCGGGCGCGTGGCCACGCCGCTGTCCATCGCGGCCTGGGCCACGGCCGGCGCCACCACCTCGATCAGGCGCGGGTCGAAGGGCTTGGGGATCAGGTACTGCGCGCCGAAGCGCAGGCCCACCGCGCCATAGGCCTGGGCCACCACCTCGGGGATCTCGGCATGCGCCAGCTCGGCGATCGCGCGCACGGCGGCCAGCTTCATGGCCTCGTTGATGGTGGTGGCGCCCACGTCCAGCGCGCCGCGGAAGATGAACGGGAAACACAGCACGTTGTTGACCTGGTTCGGGTAGTCCGACCGGCCGGTGCCGAGGATCGCATCCGGGCGCACCGCGAGCGCCTCCTCCGGCGAGATCTCGGGCGTCGGGTTCGCCATCGCCAGGATGATGGGGGCGCGCGCCATCAGCTTGACCATCTCGGGCTTCAGCACGCCCCCGGCCGACAGGCCGAGGAAGATGTCGGCACCCTCGATGATGTCGGCCAGCTTGCGGGCCGAGGTGTCCTGGGCGTAGCGGGCCTTGTTCGGGTCCATCTGCTCCTTGCGGCCGGTGTAGACCACGCCGTTGCTGTCGGAGACGAAGACGTTGTGCATCGGCAGGCCGAGGCTGACGATGATGTCCAGGCAGGCCAGCGCCGCGGCGCCCGCGCCCGAGGCCACCAGCTTGACCTCGGCGATGTCCTTGCCGACCAGTTGCAGCGCATTCAGGATGGCCGCCGCCGCGACGATGGCCGTGCCGTGCTGGTCGTCGTGGAAGACCGGGATCTTCATGCGCTCGCGCAGCTTCTTCTCGATGTAGAAGCACTCCGGCGCCTTGATGTCTTCGAGGTTGATGCCGCCGAAGGTGGGCTCCATGCGCGCGATGGTGTCGATGAGCTTGTCGGGGTCGAGCTCGTCGAGCTCGATGTCGAAGACGTCGATGCCGGCGAACTTCTTGAACAGACAGCCCTTGCCTTCCATCACCGGCTTGCCGGCCAGCGCGCCGATGTTGCCCAGGCCCAGCACCGCGGTGCCGTTGGTGATCACCGCGACCAGGTTGTTGCGGGCGGTCAGGTTGCCGGCCTCGCGCGGGTCTTCGGCGATGGCCAGGCAGGCCTCGGCCACGCCGGGCGAGTAGGCCAGGCCGAGGTCGCGCTGGGTGGCCATGGCCTTGGTCGGCGTGACCGAGATCTTGCCGGGCGTGGGGTAGCGGTGGTAGTCCAGGGCGGCTTCGCGGAGCGAGTCTGTCATGGGAGGTCTCCTTCGATTTGTCAGGGGGATGCGGTGGCGTGGGCTGCGGGGCGGGCCTGGGCTTGCAAGGCCTGCGTCACGCAGGCCAGGAAGGCCGCGCGCTGCTCGGCATGCACCCAGTGGCCGGCCTCCTCGATCACCTCGACCCGCACCTGCGGAAACAGGGGGCGGAACTCATCGCCGTCGCTGCCGCGCACGTGGTCGGAGAGGCCGCCCGCGATCACCTGCAGCGGCCCGTCGTAGCGCAGGCTGCGCAGCGCGGCCGGGAAACCGGTCAAGGCCGGCAACGCCGCGGAGATGGCGGCCAGGTTGAAGCGCCAGTCGAAGCGGCCGTCCCGCGCCACCAGGTTCTGCATCAGAAAGGGCACCACGCCCGGCTCGTGCAGCCGGCCGGCGAGCTGCCGCTGCACCTCGTCGCGGCTGGCGGCGGCGAGCAGGTCGATGCCGCGCATCGCCTCGGCGACCCCCGAGAGGCGGTCGCCATAGCTCACCGGCGCGATGTCGACCACGATCAGCCGGCTGACGAGCTGGGGGTAGCACAGAGCCAGCGCCATCGCCGTCTTGCCGCCCATGCTGTGGCCCATCACGACCGGCGGCTCCCAGCCTTCGCGCTCGATCAGGTCACGCACGTCGTCGGCCATCTCCAGGTAGCCCATGGCCGCCGCCCAGGGCGAGCCGCCGTGGTTGCGCAGGTCCACGCTGATGACGCGGTGGCTGAGCGAGAGTGCACGCGCAATGCTGTGCCAGTTGCCGCTGGCGCCGAAGAGCCCGTGCAGTATCAGCAGCGGTGGGCCGTTGCCGACCGCTTCGTAGGCAAGATCGAGTGGCATCGGCTACTTCTTCTTGGTTGGCGGCAGGTCGGTGCACACGCCCTCGAACAGCTCCGCGGCCATGCCGATGGATTCGCCGAGCGTGGGGTGCGGGTGGATGGTCTTGCCGATGTCGGTGGGCTCGCAGCCCATCTCTATCGCCAGGCAGACCTCGCTGATCAGGTCGCCCGCGTGCGTGCCCACGATGCCGCCGCCTATCACCCTGTGGGTGGCCTCGTCGAAGATCAGCTTGGTGAAGCCTTCGTCGCGCCCATTGGCGATCGCGCGGCCCGAGGCGGCCCAGGGGAAGACCGCCTTGCCGGTCTTGATGCCCTCGGCCTTGCACTGCTCCTCGGTCTTGCCGGCCCAGGCCACTTCGGGGTCGGTGTAGGCGACCGACGGGATCTGCCGCGCGTCGAAGAAGGCTGCCTCGCCGTGCGCCGCCTCCGCCGCCACATGCGCCTCGTGCACGGCCTTGTGCGCCAGCATGGGCTGGCCGACGATGTCGCCGATGGCGTGGATGTGCGGCACGTTGGTGCGCATCTGCCTGTCCACCTCGATGAAGCCGCGCTCGGTGACGGCGACACCGGCTTTTTCGGCGCCAATCTTCTTGCCGTTGGGCGTGCGGCCCACGGCCACCAGCACCAGGTCGTAGAGCTGCGGGCCTGGCGGCGCCTTCTCGCCCTCGAACGAGACGGCTATGCCTTCGGGCGTGGCCTTCGCGCCGACGGTCTTGGTCTTCAGCATCACCTGGTCGAAGCGCTTGGCGTTGAACTTCTCCCAGACCTTGACGAGATCGCGGTCGGCGCCTTGCATCAGGCCGTCCAGCATCTCGACCACGTCGATGCGGGTGCCCAGCGTCGAGTAGACGGTCGCCATCTCCAGCCCGATGATGCCGCCGCCGACGACGAGCATGCGCTTGGGGATGGACTTCAGCAGCAGCGCGCCGGTGGAGTCGACGACGCGCTCGTCCTGGGGCATGAAGGGCAGCGCCACCGCCTGCGAGCCGGCGGCGATGATGGCTTTCTGGAACTTGACGACCTTCTTCGTGCCATCGGCGGCGACCACTTCGGCGTGGTGCGGGTCGAGGAAGCTGCCGACGCCGGTGACCACTTCGACCTTGCGCATCTTCGCCATGCCGGCGAGGCCGCCGGTGAGCTTCTTGATCACGCCGTCCTTGAAGGCGCGCAGCTTGTCGATGTCGATCTGCGGCGCCCCGTATGAGATGCCATGGTCCGGCAGGTGCGCCACCTCGTCCATCACCGAGGCGGTGTGCAGCAGCGCCTTGGACGGGATGCAGCCGACGTTCAGGCAGACGCCGCCCAGTGTGGCGTAGCGCTCCACGAGCACCGTCTTCATGCCGAGGTCGGCGCTGCGGAAGGCGGCGGAGTAGCCGCCCGGGCCCGCGCCTATCACCAGCATCTCGCACTCGATGTCCGCAGCCTTGGTTGCCAGGGTTTGAGTCATGCCCGCTCCTTCAGAACATCAAGCGCCGCATGTCGGCGAGCAGATTGGCGAAGTGCACGTTGAAGCGTGCGGCGGCGGCGCCGTCGATGACGCGGTGGTCCCACGACAGCGACAGCGGCAGCGTGAGCCGCCAGCTCGAGGTCTTGCCGTC
>DATHWJ010000230.1:0-14932 GCA_035460745.1 Ideonella sp. | reverse complement strand
AGGAGAGCGAAGTGTGTTGAAGTTTCATGGGATGGGTATGGTGAATGAACACGAAGACGGTCGCGGCGTGGCGGTACGCCACGTGTGTGAGTACCGGTTTGCGCCGCGACGGTTGCGCTCGTGAACAAACTCCTCCCATGCCCGGCTGGCGCCGCCTGCCTCGGCCGCCTGCATGCTGGCGCGCAGCGCCGGAGGTCCGGTGCGCTTACGCCGGCTCGACCTGTTCGACCCGCGCCGCCACCGGCACCGGCGTGCGGATCAGGTGGTCGAAGGCGCTCAGCGCCGCCTTGCCCTCGTCGCCCGCGGCGATGATGATCTGCTTGAACGGCGTGGTCGTCACGTCGCCGGCCGCGAACACGCCGGGCACGCTGGTCTGGCCCTTGGCATCGACGACGATCTCGCCGTGGCGGCTCAACTCCAGCGTGCCCTTGAGCCCCTCGGTGTTGGGCACCAGGCCGATCTGCACGAACACGCCTTCGAGCGCCACGTCGTGAGATTGGCCGCTGGCGCGGTCGGTGTAGCGCAGGCCATTGACCTTCTCGCCGTCACCGGTGATCTCGGTGGTCTGGGCGTTGGTGTGGATGACCACGTTCGGCAGGCTCTTGAGCTTGTTCACCAGCACCGCATCGGCCCGCAGCGCGTCGGCGAACTCGATCAGCGTGACGTGCGCGACGATGCCGGCCAGGTCGATCGCCGCCTCGACGCCCGAGTTGCCGCCGCCGATCACCGCGACGCGCTTGCCCTTGTAGAGCGGGCCGTCGCAGTGCGGGCAGTAGGCGACGCCCTTGTTGCGGTACTGCTGCTCGCCCGGCACGTTGACATTGCGCCAGCGCGCGCCGGTGGAGAGGATGACGCTGCGGCCCTTCAGCACGCTGCCGTTGGCCAGGTGCAGCTCGGCCAGGCCGCCGGGCTCGGCGGCGGGCACCAGCTTGGTGGCCAACTGGGCGTTCATGATGTCCACGTCGTAGGCGCGCACGTGCTGCTCCAGCGCGGCGGCGAACTTGGGCCCCTCGGTCTCCTTCACCGAGATGAAGTTCTCTATGCCCATGGTGTCCAGCGTCTGGCCGCCGAAGCGCTCGGCGAGCACGCCGGTGCGTATGCCCTTGCGCGCGGTGTAAACCGCCGCCGCCGCGCCGGCCGGGCCGCCGCCGACGATCAGCACCTCGTAGGGCGCCTTGGCGTTGAGCTTGACGGCGTCGCGCGCCGCAGCGCCGGTGTCCATCTTCGCGAGGATCTCCTCGACGCCCATGCGGCCCTGGCCGAAGACTTCGCCGTTCATGAAGATCGTGGGCACGGCCATGATCTTGCGCTGCGCGACTTCGTCCTGGAACAGCGCGCCGTCGATGGTCACGTGGCTGATGCGCGGGTTGATCACCGACATCAGGTTCAGCGCCTGCACCACGTCCGGGCAGTTCTGGCAGGTCAGCGACATGAAGGTCTCGAAGCGGAATTCGCCTTCGAGGGCGCGGATCTGCTCGATGGTGTCGGCCTCGATCTTGGGCGGGTAGCCGCCCACCTGCAGCAGCGCCAGCACCAGCGAGGTGAATTCATGGCCCATCGGCAGGCCGGCGAAGCGCACGCCGACATCGCTGCCGCTGCGCTGGATGCGGAAGGAGGGCTTGCGCTCGGCGTCGTCGCGGCGCTCGACCAGCGTCACGCGGTCGGATTGTTCGGCCACGTCGCGCAGCAAGGCCAGCAGGTCGCGCGACGGCTCCGCGTCGTCCACCGAGGCGATCAGCTCGATCGAGGTGGTCAGGCGTTCGAGATAGCCCTTCAACTGGGCCTTGAGGTCTGCGTCCAACATGGGAAATCCTTGTCGCGGTGAAACGGGGGCGTGAGACAGGAGCGGGCCCCGCAGGGCCCGCCGGTGCAGTGGAAACTGCGATGGGCCTGACGGCCTTAGATCTTGCCGACCAGGTCCAGCGAAGGCTTCAGGGTCTTGGCGCCGTCGTTCCACTTGGCGGGGCAGACTTCACCCGGGTGCGAGGCGACGTACTGCGCGGCCTTGACCTTGCGCAGCAGCTCGGAGGCGTCGCGGCCAATGCCGTTGTCGTGGATCTCGCACAGCTTGATCTGGCCTTCCGGGCTGATCACGAAGGTGCCGCGCAGCGCCAGGCCCTCTTCTTCGATCATCACGTCGAAGTTGCGGGTGATCGCGCCGGTGGGGTCGCCGATCAGCGGGTACTGCACCTTCTTGATCGCTTCCGAGGTGTCGTGCCAGGCCTTGTGGGCGAAGTGCGTGTCGGTGGAGATGCCGTAGATCTCGACGCCGAGTTCCTTGAACTGGGCGTAGGTGTTGGCCAGGTCTTCCAGCTCGGTCGGGCAGACGAAAGTGAAGTCGGCCGGGTAGAACACGAACACGTTCCACTTGCCCTTCAGCGTTTCTTCGCTGACTTCGACGAACTTGCCGTGGTGGAACGCGGTGGCCTTGAAAGGTTTGACTTGGGTGTTGATCAGGGACATGGTGTGCTGGTTGATGACAGTTGAGGAAACGGGAACAGGAGAGATCCTAGGGTTAACGAGGCATTGCGTGGGTTGATTGATTCAATGCATCGGATTAGGAATAACTATTGTGCCCGACCGTTTCTGTCATTCCGGCGCCAAACCGGTGTGCGAGCATCGCGCGCCCCCCGCTGACCGAAGACGCCCGACCATGCTCACCCGCCGCCGTTCCCTGCTGCACCTGGCCGCTGCCGCTGCCGCCGTCTCGACCCCGCTGCAGGCGGCGGAAGCGGCGGCGCTGCAGCTCGTGGTGCCCGTGCCGCCCGGCGGCTCCGTCGACCTGACGGCACGGCTGCTCGCGGAGCGCCTGCCCGCGCTGCTGCAGCAGACGGTCGTGGTGGACAACCGCCCCGGCGCCTCCGGCTCCATCGCCGCAGCCAGCGTGGCACGCGCCGCCGGCGACCCGAACACGATGATGCTGGTGTTCGACTCCCACGCCACCAACCCGCTGGTCTACCCGCAGCTGGGCTACGACACCCAGCGCGATTTCACGCCGCTGTCGCGCCTGCTCAGCTTCCCGCTGGTCTTCGCGGTGCCGGCCGAGATGCCGGCGCGCAGCGTGGCCGAGTTCATCGCCCTGGCCAAGCGCCGGCCCGGTGCGCTGAACTACTCGTCCGCCGGCCTGGGCACGCTGAACCACCTGGCCGCCGAGCTCTTCAAGCTGCGCACCGGCACCCACCTCGTGCACATCCCCTACCGCGGCGGCGTGCCGGCGCTGCAGGCCGTCATGAGCAACGAGGTGCAGCTCTTCCTCGGCAGCTGGGTCGCGATCGGGCCGCAGGTCAAGTCCGGCCGCGTGCGGGCGCTGGCCGTGACCAGCGCGCGGCGCTACCCGGTGGCCCCGGACCTGCCCACGCTGCAGGAGGCCGGCGTGAAGGACTTCGACGTCAGCACCTGGATAGGCGCGCTCGCCCCGGCCCGCATCACCGCGGCACGCCAGCAGGCCCTGCACCACGCGCTGATCCAAGCCCTCACCGCCCCCGAGCCCCGCGGCATGCTGGCCCAGCAGGGGCTGGAGTGGGTCGGCAGCAGCCCGGCGGAGTTCACGGCCTTTCTCAGCACCGAGTACACCCGCTGGGCCAGCCTGGTGCAGCAGCAGCGGCTGCGCTTCGCCTGAGGGCGAGTGCGCGAAGTCGTCCTGCGCCGATGGCGCAGGCGCAGGTGCGTACGCCATAACGGGGATATCGCCGCCGCACCGTCTCTGCTTCAATCACATCACGCACAGCGGCCAGCCCGCGGCGAAAAAAGATCGAGGACGCTGTCATCAAGGCAAGCCGGCGCAGACCGGCGATGCCACTCGAAGAGATCGCTGGGGAGGGTCTCGCAAAGAGAGCGTTGGCCTGGTGCACCGGGGGACCGGTGCACCAGCGTCCGCGCTGGCGCCGGGCGCCTCGGGGGACAATCGCCCGATGGCACTCCTGACTCTCTCCAACGCCCATCTCGCTTTCGGCCACGTGCCGCTGCTCGATGGCACCGACATGTCGCTGGAAAGCGGCGAACGCATAGGCTTGATCGGCCGCAACGGGGCCGGCAAGTCCTCGCTGCTGAAGATACTCGCCGGGATCGACAAACCCGACGATGGCGTCGTGCAGGCGCAAGGCTCGGTGCGGCGCGAGTACGTGCCGCAGGAGCCGGTGCTGCGCATCGAAGCCACCGTGTTCGAGGTCATCAGCGAAGGCGTCGGCGAAGCCAAGGCCGTGCGCGAGCGCTACGAGGCCCACGCGCCCGGCGACGACCTCGACGCGCTGCAGACCCGCCTCGAAGCGCTGGACGGCTGGAACTGGGAGCAGCGCGTCGACCAGACCATCGCCCGGCTGCAGCTGGACCCCGCCGCCGTGATCGGCACGCTCTCCGGCGGCATGCGCAAGCGCGTGGCGCTGGGCCGTGCGCTGGTGGCCATGCCCGACGTGCTGCTGCTCGACGAGCCGACCAACCACCTGGACCTCTCGACCATCGCCTGGCTGGCCGGGCTGCTGAACAGTTTCCGCGGCGCGCTGGTGCTGATCACCCACGATCGCGCCTTCCTCGACGACGTGGCCACCCGCATCATCGAGCTCGACCGCGGCCAGCTGCGCAGCTACCCCGGCAACTTCGCCGCCTTCGAGAGCGCCAAGCTGCGCGAGCTGGAGGCCGAGGCGATGGCCGCCGCGCGCGCCGACAAGCTGCTGGCGCAGGAGGAGATCTGGATACGCAAGGGCGTCGAGGCGCGCCGCACCCGCAGCGTGGCGCGCATCGCGCGGCTGGAGGTGCTGCGCCAGCAGCGCGCGGCGCGGCGCGACGTGGTGGGCAGCGTGCGGCTGGACATCGACACGGGCGCCGCCAGCGGCAAGATCGTGGCCGAGATGGAGAACGTCAGCAAGGCCTTCGGCGACAAGGTCGTCGTGCGCAACTTCAGCACCACGGTGCTGCGCAGCGACAAGATCGGCCTGATCGGCCCCAACGGCGCCGGCAAGACCACGCTGCTGAAGATGATCCTGGGCGAGCTCGCGCCCGACAGCGGCACGGTGCGCACCGGCAGCAAGATGCAGGTCGCCTACTTCGACCAGATGCGCGAGGTGCTGAACCCCGAGGCCACGCTGGCCGACACCATCAGCCCCGGCAGCGAGTGGATAGAGATAGGCAACCAGCGCAAGCACGTGATGAGCTACCTGGGCGACTTTCTCTTCGCCCCGGCGCGCGCCAACTCGCCCGTCAAGAGCCTCTCGGGCGGCGAGCGCAACCGGCTGCTGCTGGCGCGCCTGTTTGCCCGCCCCGCCAACGTGCTGGTGCTGGACGAGCCGACCAACGACCTCGACATCGAGACGCTGGAGCTGCTCGAAGAGCTGCTGCAGGACTACGACGGCACCGTCTTCCTCGTCAGCCACGACCGGCGCTTCGTCGACAACGTGGTGACCAGCACCATGGTGGCCGAAGGCAATGGCCTGTGGCGCGAGTACGAAGGCGGCATCGCCGACTGGCAGGCGCAGGCCGCCCGCAGCGAGCAGGCCCGTGCGGCGCAGGAGCGCGCCAGCCGCAGGGACAGCGCACCCGCACCGGCCCCCGCACCCGCTGCGGCGGCCCCGGCCGCGGCACCGCGCAAGAAGCTCAGCTACAAGGAGCAGCGCGAGCTCGACGAGCTGCCCGGCCGCATCGAGACGCTGGAGTCCGAGCAGGCCCGCCTGGGCGCCGAGCTGATCGGCGGCGACATCTACAAGAACCCCCAGCGTGTCGCCGAAGTCAACGCCCGCAACGCCGAGATCGATGAATTGCTGATGTCGCTGATGACACGCTGGGAAGCCCTCTCCGAGCGCAATTGATCGGCCTGGCTCGCGTGAAGGCATCCGCAGCCCTGCACCGCCTGCCGGCCCCGCTGCTGAACGGCCTGACGGTCGCGCTGGGCGTGGCCTTGATACAAGGCGTGGTCAGCCTGTTGTTCGGCCCGGCGGCGGGCATCGTGGTGGCCAGCGGGGCCGTCTGCACCAGCCTGCCCGATGTGCCCAACCCGCCGCAGCGCACCGCGCGGCGCATGCTGCCGGCGGCCGTGGTGGTCGGCGTGGTCTCGCTGGCGGTGGGCGTGTGCCACCCGCATCCGCTCGCGCTGGGCTTGCTGATCACGCTGATCGCCTTTCTGACGCTGCTCTGCATGGCCTGGGGCCCGCGCGCGGGGCCGCTCTCGTTCTGCGGCACGCTGGCGATGGTCTTCGCGATGGCGTTCCCGGCGCCGGACTCGTGGGCCGCGCTGTTCAGCCACACCGGCTGGGTGCTGCTGGGCACGGTGAGCTATGCCGGCTGGGCGGTCTTCACCTCGCGCCGGCTGCAGGGCCAGTACCGCCGGCTCGCGCTGGCCGAGGCGATGGACGCCACGGTGCGCCGGCTGCGGTCGCGCGCCACGCTGATCGCCAGCCTCGCGCCGGTCCCCGAAGACACCGTGCGCGCCTCGATACGCGATGACGCCGCGCTGGCCGAGAGCCTGCAGGCCGCGCGCGACCAGCTCTTTGCCGCGCCCGACGGCGCCGCCACGCGCTACCGCAACGCCCTGCTGCTGCACCTGATCGAGCTGCGCGACCTGCTGCTGGCCAGCCGGCTCGACCTCCCGCTGCTGGGCAGCGACGCGGCCGGCAACGCCTGGCGCGAGACCATCGCCCACACGCTGCAGCGCATGGCCGACACGCTGGCCGTGATCGCCGACACCGTGCGCACCGGCGGCACCGTGCCGCACGGGCTGGAGGTGCCCACCCACGCCGAGCTGGCCGATCGCGCCGCCGCGGTGCCGGTGGCGCCCGACGACCCGCGCAGCCGGCTGATGGCCACGCTGCTCGGCCGGCTGGGCCACATGATCGACGACGTCGCCGCGCTGTGCACCCTGCTCGCCAAGCCGCCTTCGCCCGCCGACGAGCTGCGCAGCACGCTGACGCATGCACAGCTGCAGCTCTTCGTCTCGCCCGAAGGCTGGCCGCTGGCGGCCGTCAAGGCCCACCTGAGCCTGCGCTCGCCGGTCTTCCGCCACGCGGTGCGCGGCGCGCTGGCGCTGGGCAGCGCCTATGCCCTGGCCCTCGCCCTGCCCTGGGCCGCGCACCCGCACTGGCTGGTGCTGAGTGTCGCGGTGGTGCTGCGCGGCAACCTGGAGCAGACACTGGCGCGCCGCAACGACCGGCTGCTGGGCACCGTGCTGGGCTCGCTGCTGCTGCTGGCGCTGGCCCAGGTGCCGCAGAGCCTGCAACCGCACCTGCTGCTGTCCGGCGTCTTCGTCGCGGCCATCGGCATCGCCCATGCCTACGTCAACCAGCGCTACCTGGTCGCCGCCACCGCCGCCACCGTGATGGCGCTGCTGCAGCCGCACCTGGCCGTGCCCGGCAGCGGCTATGCGATCGGCGAGCGGCTGGCGGACACGGCCATAGGCGCCTTGCTGGCCTGGGCCTTCTGCTTCGTGCTGCCCTCCTGGGAGCGGCGCCAATGGGCCGAGCTGGCGGCCCGGCTGGGCCAGGCGCTGGGGCGCCACGCCCAGCAGGTCATGGCGTGGGCGCCGCCGCCCAGCCAGGCCCTGGCCCAGCGCCTGAGCCGCCAGCAGGCCCACCAGGCGCTGGCCGCGCTGGCGGCCGCCGCCCAGCGCAGCAGCGCCGAGCCGCGCCGCGTGCGCCTGCCGGAGAAGGAGGTCGATGCCCTGCTGACCCACGGCTACCGCCTGCTGGCCCTGCTCTCGATGATCCAGCAGACGCTGGCGCGGCGGCGCGACACGCTGGACCCGGCGGCCGCGCAAGCGGCTTTCGGCGAGGCGCGGCAGGCGCTGCAGCAGGCCCTCCCAGCCAACCCGGCCGGCAAACCCGGCAGCCCGCCTGCCGACACGGCTCAGCCGGCCAGCCCGCCAGCCGACCCGCTGGCAGACTGGCCGGACCTGCCGCTGCACGAAGCGCCGACCTTGTGGATGCAGCGCCGCCTGCGCATGGCCGTGGCCGAGGGCGAGCGCTTCGCCGAGGCATCGCGCAGGCTGCGCGGCGCGATGGGGGCCTGAAAGGCGGAGACCGGGAAACCGCATGGCGGCGGCCCGGACGCCGCATTGCTCAGGTCGCCGGCGACGCCAGCGTGTAGTCGAAGGCGTAGCGGTGCTGGCCTTCGACGATGTTGATCTTCAGGCTGCCGGACAAGCCCGCCAGCTCGCCGGTGCCCGAGTCCGGCACCACGCCGATGGTGAGCGACGGCGCACCGCGGTCCATCGTGCCGCTGTGCTGCAGCACGAAGCTGCCGCTGCGGCCGTGCAGGCGGCCGGTGACGCGCTCGATCGCAACATAGCCGGCGGAGCCCGCGACCCCGCTCATCGCGGTCAGCATCTGGCCGCGCCCGCTGGCCTCCAGGTCGCCGTGGAACTGCTTGGCCAGCGCCATGCGGCCGAGTGCCGCGGCGCCCTCGGCCACAGCCTCCGGCTCGCCGTCTTCTTCGGTCAACGGCGTCATCCTGACTTCAAAGCTGCCTTCGGCATGCTGGCTCATGGTGTTGCGTCCTGCTCAAGAGAGAAGAGGCCCGCATTGGAACCCGTCCCGGCCCGCCGGCCAACACCCTTCGCGCCGGCCGGTCGGGCACGCCATGGCATGCTCTGCGCGAGCCCGCCGGGCGCCCCCTCCCAAAAAGAACACCGGACCTCCCATGACCCACGCCCAGTCGCCAGCCGGCGACCCGTCCAGCACCGCCACCCTCCTGCCCACCTCCTCGCCCACCCCCACCGCTGCGCCGGCCGCCCTGCCCAGCGGGGCGATCGCCTGCCTCTCGCTGGGCGGCTTCGGCAGCGCGGTCTCGCTGCGTGTCAACGACGCCTTGTTGCCGCGCCTGGGCAGCGAGTTCGGCATCTCGCTGGGCCAGGCCGCCCAGGTCATCAGCGTCTTCGCGATCGCCTATGGCATCGCGCAGCTGCTGTTCGGCCCGCTGGGCGACCGCTTCGGCAAGTACCGCGTGATCGCCTGGGTCTGCGTGGCCAGCGCCGCCAGCGCGCTGCTGTGCGCGCTGGCGGCCGACTTCACGATGCTGGTGGGCGCCCGCGCGCTGGCCGGCATCATGGCCGCTGCCATCATCCCGCTGGCCATGGCCTGGATAGGCGACGTCGTGCCCTACGAGCAACGCCAGCCGGTGCTCGCGCGCTTCCTGCTCGGCCAGATCACCGGCCTGGCGGGCGGCGTCTGGGTCGGCGGGCTGGCGGCCGACCACCTCGGCTGGCGCGTGCCCTACTTCGCGCTGGCGGTCTTCTTCGCGGCCATCAGCGTGCTGCTGTTCGCCATCAACCGCCGGCTGCCGGCCCATGCCCGCGCGATGCGCCGTGCCGAGGGCTCGGCGCTGCGCCGCATGGTCTCGGAGTTCGGCCAGGTGCTGGCGCTGCCCTGGGCCCGCGTGCTGCTGGCGACCGTCTTCCTCGAAGGCATGTGCCTCTACGGCCCCTTCGCCTTCATCGCCACGCACCTGCACCAGACCTTCGGCCTCTCGCTCGCCACCGCCGGCTCGCTGGTGCTGCTGTACGGCCTGGGCGGCGCGAGCTTCGCGCTGGGCTCGGGCGTGCTGGTGGCGCGGCTGGGCGAGGCCGGCCTGGCGCGCTGGGGCGGCGCGCTGCTGGCCGGCTCGCTGCTGGTGATCGCCTTCGCGCCCGCCTGGCCCTGGTCCATCGCCGGCTGCCTGTTCGCCGGCCTGGGCTTCTACATGCTGCACAACACGCTGCAGGTCAACGCCACCCAGATGGCCCCCGAACGCCGCGGCGCAGCCGTCTCCGCCTTCGCCGCCTGCTTCTTCCTCGGCCAGTCGGCCGGCGTGGCCATCGCCGGCCTGGTGGTCGAGCAGCTCGGCACGGCGGCGGCGATCGGCCTGGGCGCGGGCGCGCTGGTGGTGATCGCGATGGGGTTTGCACAGCTGCGCGCCGGGCGCGACGGCGTGGCGGCGCGGGCTTAAAGTCGGAGCCTCCGGGGCCTGGCTGCGGCCATGGCTGGCAGCAGCCGCCCCGGCGCCCCCCCCGACTTGGACGAGCCCGCCATGATCCCCACCCTGCGCGACCCGCTGCCTGCCGACTACGACGCCCTGGCCACCTGGGTGCCGGATGCGCGGGCCTGCATGCGCTGGGCGGGGCCGCGGGTGAGCTTCCCTTTCTCGGCGGCCGGCTTGCCGGCGCAGCTGGCCGTCGCGGGCGGGCAGAGCAGCTTTCTGGACGAAGGCGACGGCAGCCCCGCGGGCTTCGGGCAGCACTGGGTGGCGACGGCCGGCGCGGTCCACCTCGGCCGGGTGATCGTCGCGCCCGCGATGCGCGGCTGGGGGTTGGGCGTGGTGCTGTGCCGGCTGCTGATGGCGCAGGCCGTGGCGCGCACCGGGGCGAGCGAGGTCACGCTGCGGGTCTACCGCGACAACCTGGTGGCGCTGCGCACCTACACCGGCCTGGGCTTCGTACCGGTCGAGGCGGAGTCCGACGTGACGGTGCTGTTCATGAAGGCCAGCCTCGGGACAAGGTAGGGGTTCACAGCCGGGCGCTCACGCGGCACAGTGGCGCGCGCTGCGCCGCCCGGCGCATCCCCCGACACACCACCTACCGGAGACACCCACCATGATCGACACCCCGCACATCGCGCAGACCACCCGCCAGGCCACCGCCGTCATCCACCTGACCATCCCGCGCGAGCAGATCCAGCAGGTCATGGGACCGGGCATCGGCGAGCTGATGTCCACCCTCGCCGCGCAAGGCCTCGCGCCCACCGGGCCGGTGCTGTGCCATCACCTGAAGATGGACCCCGCCACCTTCGACTTCGAGATCTGCGTGCCGGTGGCCAGCCCGGTGACGCCGGCGGGCCGGGTCAAGGCCGGCGAGCTGCGCGCCGCCCGGGTGGCGCGCACCGTCTACCACGGCGGCTACGAGGGCCTGGGCGCGGCCTGGGGCCAGCTCATGGGCTGGATCGAGTCCAACGGCCACCAGCCGGCCACCGACCTCTGGGAATGCTACGTGGCCGGCCCCGAGGCCAACGCCGACCCGCTGACCTGGCGCACCGAGCTCAACCGGCCGCTGAACGACTGAAGCGCGTCGGACCCGGCGGTGAACGGCGCGCGCCGCACGGCGGCGGCCCCGGGGCGCTCATGAAGCGCCGGCAGGTCGGCCTTACACCCTACATCGCGCACCGAAACGTGAGGTTGATGCGGCACGCGCCGGTCAGGCGGTGGTGGCCCGCCTTCACGGCCAGCACGCCGTGGTAGCGCAGCCGCGACGGCCCGCCCCAAACCACCACGTCGCCATGCTGCAGCGGCACTCTCGTGATCGGGTCACCGCGCTTCAGGCCGCCGAACTGGAACACCGCTGGCAGGCCCAGCGACACCGAGACGATGGGCTGGCGCAGGTCGCGTTCGTCGCGGTCCTGGTGCAGGCTGAGGCGGGCGCCGGGTTCGTAGCGGTTGATCAGGCAGGCGTCGGGCTCGAAGTGCTCGAAACCGGCTTGGGCGGCGGCGTCTGCCGCGAGGCGCCTGAACGACGCCGGCAGCGCCGGCCAGGGCCGGCCCGTGCCGGGGTCGAGCGGGTCGTAGCGGTAACCGCTGGGGTCGCTGACCCAGCCGAAACGCCCGCAGTTGCTCATGCCCACCGACATGCGAAAGCCACCGGGAGTGATCAGGTGGCGCAAGGGCGCGGCCTCCAGCACCTGGCCGATGTCGGCCAGCAAGGCCGGTGCGTCACGCAGCGCCCCCGCCCGCAAGACCACCGCGCCGGGCGCCAGCGGCTCGCACGCCGGGGTGCGGCTTTCTTCATCGGCGATCTCGAACAGGTCCGGCGTCATGGGCGGGCGGCGGTGGGGCGGGGTCAGGCGGCGTCGTGGAAGATGATGCCCGCGGTGTGCCGCTGGCCGGCGCGCAGGCGGCTGACCCCGTGCCTCAGGGCCACGCGGTAGCTGCCGCGGCTGCCTTGCACCGGGCGGTGGTTCACCGCGATCACCGCCGCGTCGCCCTGCCGCAGCGGCAGCACGCTGGGGCGCGACTGCATGCGAGGGCGCTGCTCGGTCAACACGAACTCGCCGCCCTCGAAATCGCGGCCCGGCTCGGACAGCAGCAGCACCAGTTGCAGCGGGAAGACCTGCTCGCCATACAGGTCCTGGTGCAGGCAGTTGTAGTCGCCAGGGCCGTACTGCAGCAGCAGCGGCGTCGGGCGCTGCTGGCCTGCCGCATGGCAGCGGGCGATGAAGTCGGCGTGCCGCGCCGGGAAGCGCGCCGGCAGGCCCATGGCCTCGTGCCAGCGGTTGGCGATGGGCGCCAGATGCGGGTACACAGCTTCGCGCAGCGAGGCGATCAGCGGCGGCAGCGGGTAGCTGAAGTAGCGATACTCGCCGCGGCCGAAGCCGTGGCGCGCCATCACCACGCGGCTGCGGAACACGCCCCCGCCGTCGCCGGCGGCATAGAGCGAAGCCAGCGCCTCGCACTCGGCCGGCGCGAGCAGGCGGGCGATCACCGCGCTGCCTTCGGCGTCGAGCTCGGTGCCGACGCACTGCCAGTCGATCGCCGCGACGCGCTGCGCCACGGGCAGCGGGGCGGCCAGCGAGGCAACTCGCTCGGGTGCGTTCATGCGAGGCGCTCCCGTGCCAGCAGCGCACGCTTGCGCTCCACGCCCCAGCGGTAGCCGGACAAGCCACCATCGCTGCGCACCACCCGGTGGCAGGGGATGGCCACCGCCAGCGGGTTGGCGGCGCAGGCCTGCGCGACGGCGCGCACCGCGGTCGGTGCGCCTATGGCCGCGGCGACCTGCGCGTAGCTCATGGTCTGGCCTGCCGGGATCTGGCGCAGCGCCTGCCAGACACGCTGCTGAAAGGCCGTGCCGCGCACGTCGAGCGGCAGCTCCCGGCCCAGCCCGGGCGCCTCGACCAGGCCGACGACCTCGGCCACCCGCCGCTCGAACGCGGCGTCGGCCCCGATCAGCTGCGCCCGCGGGAAGCGATCTTGCAGCTCGCGCGCCAGCGCGTCGGGCTCGTCGCCCAGCAGGATCGCGCAGACCCCCCGCGGGCTCTGCGCCACCAGGATGGCACCCAGTGAACACTGGCCGACCG
This sequence comes from Ideonella sp., assembly GCA_035460745.1. Taxonomy (GTDB): domain Bacteria; phylum Pseudomonadota; class Gammaproteobacteria; order Burkholderiales; family Burkholderiaceae_C; genus Ideonella. The sequence goes on along the minus strand of DATHWJ010000230.1, from coordinate 1,916 downwards.
CGAAGTGGATCGCCGTGTCGGCACCGCCGGCGCGAAAGCCCGTCGGCGTCATGCCCAGCACGCTGTCGGACTCTTCGTAGAAGCGGCCGCCCGAGTTGTAGCCGGCGGCGTAGATCGCGTCGGTCACCGTGGCCTGCTGCGACAAGGCCTCACGCAGGCGGCGGGCGCGCTGCGCGGCGGCATAGGCCCTGGGGGTCAGGCCGGTGGTGGACTTGAAGACGCGGTGCAGGTGGTAGGGGCTCAAGCCCGCGCGCTGCGCCAGCTCGTCCAGCGACGGGGCCTGCTCGGCGGCGTCGATGAAGCGGCAGAGCTCGGCCACCATCGCCGCCTGCCGGGCGGCCGGCGAAAGCTGGTCGGGTTTGCAGCGCAGGCAGGCGCGAAAACCCGCCCGCTGCGCGTCGGCCGCCGTCGCGTGGAAGCTCACGTTCTCGGGCCGGGCCGGCCGCGCCGCGCAACCCGGCCGGCAATAGATGCCGGTCGTGCGCACGGCATAGAAGAAGCGTCCGTCGGACCGCGCGTCGCGCGCCACGACGGCCGCCCAGCGCGGGTCGCTCACTGTGGCCGCGGCCAGCCGCTCGGTGGTGGTGCTCATGTTCATATCTTGCCTTTCTGGCGAGAAGATCGATGGCGCCACTCTAGAGACCCCTGCCGGCCTGCGCACTCCGCTGCTTGCGGTCGAATTCGACCGCGCGGGGGTGGGCCCTCAGAGGCCCCCTTTCAAGGTCCTGTGGCCCGCCTTCGAGAAGGCTGGAGTGGGCGTCCGGCCAAGTTCGGACGGCCGGAAACGTCCGTTCCCACCGGCCTGCCTCCATTACTGGACTCGCAATGAGCGACGCAGGCTTGCAGACGATCGCGCCCGGTGTGCTCCAGGCGGCCCGTGCGTCCGACAGAGATGGCTACTGCGCCCCGCCCGGCGACCTTAGGTCGGCTGGGATCGGAATCACCGTGAACGCGCTGTTGCCGGCCCAGAACAGCTCAGAGCCGGTCGGATCGATCGTGAAGCGGCCGGACGAGTCGCACTCGTACTCGCCGCTGCAGACCGCCGCCGGATTCGGCACCGGAATGCTGCCCAGCAGCAACAGGTTGCTGGTGCCGGGCTGTTTGCGCGAGGTGGTGTAAACGCTCACGCGGTTGGCGGAGCTGGGGTAACGATCGGGGGCCGTGAGCGCATAGACCCGAAGGCCATCCGGCGAGATCACCGCGTTGCCATAGTTGAACGCGCCGCTCGGTGCCTGGAGCTGGCCCACCAGCGACCAGTTCACAGTCCTGTAGACGGCCGTCCCGTTGAAAACGCCCATCTTGCCTTTTTCGTCGAAGGCGGCGGAATAGTTGTAGCTCAACAGGCCGGACGGCAGCGGCTTGCTGGTATGCGTTGCCGTGCTGTACCAGCCGTTCGGCGGCGGTGGCGAGTAGTAGCCTTCCGTCGTGTAGACGTGGGCGCCGTCCGGCGTCGGAATCAGGTTGCTGGCAGCGACGCCCATGAACTCCTTCTCGGCGGCGTAGGCCACGGTGCCGTGGCGCAGGTCGAGGTATTGAGTGCCTTCCGGCCCCCACAGTCGCAGATCGTTCGTCAGAGGCAGGGGATAGTAGTAGTAGGACCCCTGGAAGCCGGTCATCTCCGGATGCACGAGGCGCACAGCCAGCGTGTTGGGGTCGACCTCGGCCAGGCCCTTGGTCCCCAGCACGTAGAGCGTCTGGCGGTCAGGCGACATCTGGACGCGCCAGGCGCCGGCCCACGGCACGACCGTCAACACCCACTTACTGCCATTGAACCTGTAGCGCATGAGCGCGGAGCCATACCAGTCCGAAGCGAACACGGCCTTGCGCGACGGGTCGTAGACGATCGAGGTCTTGCTGGTGCCGCTCAATGTAGGCACGGAAGCATAGGCAAACGCATCCGCCACGGCGACCTGCGC
>DATHWJ010000229.1:0-4509 GCA_035460745.1 Ideonella sp. | reverse complement strand
CCCAGCAGCGCCAGCGCCAGGAACAGTGCATTGCGGACCAGCGCCGGCACCAGGTCCGCCGTGAACAGAGGCACCAGCAGCAGCGCCACCGACACCCGCGTGGCCGACAGGCCCAGCAGCAACGCACCGTCCGCCCATGGGGTGAGCGCGCCCCCGGCGCCGAACCAGGGCATCAGCGGAGACAGCTCGCTCACCGCCTGCTCAAGGCTGCCGCACCAGGCCCGCGAACTCGCTGAACACCCGGTCGCCGAACTGGTAGAGCCCGCCGCCCAGCAGCGAGGCGGTCAGGAACAGCGTCACCACGATGGCGAAGAACTTCAGCACGTACTGCAGCGTCTGTTCCTGCAGCTGCGTGGCGGCCTGCAGGAAAGCGATCAGCAGCCCGACGACCGCCGCCACCACGATGGGCGGCGCGGACAGCAGCAGCACCAGCCAGAGGGCCTGGTGGGTCAATTGAATCGCTTCGGAATGCGGCACGCGGCTCCCTTCGTCGTGCGGACCGGCCGGCCCGCGTCGCTTCATTGATAGGTCAGCACCAGGCCGTGCGTCAGCTTGACCCAGCCGTCGATCAGCACGAACAGCAGCAGCTTGAACGGCAGCGACACCGTGGTGGGCGACAGCATCATCATGCCCATGGCCATCAGGATGTTGGAGATCACCAGGTCGATCACCAGGAACGGCAGGAAGATCAGGAAGCCGATCTCGAAGGCCACCGACAACTCGCTGACCGTGAAGGCGGGCACGACGACCAGGAAGTCCCGCTCCGTCAACTGGTCCGCCTGCCCGGGCTGCAGCGCCCGTTGCGCCGTCTTGAGGAAGAAGGCGCGCTCCATCGGCCGGCTGTGTTGGACCAGGAAGTCGCGCAGGGGCTCCTTGGCGGCATCCGCGGCGGCCAGCATGTGCGAGGTGCTGGCGGCGCCGGCACCCGGCGTGGCGCTCACCTGCGCCGCCATCTTCAGGCCGACCGGGTACATGACGTAGACGCTGAGTACCAGCGCCAGGCCGTTGAGCACCACGTTGGGCGGCACCTGCTGCAGCCCCAGCGCATTGCGCAGCAGGCTCAGCACCACCACCAGCTTGGTGAACGAGGTCACCATCACCGCGACGAAGGGCGCCAGCGCCAGCACGATCACCGTGACGAGCGCCGAGGAGGGGGAGAACTGGGTCAGGTCCATCGTGCGGGCGCCGGGTTCAATCGCCGCGCGCAGGCCGTGGCGCCAGCGCCTCGACCAGCAGCCCCAGGCCCTGGCCCCAGGGCGTCAGGCGACCCTGCGCCAGCGCCCAGCCGCGACCCGCCGCGCCGTCGCAGCGCGTCAGCGTTGCCGCTGGCGCCAGACCCAGGCAGCCCTCGCCGCCCCACCAGCCCAGCACGATCCCCGGGTCCACCGCATGCGCCAATGGCGCACACACCTGCCACGCGCCCGGCGGCACCATGGCCGGCGGCCCTTCGGTGGGCCGCACGCCGCCGCCATGCCGCCACGCCACCGGCCGCCCGGCCGCGGCGGTCTCGCCCGGCGCGCGCAAGCCGGCCCGCCACTCGGACGAGAAGCTCGCGGGCAGCAGCAGCAGGCCACCCGGCTCCAGCGCGGCCTCTTCGGCCTCGCTCAGGTCCAGCGTGGCCAGCAGGCACTCGGCGGCCACAGGCTCCCAGGCCAGCCCCAGGCCGAGCGCCGACAGCGGTGGTGCAGGCAACTGGCGCAACAAGGACCACGGCAGGGCCAGACGCCCACCCTCGCCCAGCGGGCCGGCAGCACACACCCAGACGGCCCCGGGCTCCACCGGCGCGGTGGTCCGCGGCCGCCAGACCCAGTCCAGCCCGTCCATCGGCGGGGCCGGTGCCCCGCCCTGCCCTCCAGCGCGGGATCCGCCGCCCGCCAGCCAGGCGTCCACCACGTCCAGCCACGCTGCCGAGGCCTGCAATCGCAGCGCGGCCTGCGCGGCGCAGGGCGGGCCATCCGCCGATGCGGCGTGCAGCGCGAGGCGCACAGGCCCCCAGGGCGTGCCCGCTTCGTAGTCCCAGTGCATCGCCAGCCCGGGCTCCTGCTGCGACAGCGTCGCCCGCGGTTCGACCACCGTGTTCATGCCTGGCGGCTCACCATCATGCGGGTCAGCTCGGCCACCGAGCGGGCCTTCATCTTCGCCATCCCGCGCGCCCGGTAGAGCTCCACCGTCTTGATCGACAGCCCGATGCGATCGGCGATGACCTTGTTGTAGGTGCCTTGCACGACGTGTGCCAGCACCTCGCGCTCGCGCGGGGCCAGCGAGCGTTCGCGCCGCGCGAATTCATCGACCGCGGCGCCGTCGGCGAGCGGTGCGCTGACCGGCCGGGCCACCGGCCCCGGTGCTGACGGCGGAGTCCGCGCGGCCTCCTGCGCGGTGAAGGCGCTGTCCAGCGCCGCTTCCAGCGCGGCGTCGTCCAGCGGCTTCTCGAGCAGGCTGACCGCGCCCTTGCGCATGGCCTCCACCGCGAGCGGTACGTCGGCGTGCCCGCTCATGTAGATCACCGGCAGGCGCTGGCCATCCTTGCGCAGCGCGTCGTACACGTCCAGCCCGGAGAGCTGCGGCATGCGCACGTCCAGCAGCAGGCAGGCCGATTCGCCCCGGTCGCGGTGGGCCAGGTCCTGCAGGGCCTCGCGCGGGTCGCCCCAGGCGCGGACCTCGAAGCCGGCACTCTGCAGCCAGAAGCAGGCCGAGTCGCGAAACTCGGGGTTGTCGTCCACGATGTACACGGTGCGTTGGTTCACGGCAGCAGATCTCCGGGTGTCGATGGGGGTTTGTCGAGCGGCAGGCCGACGTGGAAGGTGCAGCCTCGCTCGCCGCCCCGGCTGAACCAGAGCCGGCCCTGGTGCAGCTCCACGAAGGAGCGGCAGATGGCCAGCCCTATGCCCATGCCGGTCGGCTTGGTGGAAGAAAACGGCACGAACAGGCGCTGCTCGGCCTCGGTGGACAGGCCCACGCCGTTGTCGCCGATGCGCGCCTCGGCCTCGTGCTCGCCGCGCAGCAGCGTCAGTGCGATCTCCGGTTGCGGCGGCCTGTCCTCGCGCAGAGCGTCCAGCGCATTGCGCAGCAGGTTGACCAGCACCTGCTGCAGCATCACGGGGTCGCCACGCACCGTCACGGCCGCGTCGGGCAGGTCCAGTCGCAGCCGCACGCCGACCCGCTGCAGGTCCCAATCCAGCAGCGAGGCGCTGGCACGCATCAGCGCGCCCAGGTCGATGGCCTGCTGCTTGGGCGCGCGCGAATGGGTGAACTCTCGGATGCGCGCGATCACCTTGGCCGCGTACATGACCTGCTCGATGGCGCGCTCGACCGCCGCCAGCTCGTCCGTCGCGGCGTCGCGCCCGGCCCGCCGCGCCAGCCGCAGGCGCAGGCCGCGCAGCAGGTTGGCGGTCGCACCTATCGGCTGGTTCAACTCGTGAGCCAGCGTGCTGCCCATCTCGCCGATGGACACCGAGCGCGAGGTGAAGATCAGTCCCTCGCGGTCGTCGAGCTGGCGCTGCAGGACGCGCAGGCGCTGGCGCTGGTGTTCGCACTCGTCGCGCAGCCGCAGCAGCAGGTGCCGTTCGTCCAGCACCGCCACGTCGGCCAGCAAGTGGCCCTGCTCACCACAGGCTTGCGGCGTCGGGCTGCGGCGCGCCTGGGCCAGCGCATCATCCAGCCCCGGCAGCGCTCGGCACCAGGCAGACAGCCGGCTTTCGCCGGCGAGCTCGGGCAGCAGGGCCCGCATCGCCTCGCTGCAATGCGCCACCTGGCCGGCACCGTCCTGCAGCACGGCCACCGCCTCTCCCCAGCCCCCCAGCGCGCGGCACCAATCGGCCGCCGAGGCCGGCGCGCAACGCCCGGCCCCAAGCGGCTCGGCGAAGGCCGCGCTCATGACGCCCGCTCCCCTACCGGCCCGGCGCCGCCGGCCAGCAGCGGCCGGTCGCAGACCAGCAGCGGCAGGCTCCAGGCCACGTCCAGCGCCGCCCACAGCCGCTGCACGGCATCGACGCGCACCAGCACCTCGCGCCAATGCGGCTGCAGCAGCGGGAACGGCCCGAGCTGTATCTCGCAGTCGACCGCGGCGGCCGAGCCGCTGCCTGCCGCCGCCAGGGTGTTCAACTGCCGGCCCTGGCGCACCGAATGCACCTTGGCCACCCGCACCGCCCACCAGCGGCCCTGTTCTCCCGGCGCCCGCCAGCTCAGGCGCGCGGCGAAGCGCTGCCCCTGCAGACACGGCTGCTGCGCATCGTCGCCCGGCTCGAGCACGAACAGCCAGCCGCTCGCCGGATCGGGGCCCGCCTGCGGGCAGGCCAGCAAGACGGCGCGGCCGCAGCGCCAGGCCTCCATCGCCCGGCGCAGCGCCGCCTGGGCCTGCGGCCGCGCCGCCTCGCGCCGCAGCGAGGCCAGCAAACCGGCGGCCCAGGGTGGTGTCGGTGCTGCCAGCACCTCCTGCGGAACCGGACGCGGCGGGGCATCTCGCCACCGCGCCTTGGCTTCGGCCGCCCCCGGCAGCGGCGCGCCGTCGTT
>DATHWJ010000228.1:0-21410 GCA_035460745.1 Ideonella sp. | reverse complement strand
CTGGACGCCGGCTGCGCGCCCCACTCCTGGCCGCTGGCCAAGGCCCTCACCGCGCTGCAGGCCAGCGAGCGCGGCGTCGCGGTACTGCTCAACTGCGGCGTGAGCAACGAGGCCCTGCTGGAGCAGCTGCTGCCGACGGCCGAGGCGCCCGCGCGCGCCAGCAACATGATGGACCTGCGCACCTACGGTGTCGGCGCGCAGATCCTGCGCGAGCTCGGCGTGGTGCGCATGAAGCTGCTCGGCAGCCCGCGCCGCATGCCCAGCATGACCGGCTACGGCCTCGAAGTCACCGGCTTCGTCACGGCGTGAACATTTTTCTTACCCAAGGATCTTCCTATGCAAGGCGCTGACCAGGGTCAGAGCGCATCGCTAGACGGCGATGGCCTGTCCATCGGCATCGTGCGTGCCCGCTTCAACGACCCCATCACCCGCGCGCTGGCCGAGGCCTGCCTGGCCGAGCTGGCCGCGCTGGGCGTGGCCGACAAGCAAATCCTGCAGGTCACCGTGCCGGGCGCGCTGGAGGTGCCGGTCGCCCTCAAGGCCCTGGCCGACAGCGACGACTACGACGCGCTGATCGCCCTCGGCTGCATCATCCGCGGCGAGACCTACCACTTCGAGCTGGTCGCCAACGAGAGCGGCGCCGGTGTCAGCCGCATCGCGCTGGACCACCAGATCCCCGTGGCCAACGCCATCCTGACGGTCGAAAACGAAGCCCAGGCCTGGGCCCGCGCGGCCGACAAGGGCCGCGACGCCGCCCGCGTGGCGGTCGAGATGGCCAACCTGATGGACGACCTGCTGTGAACGACACCCCTACCACGCCACCGTCCACGCCGCCGGGCGCGGCCAAGCCCGCCGCCGCGCCCACGCCGCCCAAGCCCTTCGCCAAGAAGCGCCCCGCCAACTCGGCCCGCCGCTTCTCGCGCGAGGTCGCGCTGCAAGGCCTCTACGAGTGGCTGGTCTCGGGCGCCGAGGCCGCGCTGATCGACGCCCACATGCACGAGCAGGACGAGTTCGACAAGTGCGACCGGGTGCATTTCGACACCCTGCTGCACGGCTGCATCCGCGAGGCCGCCGATCTCGACGAGGTGCTCTCGCGTCACGTCGACCGCCGCACGAGCGAGCTTTCGCCGGTCGAGCACGGCGTGCTGCTGATCGGCGCCTACGAGCTCAAGCACTGCATCGACATCCCGTACAAGGTCGCCATCAACGAAGCCGTCGAGCTGGCCAAGAGCTTTGGCGGCACCGACGGCCACAAGTACGTCAACGGCGTGCTCGACAAGGCCGCCGCCGACCTGCGCCCCGCCGAGGTGCAGGCCGCCCGCGCGCGCCGCGGCTGAGCCTGCCAAACGGCCCGCCACAGCAGCGGGCCGAGACGAAAGCGATCCCACCGCCCATGAAACTCGCCGACCGCCTGGCCCACATCGACCCCTTCTACGTGATGGAGTGCGCCAAGGCCGCCAGCGAGATCGCGCGCAAGCCCGAGTGCGACCCGGCCCGGGGCGGCGAGCCGATGATCTTCCTCAACATCGGCGAGCCCGACTTCACTGCGCCCGCCGCCGTGCAGGCCGCCGGCCACGCGGCCATCGCCGCCGGCCGCAGCCAGTACACCGACGCCACCGGCCTGCCGGCGCTGCGCGAGCAGATCGCCGGCTGGTACGCCAGCCGCTTCGGGCTGCAGATCCATCCGCGCCGCATCGTGGTCACGGCCGGCGCCTCGGCCGCGCTGCAGCTCGTCTGCCTGGCCTTGTTCCAGGAGGGCGACGAGGTCTTGATGCCGGACCCGTCCTACCCCTGCAACCGCCACTTCGTGGCCGCCACCGGCGCCACCGCGCGGGCCCTGCCGGCCGGCCCCGAGGCGCGCTTCCAGCTCGACGCCGCCGGCGTCGCGGCGCACTGGAGCAGCGCCACCCGCGGCGTGGTGCTCGCCTCGCCCTCCAACCCCACCGGCACCTCGATCGCCCCGGCCGAGCTGGGCCGCATCGTCGACACCGTCCGTGCCCACGGCGGCATCACGGTGGTCGACGAGATCTACCTGGGCCTGAGCTACGACGACAGCTTCGCCGGCAGTGCCTTGTCGCTGCCAGGTGCGGCTGACGACGTGATCTCGATCAACAGCTTCTCCAAGTACTTCTCGATGACCGGCTGGCGCCTGGGCTGGGTGGTGCTGCCCGAGGCCCTGGTGGCGCCGGTCGAGAAGCTGGCGCAGAACCTCTACATCTGCCCGAGCTCCATCGCCCAGCACGCGGCGATGGCCTGCTTCGAGCCCGATTCCATCGCCGAGTACGAACGCCGCCGCGACGCCTTCCGCGAGCGACGCGACTTCATCGTGCCGGCCTTGAACTCGCTCGGCCTGACGGTGCCGGTGATGCCCGACGGCGCCTTCTACGCCTGGGCCGACTGCAGCCGCTTCTCGCCCAGCAGCTGGGACTTCTGCTTCGACATGATGAAGCGCGCCCACGTGGCGCTGACCCCCGGCCGCGATTTCGGCCCGGCCGCCGCCGACCGCTACTTCCGCCTGTCGTTCGCCAGCAGCCTGCCGCAGTTGCAGCAGGCCGCCGAGCGGCTGGCCCGCGTATTGCACGGCTGAGGCCACACCGCAGTACCCGCCCATCCATCATGACGACCGCCCGCTCCACCACGGCTTCTGCCACCACCATGGCATTCAGCAGCTTCTCGCACCCGGTGCGCGTCTACTGGGAAGACACCGACGCCGGCGGCGTGGTCTTCTACGCCAACTACCTGAAGTTCTTTGAGCGCGCCCGCACCGAGTGGCTGCGCGGCGAGGGCTTCGGCCAGCAGCGCATGGTCGAAGAAACCGGCGTCGTCTTCATCGTCACCCAGACCCACGTGCGCTACCTCCGGCCGGCGCGGCTGGACGACGAGCTGCGTCTCACGGTCGATCGCGCCGAGGTCGGCCGGGCGCGCCTGGTCGTCGAGCAGCAGGCCTGGCGCGGCGACGAGCTGCTCTGCGAAGGCAGCATCCACCTGGCCTGCGTGCAGCAAGGAACCTTCCGGCCCTGCCGCATTCCCACCGCGATCTTCGATCGCCTGACTTCCGATCACACCAGCCCATGAACCAGGACCTTTCCATCATCACCCTGATCCTGCACGCCAGCCTGGTGGTGCAGGTAGTGGTCGCCGGCTTGCTGATCATCTCGCTGGTGAGCTGGTCGCTGATCTTCTCCAAGCTGGTCGGCCTGGCGCGGCTCAAGAGCCGCAACGACAACTTCGAGCAGGAGTTCTGGTCGGGCAAGAACCTGACCGAGCTGTACCAGAGCGCCAACGAGCGCGTCGAGACTGCGCCGATGGAGCGCCTGTTCGCCAGCGGCATGCGCGAGTTCCTCAAGCTGCGCGAGCGCCGGCTCGATACCGGCGCCCAGCTAGACGGCGCCCGCCGCGCGATGCGCGCCAGCCTGCAGCGCGAGCTCGACACCATCGAGGGCAACCTCGGCTTCCTCGCGTCGGTTGGCTCGGTCAGCCCCTATGTGGGCCTGTTCGGCACCGTGTGGGGGATCATGCATGCCTTCGTCGGCCTGTCCAACCTGCAGCAGGTGACGCTGGCCACCGTGGCACCCGGCATCGCCGAAGCGCTGGTGGCCACCGCGATCGGCCTGTTCGCCGCGATCCCGGCGGTGGTGGCCTACAACCGCTTCGCGCGCGACATCGACCGCACGGCCATCCAGCTCGAGAGCTTCACCGAGGAGTTCTCCAACATCCTGCAGCGCAACGTCGCCACGCCCACCGCGGCGCCGGCGCGCTGAGCGGCCGAGGTCGACGACATGCCCGGTGTAGCTTCCCGAGGCGGCCGCAGGCGCCGCTCGATGAACGAGATCAACATGGTCCCGTTCATCGACGTGATGCTGGTGCTGCTGATCATCTTCATGGTCAGCGCGCCGCTGATCACCACCGGCGTGGTCGACCTGCCCAGCGTCGGCAAGGCCAAGCAGCGCCCGCAGGGCGTGGTCGAGATCGTCGTCGGCACTGACGAGAAGCTGCGCATCAAGGTCGACAAGGGCGAGCCGGCGGCGATCACGCTCTCGCAGCTCGCCGCGCGCGTCAAGCAGGCGCAAAACGGCAGCGACGAGGTGCCGGTGGTGATCTCGGCCGACAAGCAGGTGCGCTACGAGAGTGTCGTCAAGGTGATGGACACGCTGCAGCGGGCCGGTGTGCTGCGCGTCGGCCTGTCGGTCAAGCAGGCGGGATAGGCGAAGCGCCGTGACCGCCCAGCAGACCCTGCCCTTGCCGCCCGCCTCGCTGCGGCCGCCCAGCGCCGACAGCCACGGCACCGGCGCGCTGATGTCGGTGCTGGCGCATGCGCTGCTGGTGGCGGCGCTGGCGCTGGGCGTGCAGTGGCGCACCAACGAGCCCGATGGCGTCGAGGCCGAGCTGTGGGCCGCCACGCCGGAGTTTGCGGCGCCGCGCGCGGTAGAGCCGGAGCCCGAGCCGCCCCAGCCCACTCCGCCGCCGGAGCCGGTGCGCACCGCGCCGCCGCCGCCCCCGCCGGTGGTGCAGCCCAAGGCCGAGCGGGACGCCGAGATCGCCATCGAGCGCGCCGACAAGCTGCGCCGCGAAAAGGAGCGCCAGGAGGCCGAGGACCAGCGCGCCCGCGAGCGCCGCCAGCAAGCCGAGCGCGACAAGAAGGCCGAGGCCGAAAAAGACCGCCAGGAGCAGCTCAAGGCCGAACAAAAGGCCGAGCAGGACGCCAAGCGCAAGGCAGACCAGGCCCGCGCCGCCGCGGCCGACAAGCTCACGACCGCCCAGCAGAACGCCCAGCGCGAGAAGATGCGGCAGGACCAGATCCGCCGCATGCAGGCCCAGCTCGGCGGCACCGGCGCACCCAACAGCCCGGGCACGGCCGCCCGCACCAGCGGTCCGTCGTCCAGCTACGCCGGCCGCGTGCGGGCCTACATCAAGGCGCAGAACAAGGGGCTGCTGACCAGCGACGTGCCCGGCAACCCGACCGCCGAGGTCGAGGTGACGCTGGCGATCGACGGCACCATCAAGAGCACACGCCTGCTCCAGAGCAGCGGCTCGCCGGCCTGGGACGACTTGGCCGTGCGCGCCGTGGAGCGCACCGGCACGCTGCCGCTGGACGTGGGCGGCACGACGCCCACCACGATGGTGATCAGCCTGCGGCCCAACGAGTAGCGCTGCTGCGCGGCGAGCGTCCCCCGCACAACCGCGGCGAGCGGTCAAGCGGGAGGCATCCGTCACGGGCCGTGCCCCGCCTCCACTTCGAAGCCGGCCAGCCAGCCCTCCCGCAGGCCGCGCAGCAGCCAGCCCTCGAAGTCGAAACCTGCCGCGTCCGCCTCTTCATCCTGCTCCAGGCTCCCGGCGGATTCGAGCGCCTGCCCCAGCGAAGCACCCGCCAGCAGGTGGCGGGTGAAGTGGGCATCAGGCGCGGGCAGCCGCTCGACCTCGACCCGCCAGCCCCGCCGCCAGACCAGCGCGTGATCACGCCGGCCCGCCGCGAAGGCGGCACGCACCGGCGCAAACCGCGCGTCGCCCGGCCCTGCAGGCTCGTCACCCCCCAGTGCGGCGGCAGGCTGGTGCGCCTGCCAGACGGCGACCACCGGGTGCCGGCTGTGCAGCAGCGTGGTGCCCGGCACGAAGACCCCCCGCAGCGAGGCAGGCTCGGCCTCGGCCAGCAGCGGCAGGCCTGCCACCGGCGCGTCGTGGTCGGCCGCGCTGGCCGCGCGGTGCACGGCCCAGTCCAGCCGCGCCGCGTCGGGCAGGTAGGCCTCGCCGGCCAGCGCCGCCGTCTCGGCCAGCAGCTCGGCCAGCCCCTCGCCGAACCAGGCCAAGTCGCCCCGCAGCGGCGGCTGCCTGCGCCAGAGCGCATGCGCCAGCGCCGCAAAGCTCTCGCCGCCGAGCAGTTGCTGCACCGTCGGGTAGGCCGCCGCCAGCGCGCGCTCGGCGACCGCTTGAGCATGGGCGCGGTAGGCACCGAGCCCGGCCTCGGGCGACACGGCCCGGCCGGGCCGGCCTGGCAAGCCCTCCAAGCGGCTCACGGTGCTCTCGCGCCGGTCGTGGAGGGCGCGCAGAAAGGCTCGCTGCCGCTCGGCCTCGGCGCTCATGGCGTTGCCCGCGTGGCCCAAGCCGCCAGCACCCGCCCCGCCTGCTGCGCTTCGCCGAGCAGCACGTCGAGCGCCGGCAGCGCCGTGTCCCACTCGACCAGCGTGGGCCGCGGCCCCAGCCGCGAGACGGCATGCACGTAGACGCGCCAGACGGATTCGCGGACGCGCGAGCCGTGGTCGTCGATCACCAGCGCGCCCGCGTCGTCATAGCCCGCCAGGTGGATCTCGCCAACGGCGCCGACGTCCAGCGCATCGACCCAGGCCATGGCCTGCGCGGCCGGGTCTTCGGCGCCGTCGTTCAGCGCGTTGACGACCAGGTTGTTGAGGTCCAGCAGCACCCCGCAGCCGCTGCGCCGCACCAGCTGGTTGAAGAACTCGGGCTCGGCCAGGCTGCTGTCGGCCCAGCGCACATAGGCCGAGAGGTTCTCCACCAGCAGCGGCCGGCGCAGCCGCTCCTGCACCTGCTGCACGTGCTCGACCATCAGCCCCAGCGAGGCCGGCGTGAAGGCGATGGGCAGCAGGTCGCTGCCGTGCAGCACCGGCCCGCCGGGCTGCAGCGGCGCGCGCGCAAAACAGGCGTGGTCGGAGACACGCACCGGCTGCACCCGCTCCACCAGCGCCTCGAGCTGGTCCAGGTGCCCCGGATCCAGCCCCGCGGCCGAGCCCAGCGCCAGCCCCACCCCGTGCAGGCTGACCTCGTAGTGCGCCCGGCCGCGCATCAGCGCCCCCAGGCTCGCGCCGCCGGCGGCGAAGAAGTTCTCCGAGTGCACCTCGATGAAGTCCAGCGCCGGCCGGCGCTCCAGCAGCTCGCGGTAGTGCGGCTGGCGCCAGCCGATGCCGGTCTGCGCGGTGGCCGCGGACGAAACGGGCAAGGCCCTCACGGCAGCAGCTCGGGCACGGCAGGAGTGCTCAGGTCTTGGCTTTGGCCTTGCCCTTGAGCCTGGCCTTGGCCTCTTCGGCCGTCATGCCCCTCAGCTCCTTGCAGGTGCCCTTGGCCACGAACTTCCACTCGTCTGGGTCGTTGTCGACCTGGGCCTCGCCGCCGCAGCCGTGGCTGCCGCTGAGGCTGGCGCAATCGTTCTGCCCCGCCTTGGCGACGCCGTAGCAGGCCTCCTTGTCGGCGCCGCCCTGCATCATGTCCTGCGCACCGGCGCCGGGCGCGCCCAGGCCCAGCGCGAGCGCGGCGGCGAGGGCGGACGAGGTGATCTGACGTGGGTTCATGGCGCCTCCTGAGCAGGATGATACGAAAGGGGTGTGGGCAGCCGCCGGGCACGGTTGCGACCATCGCGGCCGGCGCCAAGCCATGGCGGGCCCGGCTGGCGCAGCCTCAATCCAGCGCACCGGCCGCCAGGCGCAGGTCGGCGCCCCGGTGGGACCAGGCGGTGGCCAGCGCGAGCCGCACGCCCTCCACCATGGTCGCCTCCGACATCGTCGGCTTGCCGGGGTGTGCGCTGGCCTGCCGCGTCGAGAGCGGCAGGTGCATGAAGCCGCCGCGCACGGCGCCCTGGCCCTGCAGTGCGTGCATCAGGCCGTAGAAGACGTGGTTGCAGACGAAGGTGCCGGCGGTCTGCGAGACCGAAGCCGGCACGCCCTGCGCCTGCAGCGCGGCCACCATGGCCTTGATGGGCAGCGTCGAGAAGCAGGCCGCCGGGCCGCCGGGCACCACCGGCTGATCGACCGGCCGCGCCCCGGCGTTGTCGGCGATGCGGGCGTCGTCCACATTGATCGCGATCCGCTCGATCGAGAGGTCGCAGCGCCCCGCCGCTTGGCCCAGCGCCAGCACCAGGCCCGGCTGCAGCGTGGCCAGCGCGTCGCGCAGCGTCGTCAGCGCGGCGCCGAACACGCAGGGCAGCTCCAGCGCCACCACCTCGGCTTCGCCGATGCGCGTGCCGCCCAGCGCCCGCGCCACCTCCCAGCTCGGGTTGAAGCTGTCGCCGCCGAAGGGCTCGAAGCCGCTGAGCAGGATGCGGTTCACGGCCGCACCTCGGGGCGCTGCCAGCGTGGGGAATCGGTCATGGAGCGCCATGCTAGTGCAGTGTTCCAGCGGACCCGTGCGCCGCACCAAAAGTGCGCGCCCTTGCCCGGCCTTTTCCGGCCTTCAAGCCCGGCGCCCGGCCTCTAGCATCGGTCCAGGGTCCCACCGCGTCTTTCTCGCAGGGGCCGAAAGCCGACCCAGCCATGTCCGATCTCTCCATGTTGTCGCTCGCCCCCAGGCAGGAAGACATCAACCTCGTCACCGGCGAACGCGGCCGCAATGCGCCCTTCGCCTGGCCGACGCCGCCCTACGCGGGCTACCCCTCGGGCTTGCCCTCGGCGGAGCCCGAGCCCTGCGAGATCGAGGGGCTGAACGGCAAGATCATGCATGCGCGGCTGGTGCTGTTCGACCCGCAGCAGAGCATCGCCCAGGTGCAGGTGCCGCCGGCCCGCGCCACGCTGCCGCTGCGCCTGTCGCAGTTCCGCCGCATCACCCTCACCACGCCGCTGCGGCCGGTCTCGCACGGCTTCGGCAAGGTGGACGCCGCGCCGGACGCGCTGCTGCAGTTCCACCCGCAGATCAGCTTCTACGTCAAGCTGGTCGGTTCGGGCGAGCTCAAGGGCAAGACCGTCGGCCACGTCGAGAACGAGCGCGGCCTCTTCCTCTTCCTGCCTATCGACGACCACGGCGCGGTCAAGCGCGTCTTCTGCCCTCGCTCGGCCTATGAGCGAGCGGAGTTCGGCCAGCCGCTGGGCGAGCTGCTGGTGGCCACCCACAGCGCCACCCCGGCCCAGATCACCGCGGCGCTCGCCGAGCAGACCCGCATGCGCGGCCAGCGCATCGGCGACGTGCTGGTCACGCACAAGGTGGTCTCGCCGGAGCAACTGACCGAGGCGCTGGATGCCCAGTCGCGCATGCCCATGGTGCGCATCGGCGAAGCGCTGATCGCGCTCGGCTTCATCAAGCAGGACCAGCTCGACGAGGCCCTCGCGCACCAGCGCAAGGACCGCACGGTGCCGCTGGGCGAGCTGCTGGTGCGCGGCGGCCACGTGCAGCGCAACGACCTGCGCACCGCCTTGGCCCGCAAAATGGGCTACCCGGTGGTGGACATGGAGGCCTTCCCCATCGACCCCGAGGCGCTCAAGCGCGTGCCGGTGGCCGCCGCCAAGCGGCTCGGCGTGCTGCCTATGCAGGCCCTGCCCGGCCGGCTGGTGGTGGCGATCGAGGACCCCTCGCGGCGCGACGTGCTGGACGAGCTGGAGTTCATCGCCCAGGGCAAGATCGTGCCGGTGCTGCCCTCGACCGACAACCTGGCCCGCGCGATCGGCCTGGCCTACCAGAAGCATGGTTTCGAAGACCTCGTCCCCGGCTACATCGACGCGCCGCCCACCTTCGACGAAGGCGGCACCGACAAGCTGCTGGCCGCCCTGGAGCACACCCACAACACCGACCGGGAAACGCTCGAGGACGCCCCGATCGAGCAGGCCGACAACTCGCTGGTGCGGCTGATCAACACCATGATCGTCGAGGCCCACACGCAAGGTGTCTCCGACATCCACATCGAGACCCAGCCGGGCCGCGAGAAGGTGCGCATCCGCTTCCGCCGCGACGGCATGCTCAAGCCTTACGTGGAGTTGCCGCACACCTACCGCAGCGCGCTGATCGCGCGGCTGAAGATCATGTGCGACCTCGACATCTCCGAGCGCCGCCGGCCGCAGGACGGCAAGATCAACTTCGCGCGCTTCGTGCAGGGCTGCAACATCGAGCTGCGCGTGGCCACCATCCCCACCGCCAACGGGCTGGAAGACGCGGTGCTGCGCATCCTGGCCTCCGCCAAGCCCATCCCGCTGGACTCGCTGGGCATGTCGCCCAGCAACCTCGCCGCACTCAAGGTGGCGATAGAGCGCCCCTACGGCATGGTGCTGTGTGTCGGCCCGACCGGCTCGGGCAAGACCACCACGCTGCACTCGGCGCTGAGCTACATCAACACGCCGGACCGCAAGATCTGGACCGCCGAAGACCCGGTCGAAATCACCCAGCCCGGCCTGCGCCAGGTGCAGGTGAACCCCAAGATCGACTGGACCTTCGCCAAGGCCCTGCGCGCCTTCCTGCGCGCCGACCCGGACGTGATCATGGTGGGCGAAATCCGCGACGGCGAAACCGCCCGCATCGCGGTCGAGTCCTCCCTCACCGGCCACCTGGTGCTCTCCACGCTGCACACCAACAGCGCCGCCGAGACCATCACCCGCCTGCTCGACATGGGCATGGACCCCTTCAACTTCGCCGACTCGCTGCTCGCCGTGCTGGCCCAGCGGCTGGTGCGGCGCCTGTGCCCGCACTGCCGCCTGGCCCGCCCGGCCACGACCGAGCAGGTCGATGAGTGGCTGGACGACTACCAGCACGCCTGGGGCGGCCACCCCGACGCGCCCAGCCGCGACAGCGTCTTCGCCGAGTGGCGCAGCCGCTTCGCCGTCGATGGCCGGCTGCAGTACTACCACAGCCCCGGCTGTGAGAAGTGCGACAAGACCGGCGTGCGCGGGCGGGCCGGCATCCACGAGCTGCTCACCGTCTCCCGCGCGATCCGGCACCTGATACAGACCGGCGCGCGCGCCGAAGAGATCCACCGCCAGGCCATGCTCGAAGGGCTGCGCACGCTGCGGCAGGACGGCATCGAGAAGGTGCTGGCGGGCCTCACCTCCGTCGAAGACGTGCGCGCCACCAGCAACGCGTAGAACTGGCCCCCAGTCGCTGCGCTCCTGCCCCCAAGTGGCGCGTTTCGGCTTGGGGCGGCCCGGCGCCGAAACCGGCCCCGAAGGGCCGCGTTCAGCGGTGTGCCGAGGCCATCTCGTCGCTCACGCGCAGATCGGCAACGCCGCCCGTCGCGACCGGGTCGTCCGCATACAGGCGCTTGAAGTCCAGGCTGGCGCGTTTGCCCTCCTGGCGCGGCACGCCGTTGCTGCCGGCGTGCAGATTGAAGCTCTCGGGCACCTGGCGAAAACCGGGCGCGTCCAGCCACAGGCGCACCAGGTGGCGCTTGCGCTCCGGCTCGGGGAAGTTGGTGAACGAGGTGCGCGCGTGCATCACCGTGTAGTTGTTCATCACGATCATCTCGCCACGCTCCAGGAAGAACGCCAGGCGGTTCTCCGGCGCGGTGGCGATGCGGTCGAAGCCGTTCATCGCGGCGATTTCTTCGTCGGTGAAGGGCACGCCCAGCTGCTTGTGGCCGGCCACCATGTTGGAGCGCAGGTAGCGGCAGCTCAAAGCGCCTTCTTCGACCGCGAAGACCGGCACGCGGTACGGCGTGGCCGGCACCTCGCCCGGCGCTTCTTCGCCGATGCGGTGGTGGTGAAAGCCGCGGTAGAGCGGCGCGAGCAACTGCGGGGCCTCTTCGGCGATCACGTCGTGCACCGTCACCGCACTGACGATCACCGAGGCGCCGCCCGTCTGCGACTTGTGCCAGCAGGCCAGCGAGGCCATCGCGGTGATGTCGTTGTGCGGGCGCAGCTCGAGGTTGCTGCGGTACATGCGCGGCGTCGCGTCGTCGGCGCTGGCATCGACGACGTGGCCTACCAGCTCGCCACCGGCGTTCTGCGAGAGCGCGTCGCCGAAGTGCAGGCCCACGGCCCAGACCGCGGCGACGTAGTCGTCCAGCGCCAGTTCATCGACCGGCAGGCCGCGCAGCACGACGAAGCCCTTGCCGCTGCGCACTTCCTGGTAGGCGGCGCGCAGCCGTGAAGAGAGGAGCCCCAGCGCGAAATGCTGCAGGCCGAGCGCGTGCACCGGCACGTCGGCCGGCCTGGCCTTCACGGCCTCGACCAGCGCCTGCCGCTCCTGCGGCGTCAGGGCCAGGCTGTAGTCGGCCGGGCTTTGGAACGACGCCGCGCGCCAGGCGAAAGACTGGGAGCTGTGGGCTTGCACGGCGCTCATGGTCTCAGTCCAGCTTGGCGCCGGTGGCCTTGACGACCGGGGCCCATTTTTTCATCTCGCTCTGGATCAGCGCGGTGTACTCCTCCGGCGTCGAGCCGACGGCCTCCTGGCCGATCGCGCGGATGCGCTCGGCCACCTCGGGCAGCTTCATCACCGCCACGAAGTCGTCGCGGATGCGGCGCACCAGCTCGTGCGGCGTGGCGCCGGGCGCGACCAGGCCGAACTGGCCGGAGAAGTCGTAGCCGCGCACCGCGTCGGCCAGCAGCGGCACGCTGGGCGTCAGCTCGGAGCGCTGCGTGCCCATGGTGCCGATGAGCTTGAGCCTGCCCTGCTTGACGAAGTCCAGCGTGCTGCCGAGCACCGGGTCGATCATCAGCTGGATGTGGCCGCCGAGCAGGTCGGTCTGGGCCTGGGCGCTGCCCTTGTAGGGGATGTATTCCATCTTGGTGCCGCCCATCATGTTGAGCAGCTCCATGCCCAGGTAGGAGGCGGTGGTGGCCGAGCCGTAGGCCACCTTGCCCTGCCTGGCCAGCGCCATCAGCTCGGCCGGCGTGTTGGCCGGGAACGAGGGGTGGGCATAAAGCGCCATGTGGAAGCGCGTGAGCTGGGTGACGCCGGCCAGGTCCTTGGCGGTGTCGTAGGGCAGCGTGTTGCTGAGCAGCGGGTTGATGATGTGCGAGACCGTCACCAGGCCCAGCGTGTGGCCGTCGGGCGGCGACTTGGCGACCGCGTCGGTGCCTATCACCGTGTTGCCGCCCGGACGGTTGTCGATCACCACGGGCTGCTTCCACTTGGCCGCCAGCTTCTCGCCCATCAGCCGGGCCAGCGCGTCGGTGGCGCCGCCGGGCGGGAAAGGCACGACCAGCTTGACCGGTTTGCTCGGGAAGGCCGGCGCGGTCTGGGCCGAGGCCGGCAGCGTGGTGGCGGCCCCGAAGGCGACGGCCGCCAGGGTCAGGATGCGGGTCAGGCTGTACACGTTTGTCTCGCTTTGTGATGGCTGGAATCGGGCTTATGCTGACATGTCCATAAATGTGATGTCAACAAAGAACCGACCACGGACACCCCACCCAAGGGGAAACCCCGAACGATGCCAACCCCACCGAAAGCCCCCCGCCCCGCCCTCGCCGCCGTGCCGGCCACCCAGGCCGAGGCCAACCAGTTCCTCGCCGCCTACATCCTGGGCGTCGCCAACCGGCTGGCCAGCAGCGCCTCCAGCCATTACCGCCGGCACTTCAACCTGGGCATGCCGGAGTGGCGCGCGATGATGGCCATAGGCACCAGCAGCCACCGCATCGTGCGCGAGGTGGCGCAGATGGCCGACCTGGACGTGGCGGCCGCCAGCAAGAGCCTGAAGCTGCTGACCAGCCGGGGGCTGGTGCAGCTGGAGCTCACCAAGCGCCGCGGCCGCGCCTCCATCGCCAGCCTGACGCCGCAGGGCCTCGCCGTCTACGAGCAGCTGCGCCAGTCGGCCATCGACCGTCAGCAGCAGCTGTTCGCGAGCTTCGCGCCGGCGGAGATCGAGACCTTGTGGTCACTGCTGAGGCGGGTGGAGCAGCAGGTGGCGGCGATGAATGCCGACGCAGCGGGTGATCGGGCGCCATCGGCCTGAGCCCGGCAGCCACCTCGGGCTCAGGTCAAGCCGTCGAACAGCCACACCTCCACCCAGTCGCCCGCCGCCACCGGCCCCTGCTCCTGCGGCAGCAGCAGCAAGGCGTTGGCCTCGCTCATGCTGCGCAGCACGCCGGAGCCCTGCGGGCCGGTGAGCCGCACCTGCCAGTCGCCATCGGCCCCGCGGCTGACGACGCCGCGCAGGTACTCGCTGCGGCCGGCGCGCTTGCGGATGGGGGCCAGCGTGCGGGCCCGCAGGCTGGCCAGCGGCGGCTCGGTGGCGCCGGCGAGCAGCAGCAAGGCGTCGCGCGCGAAGACGTAGAAGGCCGTCAGCGCGGCGACCGGGTTGCCGGGCAAGGCAAAGAGCCAGACCGGCCGGTCGTTGGCCAGCGTGGCGGTATTGCCGGGGGCGCGGCGCAGCGTACCGAAGGCCAGCGGCCGGCCGGGGCGCATCGCCACCTTCCAGAACGCCAGCTCGCCGCTGCGGTTCAGCAGCTCGCGGGTGTGGTCGGCGTCACCGCCGCTGACACCTCCGCTGACCAGCACCACGTCGGCCTGGGCGCTGGCCCTGGCGAGCGCCGCCTGCAGGGCCGCCGGCTCGTCGCGCACCAGCCCCAGGTCCAGCGCCTGCAGCCCAAGCCGCTGCACGGCGGCCATCAGGCTGTGGCGGTTGCTGTCGTAGATGCAGCCGGGGCCCAGCGGCTCGCCGGCGCTGCGCAGCTCGTTGCCGGTGGAAAACACCGCCACCCGCAAGCGCCGGAAGACGTTCACCCCGGTCAGCCCCAGCGACGCGACCAGCCCCAGGTCGGCCGGGCCCAGCCGCCGCCCGGCGCGCAAGGCGGCGCGGCCCCGCGCGAGATCCTCGCCGCGCAGGCGGCGGTTGTCGCCGGCGTGGACCACGTCCGCATCGATGCGCAGCAGGCCGCCGCTCGCTTCGCAAAGCTCCTGCGGCACCACGGTGTCCAGGCCGTCCGGCATCACCGCGCCGGTCATGATGCGCACGCACTCGCCCGGCGCCATGCTGCGGGCCAGCGGCGCGCCGGCCAGCACGGTGGCCACGATGCGCAGCTGCACCGGCTGGCCGGGCTGCAGCTCGCTGCCGTTCAGCGCATAGCCGTCCATCGCCGAGTTGTCGTGGGCCGGTACGTCGATGGGCGAGATCACGTCGGCTGCGAGCACCCGCCCCAGCGCGGCGCTCAGCGCGATCGCCTGGGTCTCGGCCAGCGGCCGCAGCGCTGCGTGGATGGCAGCGCGCGCTTCATCGACGCGAAGGTCGAGGGCGCCATGGGCGGGATGAGCGGGGCCGGAGTCCGACATGGAGGGGGTACTGCCGCGGGCGGAATGGAGAGCCAATCATCATAGTAGGCATCAGGCGGCGGGCCCGAAGCGCTCGCGGGCCGCCGCGGCCACCCGGGCCAGCGCCGGCTTCAACGCGGCCCAGGCCGGCGGGGCCAGCGCCGCCGGGCGCCGCATCACACTCGCCGGCCGGGCCGGCGCCAGCGCAGCGCCAAAGCCGAAGACCACGCTGTTGGCTTCGTCCCTCAGCGCCACTTCGAGCGTGGCGCCGTCGAAGCTGCGCGCGATGCGCTTGAGGTACAGCCCATGGTCGGCATGGCCTGCGTGTAGGTTGACCACCAGCAGGCCCTGCGGTGCCAGCGCGGCCGCGGCGGCGTCGTAGAAGCCCTGCGAACACAAGGCCTCGGGCTGGCCGTCGTAGTCGAAGCCATCGACCAGCAGCACGTCGATGGGCTCGCTCGCCTGCGCGACGAAGTCCGCCCCGTCGGCCTGCACGACCTGGAAGCGATGGTCGTCGGGCGGGATCAGGAACCGGTCGCGCAGCGCGATCACGTGCGGGTTGATCTCGACCGCGGTGATGCGCGTCTGCGGCAGGTGGCGGTGGCAGAACTTGGCCAGCGAACCGCCGCCCAAGCCGATCATCGCCAGCGAGGCCGGCGCGCCGCAGAACAGCAGGAAGCCCATCATCGTGCGGGTGTAGGCCAGGTCCAGCGCGTCCGGCTCTTTCAGCCGCATGCGGCTTTGCAGCTCCAGCATCGAAAAGTTCAACGAGCGCGTGCTGGCGTCTTCGTAGACATAGGGCTTGACATGCGGGTCGGCAGGTGCCTCGGCGCCAGCATCCGATTCGAAGTGGGTGGCGTCGAGATCCCGGGTCATCCACTCGATTATCCCGGGCGCACCACAAGCCGCCTGCGAACCCACAAAAGCCAAGGGCCACCTTGCGGCGGCCCCTTGGACTCCCGAACATTGCTCAAGTGCAAAGACGGTTCTCTGGCGCCGGTTACGGGTTCCGGACTCCGCCCAATCTGCGGTCGGTTTGTCGCCTTGATGGAATGTATTGTGCCGAGCGCCCGGCGGGGCATTCGATCGAAAAGGCGGTGCAAGCCGGGGCAGTTGCGGGGCTGACCTGGCGGGGCATGGCGCTCAGGTCGCGCAACCCGCCTCGACGCCCTGCGGGCTGTCGTTGTGCCCGGTGTAGAACGGCTCGGGGATGGTCCAGCCATAGCGCGCCGCCGTCAGCTCGGCGAGTATCGAGACGGCGATCTCGGGCGGCGTGCGGGCGCCGTTCTTGATGCCCACCGGGCCGTGCAGCCGGCTGAGCTGCGCCTCGGTGACGTCGAAGTGCTCCGCCAGACGCTGCTTGCGCTTGGCCTGGTTGACGCGCGAGCCGATCGCGCCGACATAAAAGGCGGGCGAGCGCAGCGCCTCCATCAGCGCGAGGTCGTCGAGCTTGGGGTCGTGGGTCAGCGCGATGATGGCGCTGTGGGCGTCGGGCGCCATGGCCTGCACGGCGTCGTCCGGCATGCCGCCCACGCGCTGCACGCCGGCGATGTGCTCGGTGTACTCCTCGCGCGGGTCGCAGACCAGCACCTGGTAGTCCAGCGCCAGCGCCATGCCGGCGAGGTACTGCGTCATCTGGCCGGCGCCGATCAGCATCAGCCGCCAGTGCGGGCCGTGCATCGAGACCAGGCGCTGCTCGTCGAGCTCCACCACGTCGGCACCACCGGCAGTGGAGAGCATGACGGCGCCGGTGTGCATGTCCAGCTCGCGGCGCACGCGCTCGCCCTGGTCCAGCCGCCTCAGCAGCTCTTCGACCCGGCTCTGCCCACCCAGCGGCTCCATCACCAGCTCGATGGTGCCGCCGCAGGGCAGGCCGAAGCGGGCTGCCTCGTCGCCGCTGACGCCGTAGCGCACCACCTGCGGCGCATCGGCGGCCAGGCCCTTTTCGCGCATGCGGGCGACCAGGTCGTCCTCGATGCAGCCGCCGGAGACGGAGCCCGCAATCTGGCCGTCACCGCGCACGGCCACCACGGCGCCCACCGGCCGCGGCGCCGATCCCCAGGTGCGGGTGATGGTGCCGAGCACCACGCCGTGGCCGGCTTCGCGCCAGGCCACGACCTGGCGCAAGACATTGAGATCGACGTTGTCCATCGCTTTGCAAAGACCCGAAAAAGAAGCCCCACAGCGGGGCCGGACGTGCAAGAGTGGCCAGCCACCGTGACGCGGTGCTTACCCTGATGCCTAGGGAACATCCTATGCGCAATCATGCACAGGCGCAGTGGGTAGGGCTGCTTGACGGCTTCTGCCACCCATGCTGTACACGCAGCCCAAACGACACAGCGTTCGCTGTCCGGCCGACGCTCTCCCCAACCAGCCTGGAGACCCCATGACCCCCCTCACCCTGAAGGTCAACGGAAAAGACGTGACCAAGGACGTCGAGCCCTCCACCCTGCTGGTGCAGTTCATACGCGACACCCTCGGGCTCACCGGCACCCATGTCGGCTGCGACACGGCCCAGTGCGGCGCGTGCACCGTGCACCTGGACGGCCGCGCGATCAAGAGCTGCAGCATGCTGGCCGTGCAGGCCGCCGGCCGCAGCCTCACCACCATCGAGGGCGTGGCCGCCAACGACGGTGCGCTGCACCCGATGCAAGCCGCCTTCAACGAGTGCCACGGCCTGCAGTGCGGCTTCTGCACCCCAGGCATGGTGATGAGCGCGATCGACCTGGTGCAGCACCACCGCTGCAGCAGCGAGGCCGAGATCCGCGAAGGGCTGGAAGGCAACATCTGCCGCTGTACGGGCTACCAGAACATCGTCAAGGCCGTGCAGATGGCCGCGCCGCAGATGTCCACTTCGGCTTGAGTTCCAGGAGCACCCACATGAACGCACGCCAAGGATTCATCGGCCAATCGGTCACCCGCCGCGAGGACAACCGCTTCCTCACCGGACGCGGCCAGTACACCGACGACATCAACCAGCACGGCCAGACCTACGCCTACTTCCTGCGCTCGCCTTATGCGCACGCACGCATCACTTCGCTGGACACCACGGCCGCGTCGGCCGCGCCCGGCGTGGTGGGCATCTTCACCGGCGAGCACTTCAAGGCCGTCGGCGGCCTGCCCTGCGGCTGGCTGATCAACAGCCTGGACGGCACGCCGATGAAGGAGCCCAAGCACCCGGTGCTGGCCGACGGCAAGGTGCGCTACGTGGGTGACCGTGTCGCGCTGGTGGTGGCCGAGACGCTGGAGCAGGCCAAGGCCGCCGCCGAGCTGATCGAGGTCGATTACGACGAACTGCCGCCGGTCATAGACTGCGCCGAAGCGATGAACATCGCCTCCGCGGTGCACGACGAAGCGCCGAACAACCAGTGCTACCACTGGGGCATAGGCGACAAGGCCGGCACCGAGGCCGCCTTTGCCGGCGCCGCCCACGTCACCACGCTGAAGTTCAAGAACAACCGCCTGATCCCCAACGCGATGGAGCCGCGCTGCGCCAACGCCAGCTACAACCGCTCGGACGAGAGCTACACGCTCTACGTCTCCAACCAGAACCCGCACGTCGAGCGGCTGCTGATGTGCGCCTTCGTGCTCGGCATCCCGGAGCACAAGATGCGCGTCGTCGCGCCCGACGTGGGCGGCGGCTTCGGCTCCAAGATCTACCTCTACGGCGAAGAGACCGCGATGGTCTGGGCCAGCAAGCAGGTCAACCGGCCGATCAAGTGGACCTGCGAGCGCAGCGAGGCCTTTCTCTCCGACGCCCATGGCCGCGACCACGACAGCCTGGCCGAGCTGGCGCTGGACAAGGACGGCCACTTCCTGGGCCTGCGCGCCACCACCACCGCCAACATGGGGGCCTACCTCTCGACCTTCGCCTCCTGCATCCCCACCATCCTGCACGCCACGCTGCTGGCCGGCCAGTACAAGACGCCCAAGATCTGGTGCGAGATCAGTGCCGTCTTCACCAACACCGCCCCGGTCGATGCCTACCGCGGCGCGGGCCGGCCGGAGGCCACCTACCTGCTGGAGCGCATCGTCGAGACGGCGGCGCACGAGATGAAGATCGACCCGGCCGAGATCCGCCGGCGCAACTTCATCACCGAGTTCCCGTATGCCACGCCGGTCGGCCTGACCTACGACACCGGCGACTACAACGCGACCCTGAGCCGCGCGATCGAGCTGGCCGACGTGGGCGGCTTCCCGGCGCGCCAGGCGGCCTCCGAGGCCAAGGGCCTGAAGCGCGGCCTGGGCTACTCGGCCTACATCGAGGCCTGCGGCATCGCGCCGTCGTCGGTCGCCGGCGCTCTGGGCGCCCGGGCCGGCCTCTTCGAAGCCGGCGAGGTGCGCGTGCACCCCACCGGCAAGGTCACCATCTTCACCGGCTCGCACAGCCATGGCCAGGGCCACGAGACCACCTTCGCCCAGGTCGTGGCCGACAAGCTGGGCATCGCGATGGAGGACATCTCCATCGAACACGGCGACACCGGCAAGGTCCTCTTCGGCATGGGCACCTACGGCTCGCGCTCGCTGGCCGTGGGCGGCACCGCCATCGTGAAGGCGCTGGACAAGGTGATCGCCAAGGGCAAGAAGATCGCGGCCCACCTGATGGAGGCGGCCGACAGCGACGTCGAGTTCACCAACGGCGTCTTCCAGGTCGCCGGCACCGACAAGAGCGTGCCCTTCGCGTCGGTGGCGCTCACCGCCTACGTGCCGCACAACTTCCCGCACGACAAGCTGGAGCCCGGGCTGAACGAAAACGCCTTCTACGACCCCAGCAACTTCACCTACCCGGCCGGCACCTACATCTGCGAGCTGGAGGTGGACCCGGCCACCGGCGTGGTGCGCATCGATCGCTTCACCGCGGTTGACGACTTCGGCAACGTCGTCAACCCGATGATCGTCGAGGGCCAGGTGCACGGCGGCCTGGCGCAAGGCATAGGCCAGGCGCTGATGGAACACGGCATCTACGACACCGGCTCCGGCCAGTTGCTGACCGGCAGCTACATGGACTACGCGATGCCGCGCGCCGACGACCTGCCCCATTTCACCGTGGAGACGGCAAAGGGCACGCCTTGCACGCACAATCCGCTCGGTGTGAAAGGCTGCGGCGAGGCCGGCGCGATCGGCTCGCCGCCGGCCGTGATCAACGCGATCTGCCACGCGCTGAAGATCAAGGACATGCCGATGCCGGCGACACCCCACGCGGTGTGGCAGGCGATCCGCAACAACCGCTGAGGAGCGACACCCCATGCAAGCATTCGCCTACCAAACCCCGTCGTCGGTCGCCGACGCCGCCAAGGCTGCCGCCGCCGACGACGTCAAGATCGTCGCCGGCGGCCAGTCGCTGCTGGCCTCGATGAAGCTGGGCTTGGCCGCCCCGTCGGCGCTGATCGACCTGGCCGGCATCGGCGAGCTCAAGGGCATCACCGTGGCCGGTGGCAAGGTCACCATCGGCGCGATGACCACCCACGCCGAGGTCGCCGCCTCCAAGGACGTGGCCGCCGCGATCCCGGCCCTGGCCGACCTCGCCGGCCACATCGGCGACCGCCAGGTGCGCAACCGCGGCACCCTCGGCGGCAGCCTGGCCAACAACGACCCCGCCGCCTGCTACCCCGCTGCCGTGCTGGGCCTGGGCGCCACCATCCAGACCAACCAGCGCAGCATCGCCGGCGACGACTTCTTCAAGGGCCTGTACGAGACCGCGCTGGAGCCCGGCGAGGTCATCACCTCGGTGAGCTTCCCGGTGCCGGAGAAAGCCGCCTGGCAAAAGTTCAAGCAACCAGCCTCGCGCTTCTCCCTGGTGGGCGTGTTCGTCAGCAAGGGGCCGACGGGCGTGCGGGTGGCGGTGACGGGCGCGGGAGCCTGCGTGTTCCGCGCGAAGGCCGTGGAGTCGGCGCTGGCTGGCAGTTGGACGGCGGCTGCGGCGCAGGGTGTGCGGGTGTCGCCAGATGGGTTAAACACGGATTTGCACGGGTCGGCGGAATACAGGGCGGCGTTGATTCCTGTGTTGGCGGGGAGGGCTGTGGCGGCTTCCTGAGGCACTTCACAGTCCCACGTTCGACGAGCGGCGCGGGACCGAGGGCGCCGGGTACCCGACGCCGCTCGTGTCCCCCGGGCCGTTGCACTGAGCGCCAGGGCGAGGCCGTGCTGGGCCCTCCTCCTTTACCTCGCCGCGTCGGGCACCCGGCGCCCTCGGCCTGCACCAGCGGTGCCCTGCCATCGTCAACAGCCCCGCTGTTGACGCGCGATGCGACGAACCAACGTTGCACTACCCCGCCGACCGCCGCATGCAACCGTGCTGCCGGATCCGGCCGATGGGGCGTGCTGCGCAGCGAGGTAAAGGAGGAGGGCCCAGCACGGCCGCGCTTGAGCGCTCAGTGCAACGGCCCGGGGGAGAGAGCCCGGACACAAACAGTCCAGTGGACTGTTTGTGCCTGGCGAGCGCCCGGGGCTCTGTCCCCGGGCATGAGCGGAGTGAAGCGCCCCAGCGGCCTGATCTCGCTCCGGCCCCCATCGGAAACGAACGCCCG
>DATHWJ010000227.1:0-27469 GCA_035460745.1 Ideonella sp. | reverse complement strand
GGACCCGGCGGCTGCTGCGCGACGGGCACACGGTGGATTTCGGGCTGCAGATGGATGTCACCGAGCGGCGCCAGACCGAGCTGCGCACCGAGCGCGAACGCGAGCGCGACCGATTCGCGATCGAGTCGGCCGGCATCGGCGTCTGGGAGCGCGGCTTCAATGGCCGGCCCTCGTACTGGAGCCCGACCATGTACCGCCTGCGCGGGCTGACGCCGGGCGACCCGCGGCCGCTGCAGGCGCTGGTGGCCTTGACCGCCTTGCCCGCGGACGTGGAGGAGGCGGATCGCCGGATGGCCCGCTGCATCGAGCTGGGCGAGACCTATCGGCACGAGTTCATCGTGCGCTGGGCCGATGGCACCGAGCGCTGGATCGCCTCGACCGGCCGGGCCGTGCGCGATGCCGGCGGGCAGGTGGTGGCGCTGGCGGGCGTCAACGTCGACGTCACCGAGCGGCAACTGGCCAGTGCGCTGACGCGCGAGCGCGACCGTGCCGAGCAGGCCAGCGCCGCCAAGTCGGGACTGATGGCGCGTGTGAGCCACGAACTGCGCACGCCGATGAACGCGGTGCTGGGCTTTGCCGAGCTGATGGCGCAGGACGCGCTGGCGCCGCTGGAAGCCAGACAGGCCGAGCGGCTGGCGCAGATACGGTCGGCCGGCAGCCACCTGCTGGGCCTGATCGACGACCTGCTGGAGCTCTCGCGCGCCGAAGCCGGCGGGCGGCCGATGCAGCTCGAGCCGGTGGTGCTGGACGAGCTGCTCCACGAGGCGCTGCAGTGGGTGGCCGGCCTGGCCCGCCAGCACGGCGTGCGGGTGGAGGCCCGGGTGGAGGCCGAGGCGGCGCCGGGCGCCGGGCTGGACGCGGCGGCGCTGCCGGGCGTGGTGATGGCCGACCGGCGCCGGCTCGGGCAGGTGATCGTCAACCTGCTGACCAACGGCATCAAGTACAACCGAAGCGGCGGCCGGGTGCAGGTGCGCGCGCAGGCCGCCGAGCTGGAGGGCGCGCCGGCCTGGGAGCTGTGTGTCAGCGACGACGGGCGGGGCTTGTCCAACGAGCAGATGGGGCGCTTGTTCGAGCCCTTCAACCGGCTCGGCGCCGAGCGCGAGGGCATCCCCGGCACCGGCATCGGGCTGAGCATCGTGCAGCAGCTGGTGCAGGACATGGGCGGGCGCCTGCGGGTGGCCAGCGAGCACGGGCGGGGCAGCGAGTTTCGCGTCTCGCTGCGCGCCGCCGAGGGTGGGGCGCAGGCACCTGCGCCATCGGCGACGGCAACGGCACCCGCCGCGGACGCCACCGTGCCGCCGCCGCAGCCCTTGCCGCTGCGCGTGGTCTACGTGGAAGACAACCCCGTCAACGAGATGCTGGTGCGCGAGATGCTCTCGCTGAGGCCGCAGGTGCAGCTCGAGACCGCGCACGACGGCCGCAGCGGCATCGCGCGGGTGCTGGCGCTGCGGCCCGACGTGGTGCTGCTGGACCTGCAGCTGCCCGACATCTCGGGCCTGGAGGTGCTGCGCCTGCTGCGCATGGAGCCGGCGCTGGCCGGCAGCAGCTTCGTGGCGCTCTCGGCCAATGCGATGCCGGACGACGTGCGCCACGCGCTGGCCCAGGGTTTCGACGACTACTGGACCAAGCCGCTGGACTTGCTGCGTTTTCTCGCGGCGATCGACGCGCTGGCCTTGCAGCACGGCCGCGCCAGCCTCGAGGCGGCCGAAGAGGTCGGCGAGGCCATGCCCCTGCCTCAGGGCGCCAGCCGCTCGCGCAGCCAGGTGCCGCCGTCCAGCCGGTAGCGCAGCCGGTCGTGCAGCCGCGAGCGGCGGCCCTGCCAGAACTCCCAGCGGTCGGGCAGCAGCCGGTAGCCGCCCCAGTGCGGCGGCCGCGGCGGGTTCAGCGCGTACTGCGCAGCCGCCTTGGCGGCGTTGGCCACCAGCACCGCACGCGAGCTGATCACCTGGCTCTGCGGCGAGGCCCAGGCACCGAGCCGCGAGTCGAGCGGGCGCGAGCGGTAGTAGGCGTCGGCGGTGGCATCGTCGACCTTCTCGACGCGGCCCTCGATGCGCACCACGCGCTCCAGCTCGACCCAGTGGAACTGCAGCGCGGCGAAGGGGTTGCCGGCCAGCTCGCGGCCCTTGCGGCTTTCGTAGTTGGTGTACCAGACGACACCGCGCGCATCCAGGCCCTTGATCAGCACCACGCGGGTCGAGGGCCGGCCGTCGGCGGCCACGGTGGCCAGCGTCATCGCATTGGGCTCCGGCAGCTCGGCGGCGATGGCCTCGCCCAGCCAGCTCTCGAACTGGCGCCACGGCTCGGCGGCGGCCGAGGCTTCGTCGAGCTCGGCTTTTTCGTAACTCTTGCGTAACTGGGCGATGTCTTTCATGGACGAAGTTTAGGGCGGCGGCCGGGCACCTGCCGCCCTGCGGCGTTCATCAACAATGGGCATGCGCCTTGCGTTGCATGCGGGCAGACTTAGGGCGAGGCCTTAAGTGATCGTCCCACTGGAAGCGGCGGGGTAACGCTCTCATCCTAGGAGCAACATCGTCGGCAGGCCCCTTTGAGCCGCCGCCCACAACAGAACCGGGTCGTTGGCATGAAATCCCTCCCAGCCTTGATCGTGCTGGCAGCCGGGCGCGGCTCGCGCTACGCCGGGCCCAAGCACAAGCTGGCTGAATCCCTCGGGCCCCACACGGTGCTCTCCCACACCCTGCGCAACGGCCTGGCGAGCGGCCTGCCCATGCTGGTCGTGACGACGCCTGCCTTCGTCGATGAGGCCGCCTGCCTGGTGGCCAAGCGCGACATCGTGGTGCTGGGCCCGATCGGTGGCGTCGCGCCGGGCGGCATGGGCGACTCCATCGCGGCCGGCGTCGCGGCGCGCTCCACCTCGCCCGGCTGGCTGATGCTGCCGGCCGACATGCCGCTGGTGCTCCCCGAGACGCTGAGGCGCATCGCCGCGGCGATCGCGCACCACCCGGTGGCCTACGCCCAGTACCGCGGCCAGCGCGGCCACCCGGTGGGCTTCGGCGCCGAGCTGTTCTCCGAGCTGCTGCGCATCACCGGCGAGCAGGGCGCGCGCAAGCTGCTGGCGCGTTTCCCGGCGCAGGCGGTGGAGATCGACGACCCGGGCGTGCTGGTCGACATCGACACCGAGGACGATCTGCAGCGGCTGCGTGCGCGTTTCGAGAATGCCGAGGGTTTTGCGGCGGAGTGAGAGGGCGGCTTCGACGCGGGCGGCCGAAGGCGCCCCTTGGAGGCAGGAGCGCAGCGACTGGGGGGCGGGGTCCGGCGCCGGGCCGCCCCAAGCCGGACTGCGCCCCATGGGGGCAGGAGCGCAGCGACTGGGGGGCGGAATCAGGCGGGCGCGTCGGAAGGCTTCATGGCCTCCCTGGCGCCGGTCGGCAGGCCGTGGCGGCGTGCCAGCGCCAGCAGCCGCTCGATCTCGCGGTCGCGGATGCCGCGGGCGCGCAGCTCCAGCGCCGTCTGCACCAGGTAGTCCAGCGTGCTGCCGTAACGGCCGCGCGCCTCGCGCAGGATCTGCAGCATGCGGGCGTCGTCCACCGTGCCGGTGTGGCCGGGGCTTTGGTGGCTGAGTGTGAAGGCCAGCGCACTGACGGTGCCTTGCTCGGTCTGGCAGCGTATCCAGCGGGCATCGTAGACGCCGGTCGACATCTCGCGGTCCCAGAGCTCGTGCATCACCGCTTCGGTCTGCCGCTCGGGCAGGCGGTAGACGGCGCCGTGGCAGGAGCCGCCGGCCATCAGCGCGAAGACCAGGCCGGGCAATTGCGGGCTGCCGCGGTTGACGCGCGACTGCATGCGAAAGGCGCGGTGCCAGCCGTGGGCCTGCGCGGCGCGGTGCTCGTCGGCGTCGAACTCGCGCTTCCACAGCAGCGAGCCATAGGCGAAGACCCAGAGCGGCGCGTGGCCGCCCCATTGCTGCAGCGTGCGCTGCAGCAAGGCCTGCGGGTCTCTGACGATGAGCGAGGGATCGACCTGGAACATGGCGGGGTGGCAGGGGCTGGCGCTGCTCGCGTGGCGATACGGCTTTTTACAACGCTTCGGCGATGCGCATGGTGGCCAAGTGGCACCGAATCGACGCCCAGATCCGCATCAGCGCCCTTGTCGGACAGGGGCCTGATGTTTTGACGCTGTAACCAAGTTACATGATAATCGCCGGGTCAGTTACCACGCCAAAAGCCATGACCACTTTGCACCCCACCGTCGCCGCGGTCACCGCGCGCATCCGTGACCGCAGCGCCGGGCTGCGTGGCGCCTACCTGGCGCGTGTCGAGGCCTTGCGCAAGCGCCCGCGCAGCGCCGAGCGCATGGGCTGCGCCAACGTGGCGCACGCCTTCGCGGCGCTGCCCGGAGCCGACAAGTTCAAGGTGGTGTCCGAGCGCGCGCCCAACATCGGCATCGTGACCTCCTACAACGACATGCTCTCGGCCCACCAGCCCTACGAGGGCTACCCGGCCCAGATCCGCGAAGCGGCCCACGCGCTGGGCGCCACGGTGCAGGTGGCGGGCGGCGTGCCGGCGATGTGCGACGGCGTCACCCAGGGCTATCCCGGCATGGAGATGAGCCTGTTTTCGCGCGACACCATCGCGATGGGTACCGCCATCGCGCTCTCGCACGATGTGTTCGACAGCGTGCTGCTGCTGGGCATCTGCGACAAGATCGTGCCCGGCCTGCTGATAGGCGCGCTGCACTTCGGCCACCTGCCGTGCGTCTTCGTGCCCAGCGGGCCCATGGGCACCGGCCTGTCGAACAGCGCCAAGTCCAAGGTGCGCGAGCAGCATGCGCAAGGCCTGGTGGGCCGCGACGAGCTGCTCAAGGCCGAGCAGGCGGCCTACCACGGCCCCGGCACCTGTACCTTCTACGGCACTGCCAATTCCAACCAGATGCTGCTCGAGGCGATGGGGCTGCACGTGCCCGGCGCCGCCTTCGTGCCGCCGAGCACCGGCCTGCGCGAGGCGCTGACGCGCGAGGCCGTGAACACCTCGCTGGACCTGTGGGCCGGCGCGCGCGACCTGCCGATCGGCCACCTGGTGGACGAGCGCAGCATCGTCAACGCGATGGTGGCGCTGCTGGCCACCGGCGGCTCCACCAACCACCTGATCCACTGGGTGGCCGTGGCGCGCGCCGCCGGCCTGCTGATCGACTGGACCGATTTCGCCGAGCTCTCGGCCGTGGTGCCGCTGCTGGCGCGCGTCTACCCCAACGGCGCGGCCGACGTGAACCAGTTCCAGGCGGCGGGCGGGCCCAGCTTCATCCTGCGCGAGCTGCTCGCGGGCGGCTTTGCGCACGCAGACGCCCAGACGGTGGCGCGCGGTGGCATGGCGGCCTATGCCGAAGTGCCTTCGCTGGAAGGCGACCAATTGCGCTGGCAGGCCTTGCCGGCCGGCACCACCGACGACAGCGTGGTGCGCACCGCCGAGGCGCCGTTCTCCGAGACCGGCGGCCTGAAGCTGCTCGAAGGCAACCTCGGCCGCTCGGTGATCAAGGTCTCGGCCGTGCCGGACGACCGCCACGTGGTCGAGGCGCCGGCCATCGTGTTCGACAGCCAGGAGGCGCTGCTGGCGGCTTTCAAGGCCGGCGAGCTGGAGCGCGACCTGATCGCGGTGGTGCGCTGGCAGGGCCCGCGCGCCAACGGCATGCCCGAGCTGCACAAGCTGACGCCGCCGCTGGCGGTGCTGCAGGGCAAGGGCTTCAAGGTCGCGCTGGTGACCGACGGCCGCATGAGCGGCGCCTCGGGCCGGGTGCCGGCCGCCATCCACATGAGCCCCGAGGCGCTGGCCGGCGGCGCCATCGCCAAGGTGCGCACCGGCGACCTGATACGCCTGGACGCCAACGCGGGCACCCTGCAGGCGCTGGTGCCGGAAGCCGAGTGGGCCGCCCGCGAGCACGCCCAGCGCGCCGACGAACTGGCCGAGGCCCACGCCCACGGCCTGGGCCGCGACCTCTTTGCAGGCATGCGCCGCAACGTCAACACCGCGGAAGAGGGCGCTTGCAGCTGGTTATGAATGGACCCCCCCTACGGCCTTCGGCCGCCCCCCGGGGGCGCCACTGGCGGACCGGCAGAGCCGGATCCGCGGTGGCCGCTTGGCCGAGGCATCATGCACTTCACCCCCTCGGAAAGGACTGAACGATGAACACGCTTGAACTGGCCGGCCACGGCCCCGTGATCCCGGTGATCGTGATCGACCGCCTCGAAGATGCCGTGCCGCTGGCGCAGGCGCTGGTGGAGGGCGGTGTGCGCGTGCTGGAGGTGACGCTGCGCACGCCGGTGGCGCTGCAGGCGATAGCGGCGATGGCGCGCGCCGTGCCGGGCGCCATCGTCGGTGCCGGCACCATCCGCAGCGCGGCCGATGCGCATGCGGCGAAAGAGGCCGGCGCGGTGTTCGGTGTCAGCCCGGGCTACACGGCCGAGGTGGGCGCCGCCTGCCGCGCCGCCGGCCTGCCGCTGCTGCCGGGCGTGGCGACCGCCAGCGAGGTGATGGCGGCGCAGGCGGACGGCCTGTCGTTCCTGAAGTTCTTCCCGGCCACCGCGGCTGGCGGCATCCCCATGCTGAAGGCGCTGGGCGGCCCGTTCCCGGACGTCGTCTTCTGCCCCACCGGCGGCATCACCGTGCAGACCGCGCCGGACTTTCTCGCGCTGCCCAACGTGAAGGTCTGCGGCGGCTCGTGGCTGACGCCGGGCGACGCGGTGAAGGCAGGCGACTGGGCCCGCATCACGCAACTGGCGCGCGAGGCCTCCGCGATCCGTCGCTGACCAGGGCCTTGCCCGGCGCCGCGTTGCGGCGTCAGGGGCCGGTCTGTATCAGCTCGACCTTGTAGCCGTCCGGGTCGGTGATGAAGGCGATCACCGTGTTGCCGCCCTTCACAGGGCCCGGCTCGCGCGTGATGGCGCCGCCCAGCTCCGCCGCCTTGTCGCGCAGGGCGCTGCAGGTGGCGTAGATGTCCTCCACGCCGATGGCGATGTGGCCGTAGGCGCTGCCCAGCTCGTACTGATCGACGCCGTGGTTGTAGGTCAGCTCGATCTCGGCGTGCTCGGGGTTGCGGCCGTAGCCGACGAAGGCCAGGCTGTATTTTTGCTCGGGCCGCTCGGTGGTGCGGAGCAGTTCCATGCCCAGCACCTGGGTGTAGAAGTTGATGGAGCGTGGCAGGTCGCCGACGCGCAGCATGGTGTGCAGCAATCGCATGGGGTACTCCTTTGCGAGGGGGATCGAAAGCGGTGTCTCAGGTCGTGGGGAAGATGAAGCAGGTGGTGGTGGCGTGGGCGTAGAGCTTGTCGTCGGCGTCGTAGAGCCGGCCCTCGGCGGTCGCCATGCGGCGGCCTGAGTAGATCAGTTTGCCTTCGGCCCGCACCAGCGGGATCTTGTCGGTCAGCGGCCGCACGATGTTGATCTTCAGCTCGGCGGTGGTGTAGCTGGTGTTGGGCGGCATGGTGGTGTGCACCGCGCAGCCGACGGCCGAATCGAGCAGCGTCGCAAACCAGCCGCCGTGCACGCTGCCCAACGGGTTGTAGTGGCGGAACTGCGGCCGGCCCTGGAATACCGCGCGGCCGTACTCGGCCTCGACGAGCTGGAAGTCCAGCGTGTCGGCGATCGGCGGGTAGGGGATCTCGCCGGCGAACATCGCCTCGAAGATCTGCATGCCTGTCTTGCCGGCGATCTGCTCGGGCCGGGCGAGGCCCGCCTGGGTCATGCGCTGGCGCAATTCGGCTTCGCGGGCCTGCCACTCGGCGAGGCGGGATTCGTGGGCCATGCAGCGTTCTCCTTGGGGTCGGGGTGGCGCGGGTTTTTCAGACCGGCACGGTGTAGTTCAGGGCCATGCGGCCGCCATCGACATGCACGATCTCGCCGGTCATGTAGCGTGCGGCGTCGCTGAGCAGGAAGGCGACCACGTCGGCCACCTCTTCGGGCTCGCCCAGGCGCTTCATCGGCGTGCGGCCCAGGATGCGCTGGCGGGCGTCGTCGCTGGTCAGCACCGCGCTGCGGGCGAGCTCGGTGGCGATGGTGCCGGGCGCCACCGCGTTGACGCGGATGCCATGGTCGGCGAGGGCCAGCGCCATCGCGCGGGTGAGCTGGTTGATGCCGCCCTTGCTGGCGTTGTAGCTGGCGATGCTGGCGATCGCCAGCGTGCCGTTGACGGACGACATGTTGACGATGGCACCGCCGCCACCCTGGGCCACCATCCGGCGCGCCACGGCCTGGCCCGCCAGGAAGCTGCCTTTGAGGTTGACGTCCAGCACGGCGTCCCAGTCGGCCTCCTCGATCTCGAGGAAGTCCGCGGCGCGAAAAATGCCGGCGTTGTTGACCAGCGCATCGACGCGGCCGAAAGCGGCCAGTGTGTCTCGCAGCGCGGCCTCGACCGCGGCCTTGTGCGCGACGTTGCAGGCGCAGGCCAGCGCCTTGGCGCCTTGGGCCCTCAGGGCGGCGGCCAGGGCGGTGGCGGCCGCGGCGTCCATGTCCCACACCGCCACGCGGGCGCCTTCGGCAGCCAGCCGCCTGGCGCAAGCCGCGCCTATGCCTTGTGCCCCGCCGGTGACGATGGCGACCCGGCCGGCCAGGCCGAAGCTGATGGCGGTGGGGGGGCGGGCTGGCGGGGTGGTGGCGGGCTCGGCCATGACAGAAAAAGCCCGCGGCAGGCGGGCTTGTTGGGGGTGTGGGGGGCAGTTTAGCCGCGCCCCTCGAGGCCTGCCTGTCGCCTGCGGCTCAGCCCTTGTGCGGTGCGGGCAGGCGGTCCAGCCAGATGCCCATGCCCTTGGCGTTGAGCTCGATGTCCAGCCCCAGAAGGCCGGCGATCTCGGCTTCGGCGAGGCGGCTGCCGGCGCGGCGCAGGCTGGCCAGGTACAGCGAGCTCAAACCCGCCTCCAGGCCCTGGTGCCGATCAGGGGACATGCGCAGCGACAGCCCGAGCGCGACGACCTCGTCCAGCACCGCCAGCAGGTCGTGCGCCAGCGTGGCCACGTCGCCGAGACGGCCGTAGTGGGTCAGGTAGACGCAGGCTGGGTCGGCTGCCAGCAGGCGCGCGATCGAGGCCCGCAAGGCCTCGGGCTCGAACTGCACCGGCGTGGTGGCCGGCAGTATCCAGGGCCGGCCGTCGGTGTCGAGCTCGCGGTACGAGAGGCCGAAGGTGTCACCGGTGAACCAGCCGCGTGACAGGCTGTCCCACACGGCATGGTGGTGGCGGGCATGGCCGGGCGTGTCGATCAGCGCCAGCGGGCGGCCGGCGAGGTCGAGTGCCATGTTGTCGTGGCTGGTGAGCACGCGGTCGGCCGGCACGGGCACCAGCTCGCCGTAGGAGCGCTGCATCTCCTCGGCGCCATAGACCGCCAGCGCGCCCTGGTAGAGCGCGGTCGGATCGATCATGTGGCGGGCGCCGCGCGGGTGTACCAGCAGCTTGGCGCTCGGCAGCGAGCGCATCAGCAGGCCGGCGCCGCCGGCATGGTCGAGGTGCACGTGGGTGGGGATCACGTAGTCCACCGCGTCGCGCGGCAGGCCGAGCGCTTCCAGCGTGGCGAGCAGGCGCGGCACCGCGTGGTTGGTGCCGGTGTCGACGAAGGCCGCGCGGCCGCCGTGCAGCATCAGGTAGGCGGCGTCGAAATCGGGCCGCTGGAAGCCCGTGTCGATCAGGTAGATGCCATGCCCGAGGTCCTGGGCGAAGGAGGGCAGGGGCACGCGCGGGCCGGGGCGGGTCAGATGGGGGTGCCGAGGATGGCCCAGAGCCGGCCGACGTCGGCAGCCCCGTCGCTGCCTTGCACGCTGCGCAGGGTCTGCTGGGCCTTGGCCTTGTTCTTGCCGGTCTGCAGCATCGCGATGCCCAGCCGCAGCTTGGCGTCTTCGGGCCGCTTCAGCTTGCCCAGGGCAATGCCTTGCTCGATCAGCGCCACGCCCTTCTCGGCCTGGCCCATGTAGCCGAGCACGGTGCCCACCTGCACCAGGGCATTGCCGTCCTTGGCGGCCGTGGCGGAGGCGATCTCCTTGTCGATGCCGGCCTTGCTCTCGGCCTCCTGCTTGACGGCCAGCGCGCGCAGGCGCTCGTGGCGGGCGGCTTCAGCGCCAGTGCCCAGCACGCCGGCCGCGAAGCCCTTGTCCGCGATCAGCTTGCCTTCGCTGGCGTAGCCGGCCTGCAGCGCGAGTTGCGCCATTTCCATGTACTCGTCGGCGGAGCTCAGGTTGCCGGTGGCCAGCTTCATGCGCATCAGGTCGAGCGAAAAGCGGTCGGCGAAGCCGGGCTTGCGCGGCAGGCGGCCGAGCAGGGCGGCCCAGTAGTCCTTCTTGGGGTAGTAGGCCAGCAGCTTTTCCAGCGCGGTGCTCTGGCCGGCCGTGTTGTTCGTGCGCTGGTAGGCGTCGGCCAGGCGCAGCAGGTCGCCTTCGTCGGGGCGGCGGCCGGCTTGTTCGGCGGCTGAGACGGCGGCGGCGGCGTCGCGCGCAATGGCGCTGTAGTCGCCGCTTTGCGACTGCAGGTAGGCTTGCAATTGTTTCAATTGGGCACTATTGCTGCCCAACTGCTGGGCCTTTTGCAGCCACTGGTTGGCCTTGGCGAACTGCTGCTGCTGCGAGTAGGCAAAGGCCAGCGATTCGGCCACCTGGCCTTGTTCGCCGCCGGGCAGCTTGCCGGAGTTGAAGGCCGCCTCGAACGACTGGATCGCGGTGGCGTTGTCGCCGGCGCGCTGGGCGGCCGAGCCGCGCATGCGATCGATCATCAACTGCTCGCTGGCCGTCTTGCCGCCCACGGCGTCGGCCTCGCGCACCTTGGCCAG
The DNA here is from genome assembly GCA_035460745.1 of Ideonella sp. Taxonomy (GTDB): domain Bacteria; phylum Pseudomonadota; class Gammaproteobacteria; order Burkholderiales; family Burkholderiaceae_C; genus Ideonella. The sequence continues at coordinate 16,716 of DATHWJ010000227.1, read as the reverse complement.
CGCTTCGCGGGCCTTGCCGGCGCGCAGCAGGTCGCCGGCCTGCTGCAGGGGCTTGGCCACTTCGGGCCGAAGGGCTTGAGCTTGCACCGAGCTCAGGCAACCGGCCGCGATCAGGGCTGCGGCGAGGATACGCAAGGTTTTCATGGGGGGAAGTTCCGGGAAGTGAGGCAATGCCTGCGGGAGACTACTTGAAACGCAAACGGGGACCGGCCCGATGACGAGCGATCCCCGTTGCCAGGATGCGGGTGGCCGAGAGCCCGCCCGTCAGGGCATGAACTGCTCGTTGCCCACGATGCCGATCTTGGTGACGCCCAGGCGCTGCGCCTCGGCCATCACCATCGCCACGTGCTTGTAGGTCACGAGCTTGTTCGGGCGCAGGTGGACCTCGGGCTGGTCGGGCAACTGCGCGATGCGGTAGAGCCGGGCCTGCAGGTCGCCGCGGCCGGCCACCGTCTCGCCGTTCCAGAGAATGGTGCCGTCGAAGTCCACGCCGATGTTGACGATCTCCGGCGGCACCGGCGGCGGGTTCGAGGCGCCGGTGGGCATGTTCATCTTGACCGCGTGCGTCTGCACGGGAATGGTGATGATGAACATGATCAGCAACACCAGCATCACGTCGATCAGCGGGGTGGTGTTCATTTCCACCATCATGTCGTCGTCGCCGGAGCCTACGCTCATGGACATATGGAGCTTCCTCTAGGGTTCAGGGAGGGCAGGGTGCGCTGGGCGCTCACTGCTTGGGCGGCGGCTCGGTGATGAAGCCGACCTTGGCGATGCCGGCGCGCTGGCAGGCCACGATCACGCGGCCGACCGATTCGTAGCGGACGTTTTCATCGCCACGGATGTGCACTTCGGGCTGGGGATCCTTGACGGATTCCTTCTTCAGCGCGGTCACCAGCGCTTCGGTGTCGGGCATCAGGCGCGTGTTCCAGTAGACGTCGCCGTCTTTGCTCACCGCCAGCAGGATGTTCTCAGGCTTGGTGGTGGTCGGCACGTTGGTCTCCTTGGGGAGCGACAACTGGACCGACTGGGTCACGACAGGAATGGTGATCAGGAAAATGATCAGCAGCACCAGCATCACATCCACCAGCGGTGTGGTGTTGATGCTGGAGTTCATCTGCTCTTCACCGTCGTCGGGAGAGCCTACGGTCATGGACATGGAGCTTCCTTCAACAGAGGATCTCGATCAGGGCGGGCCGGCTGCGCAAAGATGCGCGGCGGCGGCCCGCTGCGGACCGCAGATCAGCGCTTGCCGGCGAGCAGCACGTTGTGCAGGTCGCCCGAGAAAGCACGAACCTTCTCCATCGCGGTCTTGTTGCGACGGATCAGCCAGTTGTAGCCCATCACGGCAGGCACCGCGACGGCCAGGCCGAAGGCGGTCATGATCAGCGCTTCACCCACGGGGCCGGCGACCTTGTCGATCGAAGCCTGGCCCGAGATGCCGATGGCGGTCAGGGCGTGATAGATACCCCACACCGTGCCGAACAGGCCGACGAACGGCGAGGTGGAGCCGACGGTGGCCAGGAAGGCCAGGCCGTCCTGCAGGCGGCTGTTGATGTTGTCGACCGAGCGCTGCACGCTCATGCCTATCCAGGTGTGCAGGTCGATGTTCTCGACCAGGCTGCCTTCGTGGTGCTCGCTGGCGTTCAGGCCGGATTCGGCCATGAAGCGGAAGGCGCTGCCTTCGTCCAGCGCCGCAGCGCCCTGCTTGAGCGAGCCGGCCTTCCAGAAGGTGGAGGCGGCGGCGTCGGCGCTCTTCATCATCTTGCGCTGTTCCCAGAGCTTGGTGAAGATGATGTACCAGCTGCCCATGGACATGATGATCATGATGATCAGCGTGCCGCGCGCGACGAAGTCGCCTTGGCTCCACAGCGCTTCCAGGCCGTAGGGGTTGTCGATGGTTTCTTTCTTGACCTCGGGGGTCGGCACGGCGATGGCCGGCGCCGTATCGGTCACGTCGGAGGCAGCCGGCGCAGTGGTCGCTTCAGGCGCCGAGGCCTGGGCCAGCACGACATTGGGCATGCTGATGGCGCCCAGCAAGGCGATGGAGGCGGCCAGGAAAGGGGCACGCACGGTTTTCAGAAAGGACATGGTTCCTCCAGAGGCAAAGGGGCGCGGCGCTGGTCGGTGCGACAGGGCTCGCCAGGGTGGACAGCGCCAGAGTTGAAAAAGAAGAGAGTGAAGGGGACGAAGCGGTGCGGGGGATGCGCCGTCAGTCCAGTTTCCAGACGTATTCGACGCGTCCGGCCAGGCGCTCGGGCTTGCCATCGACCGAGCCGGCTTTGCCTTTGCAGGCCAGCACGGCGTCCATCGTGGACCGGTCCAGTTGCTTGTGCTCGCGTGAGCTGCCGGACGAACGCTCGACGCGTGCTTCGGTGATGCGGCCGTCGATATCCATGGTGTAGGCGATCACGACCGTGCCTTGTGTCTCGGCGCGGCGGGCCGCGGCGGTGTACTCGGGCTTGTCGCAGACGTTGAAGTTCAGCGACGGTGCGACGCGGGCTGGCGGCGCGGTGGGCGCAGGCGGCGCGGGCGGTGCCGGGGGGGCCGGCGCGGCAGCGACGTTGATCGGTGCCGGCGGCGGCTGGACCTGGGTGGTCGTGATCGTCGGCGCGACCGGCGGCGGCGTCACCTGCACCTCCGGCGGCGGCACGAAGGCCGGCGGCGGGGGCATGTTCTTGGGCGGCGGCGGGAGGTTTTCCGGCGGCGGCGGAGGCGGCGGCTTGACCTCCTCGATCAGCTTGGTTTCGATCGGTGCCTTGACGACATCCACCACCTTGCGAGCCAGGCCGCTGACGAGCGCCCAACCCAGCAAAATGTGCAGCACGATCACGATGCCCAGCCCGACCGGGTGTTTGGTCGGGTTGCGCTGTGCTTCAGCGAAATCCACTCGTTTCCTCCAGTCGACCTGTACGGACGCTGTCTTTGTTGGAATGCAGCCTCTTGAGCCGCGAAAAGCAGCACTATAGCGGCTGACTTCATCCTGTCGTTACGGGCTTCACCCTAATGTTTGACAGCAAAACTTGGCTGGCAGCCGAAGAGTATCTGCCTCTTTGGCGTGCTGGCCGAGTCTTGAGTCGGTCGGGTGGAGCCTGCTCCGACGCGCACACTTGCGAGTTCTGTGCCAGCCGGCGCCGCACCATCGTGGCACAAGCCCCGGACCGTCCCTGTCGGCCGGTATGCCAGGCCGGTGTAGGACGGTGCAGAGCACCGGGCCGACGGGCCTGTCGGCGGGAGCAGGCGTTGGGGCGTTCTGTGCTGCCGTGCAGTGCGGGTCTTGTGTCAGGGCCTGTCTTCCTCATATGGGAGCCAGGGAGCGCGGTCCGTGTTACGTCACCAGGAGGCGTGCAATGTGGAAACGTTTGTCGGCGTTGTGGCTGCTGGTTCGCGGCGATGCCAGGGCCTTGTGGTTTGCGCTGCGCCATCCCCAGGCACCCGCCTGGCTCAAGGTCGGCACGGGGCTGGTGCTGCTGTACCTGGTCTCGCCGATCGACCTGATCCCCGACGTGGTTCCGTTCTTCGGTGTCGTCGATGACCTGGTGCTGATACCGGCCGCCATCCGGCTGATGCTGCGGCGCCTGCCGCCGCAGGTGCGCGAGCACGCAGAGCGGCGCGCGGGCGGGCAGCCGGTGCGCTGATCGGGAGGCGCAAGAGCCTCGCTGGCGATAGCACTTTGCCGTTGCAGCCTCCTTGTTCCACTGAGTTCTCGCTTGCCCACAACGTCGACTCAAAGACAGAGGTCGATACTGTCATTGGGCAGGCGGTACAGGCCGGAGCCAAGCTCGTCAAGCCTGCACGAGTTACGTCCTATGGCGGCTACGCGGGCTACTTGCTAGACCCGCACGGCCATCTCTGGGAAGTGGCATTCAATCCGGAACTGGCGTCGCTCTGAGGGCCGAGTCAACACTTCCGGTCAGAACGGCGACGTCAAACCCCACTACAACTGAGCGTCCAGCCAACCCATCTCGAGTTCCCCTAAGGCTTGTCGCAGCGCCGCGGCCGCCGTGCCCGCGGCGGCTAGAACAAGGCCTGCTGCGGCGTCGTCAACGCCGCGAAACTGTCGCCCAGCGGATGAAGGATGGCATCCGCGATCGGCTGGAGCTGCTTGGCGAGGTAGTGCTCGTAGTCGATCCTGGACTGGCGTGCTTCCAGGGGCTCCGGGCCGGCCTGGGTCATCACATAGCGAATCCAGCCTCCGTGCTGGTAGCGCTTGGGGCGCCCGGCCTTGGTGTTGTAGTCGTCCGCGATGCGAGCCGCCCGCACCTGCGGCGGCACGTTGACGAGGTAGGCGTCCAGGCGGTGGCGCAGCCGCTTCCTGTAGACGAGCAGCTCGTCCATCCTGCCCTCCCAGGTCGAGCGCGCATAGTCGGCCACGAAGGCCTCGTAGGGCTCGCCGTGGAAGATGCGCGACAGCAAGCCGTCCTGGAACTGGCGCGCCAGCGGGGTCCAGTCGCTCCGGGCCATTTCCAGCCCGCGGAAGACCATCTCCTCCCTGCCTTCTGCGTCGACGCTCAAGCCGGCATAGCGCTTCTTGCTCCCCACGTCGGAGCCGCGGATGGTGGGCATGAAGAACTTCGCGTAGTGCGTATCGAACTCGATCTCCAGGAAATTCTCGAGTCCGTGTTCTTCACGCAGGATGCGGGTCCACCACGCGTTGATGCCGTCGACCAGCTCAGCAGCGACGGCATGGGCGTCGTCGTTGGCGTGGGCGCGCTTGAGCCAGACGAAGATCGAGTCGGTGTCGCCATAGATGGCCTCGTAGCCCCTGCTCTCCACCCACTCCCGCGTGCGCTTCATCATCTCGTGGCCCCGCAGGGTGACGGCCGACACCAGCTTCGGGTTGAAGAACCGGCATTCGGTAGCGCCCAGCACGCCCGCGAAGGAGTTCATCAGCAGCTTCAGCGCCTGCGACAAGGGCTCGTTCCTGGCGCGCTTGGCTTCGTCCCGGGCGCGCGACAGGGTGGTCACGATGTCCGGCAGGCAATGCTTGTCTCGCGAGAAGGTGGTGCCTTGCGGCCCCCTCACGACGCCGGCCGGATCGGCCGCGCACGCGCCTTCCGCCAGGCCGACGGGGTCGACGAGATAGGTCCGGATGATGGAGGGGTACAGGCTCTTGTAGTCCAGGACGACGACGGAGTCGTAGAACCCGGGCTTGGAGTCCATCACATACCCACCAGGGTAGGCCTTGGCCGCGATGTCTCCCACGTTCGGCGCCACGTAACCCAGCCGGTGCATGCGCGGCAGGTAGTGGTGGCTGAAGGCCGCGATGGAGCCGCCGAAGTGGTCCACCGCCAGGCCCGTCGTCTGCGCGCGCTCCAGCATGAACTGCAGCAGCCTGGCCTTCTCGAAGATGCGAAGCACGAGTGCGCAGTCCCGGATGTTGTAGGTGGCCAGCGCCGGCTTGTCCTCCTGGTAGCGGCGCTCGATCTCGGCCATCTTGTCGTAATCGTCCCCGATGTCCTTGCCCTCACCCAGCAGTGTCTGCGACACCGTCTCCAGGCTGAACGAAGGGAAGCTCCACACCGCGGCCTTCAGCGCGTCGATGCCGTCGATCACCAAGCGGCCCGGCGTAGGCGCGAACAGGTAACCCTGCTTGCCCGGATGGGTCCGCCACTCGATGGGCCGGCGCTCACGGCCGAGGAGCAGCGCCACGCCGCACGCGTCGGCCGTCTTCTGGAGCACGCGCAGATCGAACTGGATCACGTTCCAACCGATGAGCACGTCCGGATCGTGGTCCACGAACCAGGCGTTCAAACGCTCGACCATGTCCCGCCGGCTCGGGCAGTAAACGAGGTCGAAGTCCAACTGGGCCGCGGGCTGCGCCGGCGGCTCGCCCAGCATGAAGACGACCCGGCCTTCGCTGCCGTCCAGCGCGATGGAATACAGGTCTTCGGTTTGACTGGTCTCGATGTCCAGCGAAACGACCTTCAGCACCGGCCGGAAGTCAGGCGCCGGCCTGAGCCGGCCGTCGAAGAGGATGGATCCATCCTCGCGCCCGCCTTGGACCCGCACGCCAGCGGTGATGAACCGCTCCATCAGGTAGCGGTCGTGGGGGCGGACATCCGCTTCGAAGAGCCGGATGCCCTGCGGCGCCAGCGCGCGTGCCAGCTTGCCGAGCTGGCGGGACTGCCGGGCATAGACGCCGATGACGGGCTCCTGCCCGAAGGTCTTGAGCTCGAGCTCGCGCAGCTCCATCCCTGGCAGCAAAGGCAACTGCGCCTCGACGGCGGCGCGATGCCGGGCCGGGAAGAACGCCACTGCCGTCTGGGCGCTCACGAGGAGCTTGCGGGGGCCTTGCTCCGTCGCGAGCCAGTACTCCAGTTCGATGCCGTCCGGTGCATCGCGGGACCGGCGGGTGAGGATGAAGCCCTGGAGTTCGTTGAGAGCCACGAGAGTGGGACAGGTCGGAGATGAGGCGGTGGGTGGGGTCGGGCCTCCAGATTTTCGCCGATGAGGGCGACCTCACGGGCCAGCGGAGCCGCCAGCGCATCAGGCCAGCCCCGGTCGGCGCCGAACGCTGCGGCTCGAACCCGTGGCGCCGCAGCAGGCCGAACATCGGCCCGTTGCCCTCGAGCACGTCGCCGAACAGGACCGGGATCGCTGCGCGTTCCGCCTCCTGCAGGCGCGGCGCCCTTCGTCGCTGGTCGGAATCGGCAGGCCTTGCGGGAAGCGCCGTTCGATCAGAAAGCGTTTCATCGCGAGCTTCCGTGTTCATCCCTTCGATGGGGACGAACTGTGGGCGGCAGGCCGTTCCGCGGCCGTTCCGCCCTCAGGCCGCGGCCCGCGCGCCGGGCCTCAGCCGGTGCGTTCAGCCGGAGAGAAGAGCCGCCAGCGCGGCGTGGCCCTGGCTGGCTTCGCCCGACACGCGGTGCAGCAGCGCATCCAGCGTGATCGGCGCTGCGGCGTGCACAGCCTCGTCAGGCGCCCAGGCCCGCCGCACCTGGCGCAGGCGTTCGTGCTCGCCGGCACCCAGCGAGGGCTCGGCGATGGCCACGGTCAGCACGCAGCAGGCCGCGGCCGTGCGCCCATCGGCATGCAGCAGCTCGGCGAACACCAAGGCGGCAGACGACTTGATCGACGGCACGTTCAGGTCCAGTCCCGCCTGCGCCGCGACCGCCAGCGCCGCGCGGGCCGCGCCCAGCTCATCTCGCCCCAGGGCCAGCTTGGCCATGTGGGCCTGCAGCCAGCCGCCCAACAGGCGCTGGCCGGTCGCGGCCGCCAGCTCGATCCCGCGCAAGGCGTAGCCCTCCGCGACGTCCCAGTCCCGGCGGCTCAGTGCGATCTCGCACAGGTTGGACAGCACCAGCACCTGCGTGCCCACCAAGCCGGCACGTTCGCACAGCGACAGCGCCTCGCGCAGCGGTGCCTCCGCCGCATCCATCTCGCCGCGCTCCTGGTGGACCGTGGCCAGGTTGTTCAGGCACAGCGCAATGCCGGCGGTGTCGTCGAGCAGGCGGTGCTGCCGCAACGCATCCAGCGACAACCGCAGCGCTTCGTCGTAGCGCCCCAGGCGCTTCTCGACCAGCGCCAGATGGTCCAGCGTCGCGGCCCGGTCTTCGGCGCGCGTGGTGGCGTCGGACAGTTCCAGCACGGTGCGGAAATGCTCGCGCGCCTCGGCCAGCCTGCCCTGACGGAACGCTGCGGAAGCGATGACCTGGTGCGCGTACTGGCGCGTCTGGCGTTCGTCCTTGGGCGCGCCCCTCAGCGCCTGGCGCGCCATGTCTTCCGCTTCGGCGAAGCGGTCGCTGCGATAGGCCAGGTGCGCCACGTGCGCCAGCAGCCTCGCACGCAACGCCGGATCGGCGCTCGCCACCGGGCCGGCCAGGGCCTGCTCGAGCAGCGCCAGGCTGCGCGCCGGCTGGCCGCGGTGGTCGGCGTGGTCGCACAGCGTGCGCGCCGGCCCGGGCAACGCGGCGGACTGGCCATGGGCCGACAGCCACTGCCACGCCAGGCAGCAGTTCTCGAGGTCGTCGTCGATGGCCGACAGCGCCTCGGCCTGGCCGCGCCGGGCGCCGGCCTGCTGGCCGTCGAGGAACCAGCGGAAATACTCGGCATGCGCCGCCGCCGCGGCTGCGCGGTCCCCGCTTCGGCCGTCGGCCAGGCGCAGCGCCGCGAATTGCTGCAGCAGCGGATGCAGGCCCAGCCGCGCACCGTGCTTGTTCAGCAAGGACTTGTCCATCAACGCACCCAGCACCGCCAGCGGCGCATCGGCCACGGCGCGCGCGGCGTCCACGGTGAATCCGCCGCGGAAGACCGACAACCGCGCCAACGCGCCACGCTCGCGCACACCCAACAAGCGCCAGGACTGCTCGAACACCGCCTCCACACTGGCCTGCCGCGCCGGGAAGCCGGGGTGGGTGGCCCTCAGCAACTCGCTGCCTTCGCGCAACTCGCGGGCGATGGCGTCGCAGGGCATCACGCGCGTCCAGGCCGCGGCCATCTCCAACCCCAGCGGCAGGCCGTCCACCTGGCGGCAGATGTCGATGATGGCGTGGAGTTCGGCGTGCGCATCGAAATCCGACGCCGCGCGCCGCGCCGCGGCGATGAACAGCCGCGCCGCGTCGAAAGCGTCGAGCCGGTCGACATCCTCCGGCTCCGGACAAGGCAGCCCATCCAGCGGCAGCGCCCACTGCGCGGCGCTGGCCAGGCGTTCGCGGCTGGTGACGATGAGCTTCAGGCCCGGCGCGCCTTCGAGCAACTGCTCCAGCAGCGGAGTGCCCTCGGCGGCCAGCAGCTCGAAGTTGTCCAGCACCAGCAGCATCGTGCGCGTGCGCAAGTGGCCGACCAGCGCCGCCACGCCGTCGCGCGTGCCGCTGCGCGCCAGGCCGAGCGAGCGTGCCAGCCGCGGCACCATGGCCGCGGCGTCCGACAAGTCTTCCAGCGGCACGAACACCGCCCCGTCGGCGAACAGCGGTGCCAGGGCCTCCAGCGCACGCCGCGCCAGTCGCGTCTTGCCGATGCCGCCCGGGCCCACGATGGCGAGCAGCTGGCACTCGGCGCGCTGCATCAGCTCGGCGATGCGCCGCTGCTCGAAAACACGACCGATGTAGCCGCCGTCGCCGGTAGGGGGTGGCGCCGCGGTGGGCAGAGACTGCGTTCGCAGCCGGTCGTGCATCGCGCGCACGGCATCGCCCGGGGCCAGCCCGAGGTCGTGCTGCATGCGCCGCGCGAAGTCGCGGTAGACCTCGCGGGCCCGCGCGTGCTGGCCTTGCGCTGCGAGGTGGGTCAGCTGGGCGAGCAGCGCGGCTTCGTCTTGCGGGTCGTCTTGCAGCAGCGCTTCAGCCAGCTGCAGGCCTTCGTCGGCCGGCACGGGCTGCGCCAGGCGTTCCAGCGCGGCTGCGCGCCAGGCGGTGCGCCAACGCTCGCGCTGCATGCGCAACCAGCCGGTCCAGGCCTCGTTGGCGTCGTCGTCGAAGCCGGCGAGCAACTCGCCGCGCGTCTGCGCCAGCGCATCGGCCAGGCGGCCCTCGCGCACCGCGGCGTGGAAGGCCGCCACGTCGTGCCCTGCCACGACACGCAGCGCCGTGCCCTCTTGCTCGAGGCATGGCCCCCACTCGGCCTCGCGCGCACGAAACACGGCCTTGCGCAGGTTGGTCGACGCGAGCGACTGCGCCACATCGGGCCACAACAGCGCGGCCAGTTCGGCGCGCTGCATCCAGTCGCCGCGCAGCGCCAGTGCCGCGACGAGCTGGCCACGGCGCTCCACTGGCAACGGCAGGCTGTGGCCGCCGCCTTCGATGGTCGGGGTACCGACGAGATGCAGGAACCAGTTCATCCGAAAGCCTCGGCGCGGATCAGGCCCGTGGTGAATTATCGGTGTTCGGGGAACCCAGGCGCGCATGCGCAACGCGTGACATGGCCTGGCCGGGGGGGGCTGCAACCCCTTCAGCACCAACGTGCCCGGACCGGCTGCTCGCTTGCTGCTCGATCCACGAGGACGGCTGTGGAGTCTTGCACGATGACCAAGCCTGCCCCCATGTTCACATCAGCGTGCGCGCGGAGGCGCGGACTGGCTGGCGCCTCAATCCCAGGAGGGCCGATCTGCGGCGCTGGTCGGATCGTGCAGGTTCGCAAGGAACAGCCTGGGACAAGAAAAAAGCCCCAAGGTGTTGATTCCTTGAGGCTTTTCCTGATTCCTGGTGCCGCACGGGACGTCCCGGGATCATGATCTGGTGGAGACGAGGAGGATCGAACTCCTGACCTTCGCATTGCGAACGCGACGCTCTCCCAGCTGAGCTACGCCCCCACGAATTCAAAATTCTAGCAGCATGTCGCGGCACCCGGCCGGGCGCGAATAGACCGGCGCTATGTTGTGCATTGAAGCTTTGCATTGCCGCCTGCCGCAGGCTCTGTTAGTGTCATTCGGGAGCCGGCGCCAGCTGTGCTGGCCGACCGTTCCCTAACGTTTCTTGACGAGGAGCACGCCATGGCTTTGAAGGGTTCCAAGACCGAGCAAAACCTGAAGGACGCCTTTGCGGGCGAATCCCAGGCGAACCGCCGGTACCTCTATTTCGCAAACAAGGCCGACGTCGAAGGCCAGCAGGACATCGCAGCGCTGTTCCGCTCCACCGCCGAGGGTGAGACCGGCCACGCACACGGCCACCTGGAATTCCTGGAGGCGGTGGGCGACCCGGCCACCGGCCTGCCCATCGGCCCGACGCGCGACAACCTGCGCGCTGCCGTCGCCGGCGAGACCCACGAGTACACCGACATGTACCCGGGCATGGCCAAGTCGGCCCGCGACGAAGGTTTCGACGAAATCGCCGACTGGTTCGAGACGCTGGCCAAGGCCGAGCGCTCGCACGCCAACCGCTACCAGAAGGCGCTGGACGCGCTGGTGGACTGACCGCACGGATCTGCGCCACGCCACAAGGCAAGGGGCTCGCGGGCCCCTTGTCTTTTCTCCAGCCCGGACCGTGCCCTCCTCGACGCTGCTGTGAGCAGGTCAGCCAGCCTCCCGCTAGCCGCCTGCTGACACCAACGCCACGACCGGAGCCCCACGATGTCCCAGCGAGAAGGCAACCTCGAAGCGCCCACGCGCCACCCCATCGCCTGGCGCGATCCGGGCTTCTACGACGAAGCCGCGTGCGAGCAGGAGATGGAGCGGGTCTTCGACATCTGCCATGGCTGCCGGCGCTGCGTCAGCCTGTGCCAGTCGTTTCCCACCCTGTTCGACCTGGTCGACGAGACCGCCGACGGCGAGGTGCACGGCATCCCCAAGAGCCGCTACGGCAGCGTGGTCGACCAGTGCTACCTGTGCGATCTCTGCTACATGACCAAGTGCCCCTACGTGCCGCCGCACCCGTGGAACCTGGACTTCCCGCACCTGATGCTGCGCGCCAAGGCGATCAAGTTCAAGCAGGGCGGGGTCGGCGCGGGCGAGAGGTTTCTGGCCTCCACCGACAAGCACGGCCAGTTCGCCGGTATCCCCGTCGTCGTGCAGGTGGCCAATGCGCTGAACAAGACCGGGGCCATGCGCAAGCTGCTCGACAAAGCGCTGGGCGTGCACCCGCAGGCCTGGCTGCCCGAGCTGGCGAGCAGCCGCTTCCGCTGGTCGGCCGACAAGACGGGCTCGGCCACCGTGGTGACGAACGGCGAGCGCACGCCGGGCAAGGTGGCCATCTTCTCGACCTGCTACGTCAACTACAACGAGCCCGGCATCGGCCACGACCTGCTGCGGGTGCTGGAGCACAACGACATCCCCTACCAGATCGTCGAGAAGGAAAAATGCTGCGGCATGCCCAAGCTGGAGCTGGGCGACCTGGACGCGGTGGCCGAGCACAAGGCAGCCAACATCCCCGTGCTGCTGAAGTACGCCAACGACGGCTACGCCATCCTCAGCGCGATCCCCAGCTGCACGCTGATGTTCAAGCAGGAGCTGCCGCTGATGTTCCCCGAGGACGCCGACGTGCTGGCCGTCAAGGCCGCCATGTTCGACCCCTTCGAGTACCTGATCGCGCGCCACAAGGACGGCCTGCTGAAGACCGACTTCAAGGCCGCGCTCGGCAAGGTCAGCTACCACATCCCTTGCCACGGCCGGGTGCAGAACATCGGCCGCAAGACCGAGGAGATGTTCAAGCTGATCGGCAAGACGGTGGCGGTGCAGCTCAATACGGTCGAGCGCTGCTCCGGCCACGCCGGCACCTATGGCGTGAAGACGCCCTACCACGCTATCGCGATGAAGATAGGCAAGCCGGTCTTCAAGGCCATGGCCAAGGACGAGCCCGACGTGATCGCCAGCGACTGCGCGCTGGCCGGCCACCACATCGCGCAGGGCATGGCGCAGGCCGGTACGCCGGCCAAGGCGCTGCAGCACCCCTTGAGCCTGGTCAGAATGGCCTACGGACTTTGAACCTGGATGGGAGCCTTCGCCATGACCATCACCCGCGACAGCCTGCTGACGCTCGAGGCCTACGCCAAGCTGCGCAAGGCCGACAAGCCTGCCGTGATCGCCCACCGGCGCCTGCGCAGCGTGCACCTGGGCGAGCACGTCAACCTGCAGTTCGAGGACGAGCTGACCATCCGGCGGCAGATCCAGGAGATGCTGCACATCGAGAAGATCTTCGACGAAGAGGGCATACAGGCCGAGATCGACGCCTACGCCCCGCTGGTCCCCGACGGCAGCAACTGGAAGGCCACGATGCTGATCGAGTTCCCCGACGAGCACGAGCGCCGGCGCGAGCTGGCCCGGCTGATCGGCGTGGAAGACCGCACGTTCGTCGAGGTGGAGGGCCACCCGCGCATCTACGCGATCGCCGACGAAGACCTGGAACGCGAAAACGCCGAGAAGACGTCTGCGGTGCACTTCGTGCGCTTCGAGTTCTCGCCGGCCGCGAAGAGCGCGGTGCGCGCCGGCGCGGCCGTCAAGCTGGGCTGCGACCACACCAACTACCCCGCGCACCTCGCGATCCCGGCCGACACGCTGGCCAGCTTGGCGGGCGACCTGCGCTGACGGCGCGGGCCGTGGCCACCCCCCACGAACGGGGTGGGCTCCCGACTTGAAGCCCGGGGTGGATGGCGCCATCATGCGGCGCCATGCCCACCGTTCACTTCACCCCGCAGCTGCGCCGCTTCACCGCCGCGCCGCAGGTCGCGACCGAAGCCGCCACCTTGCGCGATGCGCTGGCCGACGCCTTCCGCGCCAACCCCGCGCTGCGCGGCTACGTGCTGGACGACCAGGGCGGGCTGCGCGCCAACGTGGTGGTGTTCATCGACGGCGAGCGCTGCCGCGACCGCCGCGAGCTGAGCCAGCCGCTGCGCAGCGGCAGCGAGGTGCATGTGTTGCAGGCCTTGTCGGGAGGGTGACGCGATGAGCGACGACCGCGCCTGGGTGGGCACGCGCAAGGGCTTGTTCGAGCTGCGCAAGGCAGCCAGCGGCTGGCGCATCCACCGTGTCAGCTTCCTGTCCGAGCCGGTCAGCGCGCTGGCGCCGCCCGACGCCTCCGGCCGCATGTTCGCCGCGCTCAGCCTGGGCCATTTCGGCGCCAAGCTGCATGCCAGCGACGACGGCGGCGAGACCTGGCAGGAGATGGCCGCGCCGGTCTACCCGCCGCAGCCCGAGGATGCACCCGGCCCCGCCTGGACGCTGGTGCAGGTCTGGACGCTGGACAGCGTGCTCGACACCCAGGGCCAGCCCCTGCTGCTGGCCGGCACCTTGCCCGGCGGCCTGTTCCAGTCGGCCGACCGCGGCGCGAGCTGGCAACTGGTGGAGTCGCTCTGGCAGCGCCCCGAGCGGGCCGAGTGGTTTGGCGGCGGCTACGACACGCCGGGCATCCACAGCATCAGCCAATACCCCGGCCGGCCCGGCGAGTGGCTGGTCTCGGTGAGCTGCGGCGGCGTCTGGCACACCACCGACGCAGGCGCCGGCTGGAGCCTGCGCACCGAGGGCCTGAGCGCCGCCTACATGCCGCCCGAGCGCGCCAACGACCCGCGCATCCAGGACCCGCACCGCATCGCCCGCTGCGCCGGCTCGCCCGAGGTGCTCTGGTGCCAGCACCACAACGGCCTCTGGCGCTCGGCCGACAACGCGCTGAGCTGGCAGGAGCTGACCAGCGCGCCGGTCTCCAAGTTCGGCTTCGCGGTCGCCGCCCACCCGCGAGACCCGCTGACCGCGTGGACCGTGCCCGCGGTGGCCGACGAGCGCCGCATCCCGGTCGATGCCGCCTTCGCCGTGCAGCGCACCCGCGACGGCGGCCAGAGCTTCGAGGCGCTGCGCGAGGGCCTGCCGCAGGCCGACTGCTACGACCTGGTCTACCGCCACGGCCTGGACGTGGCCGCCGACGGCCGCCACCTGCTGATGGGCAGCACCACCGGCCACTTGTGGGCCAGCGCCAATGGCGGCGACGACTGGCAGAGCGTGGCCGCCCACCTGCCGCCGATCTACGCGCTGAAGTTCGGCTGAGCCCCGGCCGGCGTGGCGCTCGCACCACGCCGGCCGGCGGTACATCCTTTGTTCTAGGGACTCACCCCCATTCGAGGGAATGACATTGTTGGCACGGGGCCGAAAAATCGTGGTCATGCAAGCACGCCACCCTCCGCTGGAGCGGCCGGCGAGCGGCTGGAGTACAACCACATGCCTCAAACCTACTACCTCGGGAACCGGTCCCTCTTCATCACCCTCACCGCGTGGGTCAGCATCGTGCTGGCCACGCTGGCCTGCGCCTGCGGCGTGATCCAGCAGGCCTCGCTGGCCTCGTGGAACCCGGGCCTGGGCGGGGCCTTGCAGAGCCAGCCGCTGCCCCTGGTAAGCGGGCTGATGATGGCCTACCTGCCCTGGGTCATCGGGACCGGCCTGATCGTCTCGGTGGCGCTGCTGGTGGCAGCGGGCGGTTTGCTGATGCGCATGGAGTGGGCGCGCCGCGCCTTCATCGGCCTGCTGGTGCTGGCCATCGCCGCCAATCTCGCGGGGCTGTGGCTGCAGCACGAGTTCGTGCAGTCGCTGGTGGCCAGCACGCTGCGCCGCACGCCGCTGCCGCTGGCGCTCGCCGAGGTCTTCGGCGGCTTCGTCACCGCGGCGCGGGTGATGGCCGGCCTGATGACGCTGTTCGCCTGCGCGCTGCTGGCCTGGATGATCCGCCGGCTGATGTCGCCGGTGGTGCGGCAGGAGTTCGTGAGCTGAAGGGGCACGGTGGGTGTCGCGGGTACGCGCCACCCTCGCCAGTCCCTGAACCCGTTTCCTGAGCCCGTTTACGCCTGCGCGTCCAGGTAGTACCAGCGCGGCCCGGCCGCTTCGTGTTCGCGCACGAAGCGGCTGTTTTCTTCCAGGCGATGCGCACGGCCGGCCAGCTTGCTGCGTGCGACGAAGGCGACGGTCGCGTGGTCGGCGTCCTGCTGCAGGTGCTGCTTCACCGTCAGGCCCAGCCAGCGCAGGCCCGGCTCGTCCGGCGCCAGCGCCGCCGGGCGGGTGCTCGGGTGCCAGGTGGCCAGCAGGTAGTCGGCCCGCTCCAGCACGAAGGCGCTGTAGCGCGAGCGCATCAGGCTCTCGGCATCGGGCGCCTGCAGGAAGGCGGGGCCGCCGTGCCACCGTCCGCAGCAATCGGCATAGGGCAGGGCGGCACCGTTCGGCCGGCCGGGTGAGCGCAGGCGGCCGCAGGGGCAGGGTGGGCTGGCGGGTTGCATGCAGGCCATCTTGCCTCAAGCTTTTGGGCGAGCCGCCGGTGCCGGGTCCGCCAAAGCCCGCGTTGGCGCGCAGGTGTTGAGCGTGGGCAGCGGGGTGTGATACTGTATGAATAAACAGTATCATGATCACCTTCACACCTGCTCCTCCTCGCCCGTTGGCCGGCCCGTCGGCCAGCCCCGTCGCCGCCGATCCCATGGCCGCGCTGGTCGGCGCTGCGCTGGCCCAGCGAGCCCAGCGCGCGCAGTTGCTGGCCGAGCCGGAGCGCCTGCACCCGGCCTTGTGGCGTGCCCACGGCTCGGGGCTGCGCAGCCGGGCCGGCGTGGCCACCGGTTTTGCCGCACTCGACGCCGAGCTGCCGGAAGCCGGCTGGCCGACCCGCGTGCTCACCGAGCTGCTGCTGCCGCGCTCCGGCATCGGCGAGATCCGCTTGCTGGCGCCCGCGCTCGGTGCCATCGCCCGAGCCGGCCGCTGCCTGATGCTGTTCGACCCGCCTGCCGAGGCCTGTGCGCCTGCGCTGGTGCAGCTGGGCATCCCGGTGCAGCAGTGCATCGTCGTGCGCGGGCTGGCCTCGGGTGGCGCTGCGGCCCGCCGGCCGCGCTCGGCCGCCCGGCCCGTCGGCGCCGACCTCTGCTGGGCGCTGGAGCAGGCGCTGCGCAGTGGCCAGGTCGGCGCGGTGCTGGCCTGGCCGGGTGCCGCAGTCAGGCCCGAAGCGCTGCGCCGCCTGCAACTGGCCGCCCAGGCCCACGAGGGCCCGGCCTTCGTGCTGCGCGAGATCGAAGCCGCTGGCCACCCCAGCCCGGCGCCGCTGCGGCTGAGCTTGCAGCCCGGCGGCCCTGACGAGCTGTCGCTGAGCGTCATCAAGCGCCGCGGGCCAGCCTCTGCCCAACCCTTGCGGCTGGCGCTGGCGCCGGTCTTGTCCGAGCGCGCCCGCAGCCGTGCGGGGGAGGCCGGGCAGGGCTCGGGCGGGCCCAGGGCGACCGCCGTCTCCAAGGCCGCTGCGGCACCGCCGCCTGGCGGCTAGTTTCTTCACTCTCACCTGCTTCCCGGGACCTGCCATGTTGTGGGTGGGCGTGCACCTGCCGGCGTTGTCGCTGGAG
>DATHWJ010000226.1:0-8805 GCA_035460745.1 Ideonella sp. | reverse complement strand
GCCGCCACCGGCCTGCCCTCGCCGGGCGCCTGGGCCCAGGGCTCCGACAAGCCGGAGAAGGAGGAAGTGCGCATCGGCTTCATCCCGCTGACCGACTGCGCCAGCGTGGTGATGGCCTCGGTGCTGGGCTTCGACAAGAAGTACGGCGTCAAGATCATCCCGACCAAGGAGGCCTCGTGGGCCGGCGTGCGCGACAAGCTGGTCAACGGCGAGCTCGACATGGCGCATGTGCTCTACGGCATGGTCTACGGCGTGCACCTGGGCACCGCGGGCCCGAAGAAGGACATGGCCGTGCTGATGACGCTGAACAACAACGGCCAGGCCATCACGCTCTCGAAGAAGCTCTCCGACAAGGGCGCGGTCGACGGCGCCTCGCTCGCCAAGCTGATGGCCAGCGACAAGCGCGAGTACACCTTCGCGCAGACCTTCCCGACCGGCACGCACGCGATGTGGCTGTATTACTGGCTGGCCTCGGCGGGCATCAACCCGATCAAGGACGCCAAGGTCATCACCGTGCCGCCGCCGCAGATGGTGGCCAACATGCGGGTGGGCAACATGGACGGCTACTGCGTCGGCGAGCCGTGGAACCACCGCGCCATCATCGACGGCATCGGCATCACCGCGGTCACCACGCAGGACGTCTGGAAGGACCACCCCGAGAAGGTGCTGGGCACCACCGGCGAGTTCGTGCAGAAGTACCCGAACACCTGCCGCGCGGTGATCATGGCGGTGCTGGAGGCCGGCCGCTGGATAGACGCCAGCCTGCAGAACAAGAACAAGATGGCCGAAACCATCGCCGAGAAGAGCTACGTCAATACCAGCGTCGACGCGATCAACCAGCGCATCCTGGGCCGCTACCAGAACGGCCTGGGCAAGACCTGGGACGACCCCAACCACATGAAGTTCTTCAACGACGGCG
This sequence comes from Ideonella sp., assembly GCA_035460745.1. Lineage (GTDB taxonomy): Bacteria > Pseudomonadota > Gammaproteobacteria > Burkholderiales > Burkholderiaceae_C > Ideonella. Next base: position 7,886 of record DATHWJ010000226.1, on the reverse strand, counting down.
CAGTGAACTTCCCCTACCTGTCGGACGGCATGTGGTTCCTCACCCAGCACAAGCGCTGGGGCCTGCTGAAGGATCACCCCGACTACCTCGGCGTGGCCAGGCAGGTCAACCAGATCGAGCTCTACAAGCAGGCCGCCTCGGCCTTGAAGGTCAACGTGCCCAAGGATCCGCTGCGCGCTTCCAAGCTGATCGACGGCGTGGTCTGGGACGGCAAGGATCCGAAGAAGTACGCCGACAGCTTCAAGGTCCGCGCCTGACCCGCGGCACGCCGCCGCCGCTGCTCCGCTCCCCGCGCAGCCTCCCGCCACGTTTGTAGTCCTTGATCGACAGGAGCTGAACCATGGTCAGTGCCGTGTTCCATTCCCCGCTGGGCGACGCCGTCAACGAGCCCGCCGCCGTCTCGGTCGTCGGCCACTCGGTGGCCAAGGCCGAGCCGCTGCGCCGCGCCGCGCCGCCCGGGCCGCCGAGGCAGCCTTTCGACTGGGACGGCCTGTGGCGCCTGGTGCTGCCGCCGGTGCTCGGCCTCGGGCTGCTGATAGGCATCTGGGCGCTGCTGACGATGAAGTCCAGCACCTTCCCGACGCCGCTGATGACCTTCGAGGCGGCGGTCAAGCTCTTCGCCGACCCGTTCTACCGCAACGGACCCAACGACCAGGGCATAGGCTGGAACATCCTGTTCTCGCTGGAGCGGGTCGCGGTGGGCTTCGGGCTGGCGGCGCTGGTGGGCATCCCGCTGGGCTTCATCATCGGGCGCTTCCAGTTCATCAGCCGTATGGTCTCGCCGCTGATCAGCCTGCTCAAGCCGGTCTCGCCGCTGGCCTGGCTGCCGATCGGCCTGCTGGTGTTCAAGTCAGCCAACCCGGCGGCGGTCTGGACCATCTTCATCTGCTCGATCTGGCCGATGGTGGTCAACACCGCCGTCGGCGTGCAGCGGGTGCCGCAGGACTACCTGAACGTCGCGCGGGTGCTGAACCTCTCGGAGTGGAAGGTCATCACCCGCATCCTCTTTCCCGCCGTGCTGCCCTACATGCTGACCGGCGTGCGGCTCTCGGTGGGCACGGCCTGGCTGGTGATCGTCGCGGCCGAGATGCTGACCGGCGGGGTCGGCATCGGCTTCTGGGTCTGGGACGAGTGGAACAACCTCAACGTGCAGCACATCATCATCGCGATCTTCGTGATCGGGATCGTGGGGCTGGCCCTGGAACAGCTGCTGATGGCCGTGGCCAAGCGTTTCTCTTACGACGACTGAGCGAGGACCCACGCCATGAAACCCTTCATCGAAGTCCAATCCGTCGAGCTCGTCTTCCCGACCAAGAAGGGCCCCTTCCACGCGCTGCGCGACATCCACCTCGAGATCCACAAGGGCGAGTTCATCACCTTGATCGGCCACTCGGGCTGCGGCAAGTCGACCCTGCTGAACCTGATCGCCGGCCTGCTGACAGCCACCGAGGGCCTGCTGCTGTGCGACGGCCGCGAGATCGCGGCCCCCGGGCCGGAGCGCGCGGTGGTGTTCCAGAACCACTCGCTGCTGCCCTGGCTGACCTGCTTCGAGAACGTGCACCTGGCCGTCGAGCGCGTCTTCGACCGCACGGAGAGCAAGACCCTGCTGCGCGAGCGCACCCACGACGCGCTGGACCTGGTGGGCATGAGCCACGCCGCCCACAAGCGACCGCACGAGATCTCCGGCGGCATGAAGCAGCGGGTGGGCATCGCGCGCGCGCTGGCGATGGAGCCCAAGGTCCTGCTGATGGACGAGCCCTTCGGCGCGCTCGATGCGCTGACCCGCGCCCACCTGCAGGACGAGCTGCTGAAGATCGTCGCCCGCACCCAGAGCACCGTCGTGATGGTGACGCACGACGTGGACGAGGCGGTGCTGCTCTCGGACCGCATCGTGATGATGACCAACGGGCCGGCCGCCACCATCGGCGAGATCCTGCGGGTGGACCTGGCGCGGCCGCGCGACCGGGTCGCGCTGGCCGAGGACCGCCACTACGTGCAGTGCCGCAAGGAGGTGCTGGACTTTCTCTACACACGCCAGGGTCACGTCGAAAAAGCGGCGGCATGAGCGCGCCGGGCCGCTCCCAAGCGCTCATACCGAAGCGCGCAGCGCGCAGGGAAGTGCAATGAAGACTTTCATCAAGGCCACCGAGTTCTGGTTGCCCAGCCCGGACCGCAGCCAGCTCGAGTACGGCGGCGGCCTCTATGGCGAGGCCGCGCGCTTCGGCCGGGTCAGCCGCGACATGTGCTTCGGCCGCGGCGAGGGCCTGCCCGGCCGGGCCTGGCAGCAGGGCCGGCCGGTGGTGCTCAACGAGTTCGAGGGCTCCTACTTCAAGCGCACCGCCGCCGCGCTGGCCGACGGCCTGACCTGCGCGATCGCGCTGCCCATCTTCATCGGCGACTACCTCGGCTCGGTGGCGGTGTTTTTCTGCGGCGACGACGAAGCGCACGCCGGCGCGATCGAGCTCTGGCACAACGACGCCCAGGCCTCGCGCGACATGAACCTGCTCGACGGCCACTACGGCCGCACCGCGGAGACCTTCGAGTTCGTGTCGCGGCGCACCAGCTACCGGCGCGGCACCGGCCTGCCCGGCCAGGCCTGGGAGCACGGCGCGCCGGTCTTCCTGCCCGACCTGGGGCGGGCGGCCGGCTCGCTGCGCAGCGACAGCGCCGTCAAGGTGGGCATCAACCGCGGCTTCGCGATGCCCTGCGCCACGCCGGGCGACGACACCTATGTGATCGCCTTCCTCTCCGCGCTGGGCACGCCGATCGCGCGCCGCGTCGAGATCTGGCGGCCGGACGCCGAAGCCAAGTACCTGCGGCTGGACTCGGGCTTCTGCGAGGCGGCCGGCGACCTGAGCTGGCCACCCTCCGGCCGGGTGCTGGCGGCCGGCGACGGCGCACCGGGCCGCGCCTGGCAGACGGGGGTGCCGGCGATGAGCGAGCACCTGGCGAGCGAGCCGGGCATCGCGAGCCTGGACGTGGGCTTGAAATCGGTTGCCGCGCTGCCGGTGCTGCGGCAAGGGCGTTTCGTCGCATCGGTGGCGCTTTACTTCTAGCGAGAGCCACGCCATGCCGGGTTCAACTCATGATGACCTGCAGGCTGTGTTCGTAGGCGGCGGTGAGGCGGTCGAAGATCTCCAGAAGCGCTTCGGAGCTGCGCGCCAGCAGCGCCCGGCCTTCGGCCTGCTCGACGCTGCCCAGGCCGCGCAGCAGGCGCGCCCATTCTTCTCGCGCTGCCTGCAGCCCTGTGCGGATCTCCGGGCTGCTGAGCGGGGCCTGCTCCAGCTCCAGCAGCGCGGCCTCGAACTCGTCCAGCACGGGCTGCAGCGCGGCATGCCGCCCGGGCTGCTGCTGCAGCGCCGCCAGCAGCGCCTCCTTGGCCGCGCGCTGCACCCGCATGCGCTGCCGGCCGCAGAGATTGACGATGCGCAGCGCGCGCCGGCCGGCCGCGGCTTCGAGCGCGCCGGTCAGGGCCTCGGCCTCGGTCAGCAGGTCTTCGGCGTGGCCGTCGATCTGCGCCAGCGAGCGGGTCTTGTCGTCCAGCGCGCCGCGCAGGGCCTGCCAGCTCGCGACGCTGCTGGCCAGGCCCTGCACCAGCGCTGGCGGGCCGCTGCCCGCTGCGGCCCACGGCAAGGCCGCCAGGTGGTCGAGGTTGTCCTGCACCCGGGCCAGCGACTCGCGCTGCAGGCTGCGCGCGCGGCGCACCTCGATGCCCGCGGCACGCTGCGCGGCCAGCTTGACCAGGCGCTGCGAGAGCATGCGCAGCTGGCCGGCGCGGTTCACCGCATCGGCCCACTGCGAGGCCTCGATGACGGCGCGCGAGACCTCGCCGACGCGCAGGTTGGCGTGCATGGAGGCGCCGCGCAGCAGCGCGAAGGCCTCGTCCTCGCCGATCTGGCGGGCCGACATCAGCACGCCCTTGGCGCGGTCGACCCATTTGCGGTCGTCGAGCTGGCCGCGGGTGCGCGCCAGCGCCTGCAGCAAGGCGGCTTCGCGCTGCCAGCGGGCCTGCGCCCAGTGCAGCTCCGCGCGCAGCCGCTGCGGCGTCAGCTCGCCGACCGCGCAGCCGTGCAGGCCGGCCTCGACCAGCGGCGCCACCCGCGCCAGGCCGGCCTCGTCGGACTCGCCCAGCCACAGCAGCAGTGCGCAGGGTGCGGCGTCGCCCCAGCCGCGCAGCGCCGCGGCCAGCCCTTGCAGCAGCGCCGCGGGCCCCTCGCCGTGCACGCCGGGCAGCGCGACCACGACCTGCAACGGTGCGAGCTCGGCGATTTTTTGCACCATCGCGTCGCATGGCGCCCAGGCCACGTCGGCGCAGCCGGCCCCGGCGAGGCTGGCCCGCAGGGGCGGCTCGCCCGTTTGGTCGGGGCTGATGGCGAGAAGCAGGGTCATGGGGCGCTGGGGAGTGCGAATTCTTCGGCGGGCAGCGGTTTTGACCGCAAGCCCTGGGCCACCCGGTTGGGGGCGGCCGCAAAGCAGGCACGCCGCTTGCTTTCAACCGGGTGTGGTGTAACGAAGCACCGCCCTGGTGAGGTCATCGCAATGATGCCCGTCTCTGGCCTGGATCCCAAGGATCGGCCCGGGCACCGCCTTCAGCGTCGACCGCCCTCCGGGTCGCGCAAGCTCTCTCCCCCAGCTGCATCCTGCGAGGCCTGACCACGGTCGCGCCGGCTGCTGTTCGTCCACCTTTCGCTGCCGCCACAAGGTCATGTCCAAGTACTCGACATTCCTCCGCTCCGGCCACTGGCCCACGCTTGCCGCGTCGTTCCTCTACTTCGACTTCTGCTTCGCGATCTGGGTGCTCAATGGCGCGATGGCCCCGTTCATCAGCGAGACCTACGGCCTGAACGCCGCACAAAAGGGCTTCATGATCTCGGTGCCCATCCTGGCCGGGGCGCTGATGCGCTTTCCGCTCGGCGTGCTCTCGCAGTACATCGGCCGCAAGAACGCCGCGATGGTCGAGATGAGCCTGATCGTGCTGGCGCTGGCCTTCGGCTACCTGTACGTGGACAGCTACGACGGCGTGCTGGCGATGGGCGTGCTGCTGGGCATCGCCGGCGCCAGCTTCGGCGTGGCGCTCTCGCTGGGCTCGGGCTGGTACCCGCCCAAGTACAAGGGCCTGGCGATGGGCATCGCCGGGGCCGGCAACTCGGGCACGGTGCTGGCGGTGCTCTTCGCGCCGCCGCTGGCGCAGAAGTTCGGCTGGCAGGCGGTGTACGGCCTGGCGGCGCTGACCATGGTGCTGCCTATGGTGGTGATGTGGTTCGCCGCCAAGGAGCCGCCGGACACCGAGCACCAGAGCCTGCGCGAGCATGTCGCCTGCCTGTTCGAGAAGGACGGCTGGGCCTTCAGCCTGATCTACATCGTCACCTTCGGCGGCTTCATCGGGCTGGCGAGCTTCTTGCCGACCTATTTCTACGACCAGTTCGGCGTCACCAAGGTGCAGGCCGGCCAGCTGACCATGCTGGCCACGCTGATGGGCTCGGCGGTGCGGGTGCTGGGCGGCTACATCTCGGACCGCATCGGCGGCATCAACACCCTCAGCGGCGTGCTCGGGCTGGTGGCCGTCACGCTCACGCTGTGCGGTTTCGCGGGGGCTTCGCTGCCGGTCACCACGCTGCTGTTCATGCTGTGCTTCGCGGCGCTGGGCGCGGGCAACGGCGCGCTGTTCCAGCTGGTGCCGCTGCGCTGGCCGCTGGCCACCGCGGTGGCGGGCTCGATGATCGGCGAGGTGGGCGCGCTGGGCGGCGGCTTCCTGCCCAACGCGATGGGCTTGTCCAAACAACACGGCGGCAGCTACCTGTGGGGCTTCCTGTCGTTCACGCTGCTGGCGCTGGTGATGCTGGTGATGCTGCGCCGCGTGCAGATCCGCTGGACGCGCACCTGGGCCGAGAAGGGCGGGCGGGCACGCACGGCGCCGGCCGCCTCGGACGACGACTACGCGACGGCGAGCTTCAGTGCGCGGCCGGCGGCCAAGAAGGCGGCGTGATGGGGCGCTGGGGTCGCAACGCGGAGGCTCGCTCGCCGTACTCGGCGAGCGGGATGCCCCATTCACCGCGGCAGGAAGAGCAGCCAGTAGACGAGCAGCGCGTTGAAGAGCACCGACACGGCCAGCGCCACCTGCCACAGCACCAGCGGGTCGCGCTGCAGCAGCGGCGTGACAGGCAGCGCCCCGACGCCGCGCGAGGCGCCGCGCTCCAGCGCGAGCAGCAGCTCCTCGGCGGTCTCGAAGCGCAGGCGCGGGTCGCGCGCGATGGCCTTGAGCACCAGGTGGTCCAGCCAGATCGGCACGTCGGGCCGGCGCCGCGACGGCGCGGCCGGGTCGTTGCGGTAGCGCGCGGTCTGGTAGGGCTCGATCTCGCCGTGCGGCAGCCGGCCGGTGAGCGCCAGGTAGAGCGTGACGCCGAGGGCGTAGAGGTCGCTGCCGGCGTCGGGCAGCCCGCCGTCCCACTGCTCGGGGTTCATGAAGCTGGGCGTGCCGGCATGCAGCTCGCGCTGCGCCGCGCCCTCGCGCCCCGACAAGGCCACGCCGAGGTCGAGGATGCGCCACTGGCCGTCGTCACCCAGGTGCAGGTTGCCGGGCTTGATGTCGCGATGCACCACGCCGTGGCGGTGCAGCCGGCCGAGGGCGGTGGCCCAGGCGATCGCTGCGGCGACGAGCTGGGGCGCCGGCAGCGGCGCCGCGCCCTTCAGCAGCTGCTCCAGCGTGCGGCCGCCATGCCAGTCGAACACGCTGTAGAACGCGCTGGCCGCTTCGCTGCGCTCGTGCACCCGCACGAAGCCGCGCTCGTTGCGCGCGCTCACGCGCTGGCCCAGCCAGGCCTCGTGGGCCAGCATCGCGCGCTCTTCGGGGTCGCTGGCGCGCGAGGGGTGCAAGGTCTTGAGCGCCACCAGCGCGCGGCTGGCGTGGTCGCGAGCCTGGTAGAGCAGGTGCACGCCGGTGTCGGCGATCAGCGCGGTCACCGTGTAGCCGTCCAGCGTGTCGCCCACCTTCAGGCGCGGCGGCGGGGCCAGGCGCTTGGCGTCGCCGAGCTCGTCCTGCAGCTGGCGCGTGTCCAGCCCGACGATGCGCAGCACCAGCGCACTCGCGTTGTCGCGCGTGCCGGCGCTCACCGCCGCCTCGACCAGCGTCTCGCTGGCCTGCTGCGCGCTGCCCAGGCTGGCCAGCTCGGCGAGGGCGGCAGGCTTCAACACGCCGTGCACGCCGTCGCTGGTCAGCACGAAGCAGTCGCCGATGCGCAGCTCGCCCTGCGCATAGTCCACCCGCACGCTGTCGTCCAGGCCCACTGCGCGGGTCAGGCGGCTGCGCTGGTCGGGGTGGTCGAAGGCATGGTCTTGCGTGAGCTGCTGGCCCTCCAGCGTGGCGCCGGCCTCGGCGCTCGCGGGCCGCTTGCGGATGCGCCAGGCGCGCGTGTCGCCCACATGCGCCAGCGTGAAGCTCTGGCCATGCAGCGCCAGCGCGGTCAGCGTGGTGAGCGCGGCGCCGCTGCTGCGGCGCCGGTTGTGGTCGGCCAGCCAGGCGTTCTGGGCGCCGATCAGGCGGTCCAGCACCACCGTGGGCTCCCAGGTGTCGGGCGCACCGAAATAGTCGCTCAACAAGGCCATCACGCTGGTCTGCGCAGCCTCCAGGCCCTGGCCGCCGGTGGAGACGCCGTCGGCGATGGCCGCGATCAGGCCGCGGGTGTCGCGCGAGCGCTTGGACTGCATGGCACCGCCGAAGTCTTCATTGACCTCGCGGGGGCCGCGGTGGCTGGAGTAGCCGATATCGACTTCGAAGCTCATGGGGTCATTGTGGGGGCGCTGCTGGTACAGAGCGGAGCGCTGAGCCGGCCCTGCGCTGTGCGGCGGCCGGCTCAGCCTGCACCACAGTCGGCATGCGAAGAGTTTTC
>DATHWJ010000225.1:0-2003 GCA_035460745.1 Ideonella sp. | reverse complement strand
AAGCCCTTCACGTTCAGGTATTCGTCCAGTTGCTGCGGCCCGGACTCCCTGCCGTAGCCGCTGAACTTCACGCCGCCGAAGGGCATCGATGGATCCATCTGGTTGTAGCAATTGACCCAGACCGAGCCGGCCTGCAGGCGCTTGGCGATGGCGTGGGCGCGGCCCACGTCGCGTGTCCAGACGCCGGCGCCCAGGCCGAAGGGGGAGTCGTTGGCGCGGCGCACCACCTCGTCGAGATCGTCGAAGGGCAATACCGAAGCGACCGGGCCGAAGATCTCCTCGCGCGCGACGCGCATCGAGTCGCGCACGTCGGCAAACACCGTGGGGGCGACGAAGTTGCCGTGCGCGTGGGCCGGGCCCGTGAGCCGTGCACCGCCGCAAACCAGGCGGGCGCCTTCGCTGCTCGCACTGCCCACGTAGCCCAGCACGCGCTCCATCTGGCGCGGCGAGACCAGCGGGCCGATGTCGCTGGCGGGGTCGATCCCTGCCCCCACCCGCAGCGCGGCCCCCGCCTGGGCCATGGCCTCCACCACCTCGTCGTGGATGCCGCGCTGCACGAAAACGCGCGTGCCGGCGCTGCAGATCTGGCCTGCGTTGGCGAACACGCCCATGGCCGCGGCCTGCGCGGCCCGCGGCACGTCGGCATCGTCGAACAGGATGTGCGGCGACTTGCCGCCCAGCTCCAGCGACAGGCGCTTCAGGTTGCCGGCGGAGGCACGCACGATCTCCTGCCCGGTGGCCACCGAGCCGGTGAAGGAGATCTTGTCCACGCCCGGGTGGGCCGCCAGCGCCGCGCCGGCGCCGCGGCCCAGGCCGGTCACCACGTTGATCACGCCGGGCGGCACCCCGGCTTGCAGCGCCAGCTCGGCGAAGCGCAGCGGCGTGAGCGGGGCGTCCTCCGCGGGCTTGAGCACCAGCGTGCAGCCGGTCGCCAGCACCGGCGCGGTCTTGAAGACCGTGGCCCAGAGCGGCCCGTTCCACGGGATGATGGCGCCGACCACGCCGACCGGCTCCTTCAGCGTCGCGGCGAACATGTTGCCGTTGAGCGAGGTCTCGGCCGTCTGGCCGTAGAGCGCCGTGGCCTGGCCCGCGAAGTAGCGCATCAGCCCCACGAGGTGGCGCCGGCTGCCGCGCGTGTGGCGTATCGGCGAGCCCATGTCCAGCGTGTCCAGCCAGGCCAGCTCGTCGTAGTGCGCGTCGATCACGTCGGCGAGCCGGTGCATCAGCGCCTGCCGCTCGTCGGGCTTGAAACGCCGCCACGGGCCTTCGAAGGCAGCGCGCGCCGCGGCCACGGCCCGGTCCACATCCTCGCGCTCGCCCTCGGGCACCAGCGCCAGCAGCTCGCCGGTGGCGGGGTTGCGCGTCTCGAAAGTCTTGCCCGAAGCCGCGGCCTCCCAGCGCCCGCCGATCAGCATGCGCTTCGCAGCGCCATCGAGGAAAGGATGCGGCGTGCCGGCGAGGTCGGTCTCGGCCTTCATGCCGCCGCCGCCAGCCGGGCGAAGCCGCGCTCCAGGTCGCGTATCAGGTCGTCGGGGTCTTCCAGCCCGGCATGCAGGCGCAGCGCCGGGCCCTTCTCCAGCCAGGGCCGCGCGCTGCGCAGCGTGGCCGGGTAGGTCGGCACGACCAGGCTCTCGTAGCCGCCCCACGAGTAGCCCATCAGGAACAGCTCCATGTGGTCCAGCATCGCGGCGAACTGACGCTCGCTGCAGGGCTTGAGCACCGCGCCGAAGAGGCCGCTGGCGCCCGTGAAGTCGCGCGCCCAGATCGCGTGGCCCGGGTCGTCCGGCAGCGCCGGGTACATCACCCGCGACACCTCGGGCCGGGTCTGCAGCCAGCGGGCGATGGTGGTCGCCGTCTGCTGGTGGCGCGGGATGCGCAGGCCCAGCGTGCGCAGGCCGCGCAGGGCCATGTAGATATCGTCCGGCCCGCCGCAATAGCCCGAGGCCGAGGCCGTCTTCTTCACCGGGATGAACGAGGCCTCGTTGCACACCGCGATGCCCAGC
>DATHWJ010000224.1:0-4264 GCA_035460745.1 Ideonella sp. | reverse complement strand
GCGACCAAGACCGACACCGCGCTCACCGAGACCCCGCAGTCCATCAGCGTGATCAGCGCCGGCGACATCGCCAGCCGCGGCGCGATCAGCCTGCAGGAGGCGCTGCGCTACAGCGCCGGCCTGCGCACCGAGCCCAACGGCGCCGACTACCGCTTCGTCGACTACGTCACCGCGCGCGGCGGCTTCGAGGCCGCCGACTACCTCGACGGCATGCGCCGGCCGACCTCGTTCTCGTCAGCCACGACTTCAGCCCGGAGCTGAGCCTGCAGAGCGCGCTGCGCTACAGCCGCGCCAAGACCTACAACGCCGCCGTCGAGCCTGCCGTCTGGAACGGCCTGGAGAACCCCTTCCTCGACGAGGATCGCCGCCTGCTACCGCGCGACCGCTACGATTCCAAGTCGCGCCTGGGCATGCTCACGACCGACCACCACCTGAGGTTCGAGGCCGCCACCGGCCCGCTGCGCCACCAGGCGCTGCTGGGCATCGACTACTCGCGCGTCAAGCTGCGCAGCTGGGGCGCCTACGCCGAGGCCGCCCCCATCGACATCTATGCGCCCGTCTACGGCCAGATCCCCGAGGCCGCGCTCGAAGCCTATCCGGTGGCGGTCGACAGCCAGCTCGGCGTCTACCTGCAGGACCAGATCCGCTACGGCGATGGGCTGACGCTGGTGCTCGGCGGCCGGCGCGACCGCGCGACCACCGAGGTCGAAGGCAGCCCGGCGCAGATCGACAAGGCGACGACCTGGCGCGCCGGGCTGATCGCCGACGTCGGCGCCCACCTGTCGCCCTACCTCAGCTACAGCGAGTCGTTCCAGCCGACGGTGGGGCTGGACTACTACGGCAAGCCCTTCGTGCCGCAGCGCGGCCGGCAGGTGGAAGCCGGCGTCAAGTGGCAGCCCACGCCGCGCACGCTGCTCACGCTCGCGGCCTACGACATCAAGGGCAGCAACCGGCAGACCAACGACCCGCTCAACGGCCAGAACCTGATCCAGCAGGGCGAGGTCTCGTCGCGCGGCGTCGAGCTGGAGGCGGCGCATGCCGTGCGCAACGACTTCAGCGTCTTCGCAACCTACAGCCACGTGAACGCCAAGGTGAGCCGCAGCTCCGAGCCGCTGGAGGTGGGCTTGCCGCTCTCGGCCGTGCCCAGGGACCAGGCTTCGGCCTGGGGCGAGAAGGTCGTCCGGCTCGGCGGCGAGATGACGCTGCGCCTGGGCCTGGGGGTGCGCTACGTCGGCCCTTCGGTCGAGGCGGTGGTGTTCGACGGCGCGGTCGAGCGGCTGCGCACGCCGGGCTTCACGCTGGTGGACGCGCTGGTGGCGCTGGAGCGCGACGCCTGGCGCTTCGCGCTCAACGTCACCAACCTGGCCGACAAGCACTACTACGCCAGCTGCTCGGTGCGTTCGGCCTGCGGGCCGGGCTACCTGCGCAACGTGGCGGGGACGCTGGGCTACCAGTTCTGAGCGCTCGGCGCCCCGGGGGCCCGTTCCGGCCAGAATGCCGGCACGGCGGCCCCACCCATGCGACTGCGAACCAAGATCCTCCTGCTCGCCATCCTGCCCCTGCTGGCCTCGCTGGCGCTGATCGCGCTGGCGGTGCGGCAGCAGGAGCGCGGCCTGGCGCTGCGCGAGCATGCGATGGTGGAGCGGGCCTACATGGAGGCGCGCCGCAGCGAGCTGCGCAACTACGTGGCGCTGGCCGCCAGCACGCTGCAGCCGCTCTACGCGCGCGGCGGCAACGACCCCGCAGACCGCGCCCAGGCGCTGCGCCTGCTGGCCTCGCTGGACTACGGCAAGGACGGCTACTTCTTCGTCTACGACCTGCAGGGCCGGGTGCTGATGCACTCGCGCCAGCCTGAGCTGGTGGGCCGCGACCTTTGGGCGCTGCGCGACCCGCAGGGCCGCCCGACCATCCAGCAGCTGATCGCCCAGGCCCAGGCCGGCGGCGGTTTTGTCGACTACCTGTGGCGCCAGCCCTCCAGCGGGAAGATCGCCCCCAAGCTGGGCTACGTGATCGCCTTCGAGCGCTGGGGCTGGATGCTGGGCACCGGCCTCTACCTGGACGGCATCCACGCCACGCTGGGCGAGCTGGAGGGCGAAGCCGGCCGCAACATCGCCACCACGCTGCTCTGGATAGGCGGCATCGCGGTGTTCGGCATCGCGCTGATCAGCGCCTGCGGCCTGGCGCTCAACCTGAGCGAGCACCGGGTGGCCGAGACCAAGCTGCGGCTGCTGGCGCGCCAGGTCCAGCAGTCGCAGGAGGACGAGCGCGCCCACCTGGCGCGCGAGCTGCACGACGGCATCAGCCAGACCCTGGTCTCGACCAAGCTGCTGGTCGAGACCGCCGCCGAGACTGGCGCCACCGCCCCGCTGGGCCAGGCCCTGGAGCGCCTGAACGGCAGCCTCACCGAGATCCGCCGCATCTCGCACCGGCTGCGCCCGGCCTTGCTGGACACGCTGGGGCTGCCCGCGGCGCTGAAGCACCTGGGCCAGGAGTTCGAGGATGCCGGCGGGCCGCTGGTCAGCGTGCGCACCGAGGGCACGCCGCGCGAGCTGCCGGCCGAGGTCAAGACGGCCCTGTTCCGCGTCGCGCAGGAGAGCCTGACCAACGTCGCCAAGCATGCCGCGGCGCGGCAGGTGGAGCTGCTGCTGAGCTTCGAGCCCGCCGGCCGCCTGCGCATGACGGTGACCGACGATGGCCGCGGCTTCGACGAGCAGGCGGTGCACCTGCACCCCGAGCAGGGCATAGGCCTGCGCAACATGCGCGAGCGCCTGGCGGCCATAGGCGGGCGGCTAGAGGTGGCGGCGCAGCCGGGGCATGGCACCCAGATCGACGCGCAGCTGGCAGGATGAGGCTGACATGACGACGCCGCCACTCGCTCCCATTCGAATCCTGCTGGTCGACGACCACCCGATGGTGCGCGAGGGCCTGCGCGCCCGCCTGTCCAGCGTCGCCCGGCTGGAGGTGGTGGGGGAGGCGGGCGAGGCCGGCGAGGCGCTGCAGCGCCTGGTCGAGACCTCGCCGGACGTGGTGCTGCAGGACGTGGGCCTGAAGGGCGGCAACGGCATAGAGCTGGCGCAGGCCATGCTCGCGCTGCGGCCGGAGCTGCGGGTGCTGATGTTCAGCATGTACGACAACCCCGAGTATGTGCAGCGGGCGCTGCAGGCCGGCGCTCGCGGCTACGTGCTGAAGGACGCGCCGGCGAGCGAGATCGTCGGCGCGATCGAGGCGGTGGCCGCGGGCGGGGTCTTCCTGAGCCCGGCCTTGTCGAAGCGGCTGTTCCGCGACCAGCAGCCGCGCCCGCTGCTGTCGCCGCGCGAGAGCCAGATCCTGAGCGCGCTGGGGCGCGGTGAGTCGAGCAAGCAGATCGCCCTGGCGCTGGACCTGAGCGTGCGCACGGTGGAGACGCACCGCCAGAGCATCAAGCGCAAGCTGGGGCTGGAGGGCCAGGCCGAGCTCATCAAGTACGCCGTCGAGCACGCCCGCGACAGGCTCCCGGGTTAACCCTTGCGTGGTCTCGCGGGGCGCGGCACGCAGTGCAACGGATGCGCCCCCGCCCCCCGCTGCCGATACTGCCTCGCTGTACAGCGGCCCAGTGGTTGGAGCCGCGGCTGACGAGGAGACAAGCATGGCTGGATGGGGTCGCCACCTGGGGTGGTTTTTCGTGGCGTTGCTGGGCGCGTTTGCGCTGGCCGCCGTGGCACTGGGGCGCGGCGAGGCCGTCAGCGCCCTGTGGGTGGTGGTGGCCGCGGTCTGCGTCTACCTGATCGCCTACCGCTACTACAGCCTGTTCCTCGCCACCAAGGTGCTCGGCCTGGACGGCACCCGCATGACACCCGCCTGGCGCCACAACGACGGGCTGGACTACGTGCCCACGCACAAGTATGTGCTCTACGGCCACCACTTCGCGGCCATCGCCGGTGCCGGCCCGCTGGTGGGCCCGGTGCTGGCCGCGCAGATGGGCTACCTGCCCGGGCTGCTGTGGATACTGGCCGGCGTGGTCTTCGCCGGCGCGGTGCAGGACTTCATCGTGCTCTTCATCTCCACCCGCCGCGACGGGCGCTCGCTGGGCGATCTGATCAAGCAGGAGCTGGGGCTGGTGCCGGGGCTGATCGCGCTGTTCGGCGCCTTCATGATCATGATCATCATCCTGGCGGTGCTGGCGCTGATCGTCGTGAAGGCGCTGGCGGATTCGCCCTGGGGCACCTTCACGGTGGCGGCCACCATCCCGGTCGCGCTGTTCATGGGCGTCTACCTGCGCTTCATC